>JAQUUX010000158.1 GCA_028693705.1 Lachnospiraceae bacterium | reverse complement strand
TGGCATGAATATAGCAATACTGAGTGGAAAAGGAGGAACTGGTAAAACAACAGTATCTACAAATCTCGCAATGACATTGGGGGTTAGTTATGTTGATTGTGATGTGGAAGAGCCGAATGGATTTATCTTTTTGAATCCTTCTATTCAAAAAAGAGAAGATGTTTTTGTAGAATATCCTGTAATTGATCAGAAAAAGTGTGTTTTATGTGGAGCTTGTGCAAAAGCATGTCAGTTCCATGCACTTGCAAAAGCTGGGAAAGAGATTGTTGTTTTTGAAAAATTGTGTCATGACTGTGGAGCCTGCAGGCTGGTCTGTGGGGCAGATGCATTATCTTATGCGAAACGTTCTATTGGTAAGTTGGAAAGTGGTATGGCGAAGGAGATTCATTGTTATCGAGGCATTCTTAACGTAGGGGAACCGATGGCAGTTCCGGTAATACGCAAACTCTTGAAAGAATTACCGAAGGAAGATCATCTTGTAGATTGCCCACCAGGCACTTCTTGTAATGTAGTAACAGCACTTAAGTATGTAGATGCAGCAATTTTAGTTACAGAACCTTCAGAATTTGGGTTGCATGATTTAAAAATGGCGGTGGAACTTGTAAAACTTTATAACATCCCATACGGAATTATCATTAATAAAGATGACGGACAAGATAATATGGTGAAAACTTTTTGTCGAACAAATAAAATTACATTATTTGGAACCGTTTCCTACAGTATGGAAGCTGCCTCGTTATATTCAAAGGGAATGATGTTATGTGAGAACGACAACCACAAAAAGAACTTTATCAATATGGCAGAGAAGATAAAGGAGGCGTTTACATGGTAATATCAGTGTTAAGCGGAAAAGGCGGAACCGGAAAAACAACCGTTGTAGCTGCTTTGTCTGAATTGGCTAAAAATGTGATAAAAGTTGATTGCGATGTAGATGCACCCAACCTGTATCTGTTCTATAAAGGTATGGATGTTGAAAAGAAAAACTTCTATGGTGGTAAAAAAGCAAAGATAAACAAGAGTCAATGCATAGAATGTGAAATCTGTGAAGAAGTCTGTAAGTTCGGTGCAATAAAAAATTGGACTATTGACCCATTTAGCTGTGAAGGATGTGGAGCTTGTACTTTGGTGTGCCCGCAGAACGCGATTAAGTTGGTGGACGAAAAAACGGCAGATAAATTTATAACAAAAACGGATAAAGGGATCATATCCAGAGCAATGATGGGAATTGGTAGCGATGGATCCGGAAAACTGGTTACGGAACTAAGAAAGAATGCAAAACGTTTTACAGAAAATAACAGCATCATAATTCTTGATGGTTCTCCTGGAATCGGGTGCGCTGTAATTGCATCGATTACGGATACGGATATAGCACTTATCGTAACAGAACCAACCAGATCTGGGCTGGATGATTTAAAAAGAATTTTAGAGCTTGCCAAACATTTTGAAACACAAGTAATGATTTGTGTGAATAAGTATGACATCAATCCAGATATGACCGCTCAGATTGAGAAATTTGCAAGAGAAAAGAATCTTTTTGTAGTAGGAAAAATACCTTTTGATAAATTGGTTATGAAGTCTGTTAACACATTAAAACCAATCACAGAGTTTGCAGAAAGTCCTGCAAGAAAAGCGATTGAGGAAATGTGGGTTCGTATGAATAGTCTTATGGAAAAATAAAATCAAGTGGGATAGTAACCTGTTTCACTTATCATAAAAAAAAATAATTGGAGGAATAAAAGATGAATATAGCAGTAGCGAGTGATGGAAAGTTTGTAAGTGGACATTTTGGACATTGTGAAGGATTTACTATGTATGAGGTAGAGAATGTTGAAGTAAGAAACAAAGTATTTGTACCTAACCCAGGACACAAACCAGGATATCTTCCTGTCTTTTTAAAAGAGCAGAAAGCGGATGTTATCATTGCGGGTGGAATGGGAGAAACAGCACAGGATTTATTTAAGGAAAATGGGATTGAAGTTGTAGTCGGAGCACAGGGAAATGCGGATGATGCTGTAAAACTATATATTGCTGGTGGATTAAAATCTACAGGAAGTGTTTGTACAGAACACTCTCACGAGGGTCATTGTAACGATTAAGAAAGGCGATCTGTTTGCAGAAAAATCTTTTATGGTATCGGGAAATATTATCACGTAATAACATTAAAAACACTAAACAAAAAGAAAAAATTTTACTTGAACTGATGCAGTCATCAAGTCATCTTATGGCTGATGAAATATATCAGAGGGTGAAGAATGATAAAATCGGGCTTGCAACTGTCTACAGAAGTCTAAAACTCTTTGAAAGACTAGGAATTGTGAAAGAAATTCCGATGGATGGTGTGAAATATTATGAATTGAAAATCTATAGTAAGAAGCCCTTACACATTCATTTTAAATGTTCTAATTGTAATGCTATCATAGATATAGATGATGCTGACATTAATTTAGACTATATTAAATTGAATCAGAAAGTTGAAATGAAAAGAGAGCTGGAAGTAAATGATGTAAATATTACTTTGTTGGGTCTCTGTAAAAAGTGCAGGGGGGAATTGCATGGCAAGACCAATTAAATGTAGAAAAGTAGAATTTTTCCCCAAGGATACATATTTTGTACCCTTGGGAAAACCAAAATGTAAGATAGAAGAAGTTGTTTTGAAAATCGAAGAATTAGAAGCTATGAGATTGAAAGACATTG
>JAQUUX010000083.1 GCA_028693705.1 Lachnospiraceae bacterium | reverse complement strand
TAGTAAAAAGCAGCTATAACAATAGCTGCTTTTTACTACCCTTATACTGGAATTTTCCTATTTATTCTCCTGCTCTTCCTGTGGTCCCAAGCCATCCATTCCCCTGTTCTTAGGACTTAAAGTAACGGAACGATTTCCCTGGATCGGCACGTGCCAGATTTCATTATTATAATCCCAAACAGTTCGGTCGGCCGAAAAGTAGCCTGCATGTGCAATATTTACCAACATCATGCGTTTCCATTTGGCTCTGTCCTCGTAATCAGCAATGGCCTTATCTTTGGTTGCGATATAATCTTCCAGATCCAAGAGTGTCATGAACCAGTCTTTCTCTGTCAATTCCTTATATAACCGATTTAAATTTTCGGCATGTCCAACAGCCATAGTCTGTTTTCCAATGATAAAATCAACTGCCTCTTTTATAACATTGCTTTTTTTATAATATTCTTTTGAAACATAGTCTGCTTTTTCATAATGTTTTATAACTTCACTCGCTTTTGCACCAAAGATATAAATATTGTCATCGCCAACCAGCTCATGAATTTCCACATTGGCGCCGTCATCCGTACCCAGAGTGATGGCTCCATTTAACATGAACTTCATATTTCCGGTACCACTGGCTTCTTTGGATGCAAGTGAAATCTGCTCTGAAATATCACATGCAGGTATAATCTTCTCTGCGTAGGTTACGTTATAGTTTTCCACCATAACTATTTTCATCCACTGGTTAACATCCGGGTCATTATTGATAATCTCCTGCAATACCAGCAACAGATGAATGATATCCTTTGCCGTCACATAAGCCGGTGCCGCTTTTGCACCAAAAATATATGTTACCGGTCGTACCGGATGGAGACCTTTTACAACATTTTTCTTGATTTCCAGATATTTATGGATGATATACAAGGCGTTCATCTGCTGTCTCTTATATTCATGGAGACGTTTCACCTGAATGTCATAGATGGAATCCGGATTAATAGTAATGCCTTCTTTTTTCTGGATAAAATCTGCCAGTTCTTTCTTTTTCTGGGTTTTAATTGCATCCAGCTGATCCAGCACAGTCTCATCTTCTTTGTATTCCAGGAATTTTGTCATAATCTGTGCGTTTTTCTTATAGCCATATCCAATCTTGTCTGCCAGATAATCAGCGAGTTCATGATTACAGGATAATAACCAGCGTCTGAATGTAATTCCATTTGTCTTATTATTGAATTTTTCAGGATAAATTTTGTAAAAAGCATGTAATTCTGTGTTTTTCAGAATTTCTGTATGAATAGCTGCAACACCATTAACAGAGTGGCCATAATGAATATCAATATGTGCCATGTGAACAAAATCATCCTTGTCAATAATGGCTACAGCCTCATCCTTATACTTTGCTTTAGCACGCTTGTCCAGTTCTTTGATGATGGGAACAAGCTGTGGCACGATTTCTTCCAGATATTTCAATGGCCATTTTTCCAAAGCCTCTGCCAAAATAGTATGGTTCGTGTATGCACAGGTTTTAGTCACTACCTCTATTGCTTCATCCAGTGGAAATGCCTTTTCTGCCACCATCAGTCGGATTAGTTCCGGAATAATCATAGTCGGATGAGTATCATTGATCTGGATAGCTGCAAAGTCATAAAGTCTTCGCAGATCATATTTATTTTCATGCATTTCATATAAAATCAGCTGCGCTGCTGCACTTACCATAAAATACTGCTGGTAAATACGCAGTTTATTTCCCGCTTCATCAGAATCATCAGGATATAAAAACAATGTCAAATTTTTATCAATTGCTTCTTTGTCAAAAGTGATCCCTGATTTTACCAGACTTTCATCCACAGTATCCAGATCAAATAGTCGAAGTTTATTGACGCCATTTGCATAGCCAACTACATCAAGATTGTATAATCTGGCTTTTACCTTTTTCTTATCCGCACCAAATTCCACTGGGAAAATAATATCTGTTTTCTTCAGCCAGGACTGTGGCTCTATCCAGTTATCTTTTTCGGCTGTCTGAAGATGATCCTCAAACTTCTGATGAAACAGACCATAATGATAGTTCAGTCCGATTCCCTCTCCCGGGATCCCTAATGTGGAAACAGAATCCATAAAGCAGGCTGCTAATCTGCCCAGTCCGCCATTTCCAAGGGAAGGCTCCGGCTCAATTTCTTCAATTTCAGCCAGATTCTTTCCGTTCTGTTCCAATAAATCCTTTACTTTATCATATATTCCAAGGTTTATCAGATTATTGCTGAGCAGCTTTCCAATCAGGAATTCTGCTGAAATATAATAAACCTTTTTTTCGCCGTCCAGACGCTCTGTTACCAGTGTCAGTTCTTTTACAAGGTTTAACAGCACAACATATATTTCATGATTATCACATTCCGTTATTTTCTTATGAAACATCTGGTCGCACATAGTTTCAAACTGCTTATCCAGATTCATAACTAATACATCTCTCTGTAAATTGGTTTGCATATAACAAAATCCTCCATAATTATTTTGATTATAGCATATTAAAAACAGGAGTTCATCTTTTTTAGATGAACCCCCATACTTTACTCCATATGTTTCCTACCGCTCAGTCTTGCCATGGCTCTTGCCAACGATGCCTGGGAAGTATGATATTCTCTGATACTCTGTTTTTGTCTAAGTCTCTCTTCTGCACGTTCTTTTGCTGCCTGTGCTCTCTTTTCATCTATTTCTTCCGGTTTTTCTGCAAAGTCCACCAGAATGATAACTGTATTATGATTGACAGAAGCAATACCCGTACCGGTAACCGCCTGGATCACTGTACCATCTTCCTGTACCAGATGCAAGGATCCGGGACTCATGGAAATCGCAATATCTTCATGATTTGCCATGATACCGATTTCTCCATCCTCCACAGGTATTACAAGGTTGGTACATTTTCCGTCATAAAATATATGATCACTTGCTAATATTTTCAAATCAAATACTTTACTCATGTTCACTCTTTGCTTTCTCAATTACTTCGTCAATGGTTCCCACATTAAAAAATGCCCATTCCGGATAATTATCCATATCTCCGTTTACAATTGCCTTAAAGCCTTTAATGGTATCTTCCAACGGAACATATTTACCCGGTACACCGGTAAAGGTCTCAGCTACATGGAATGGCTGCGATAAAAATCTCTGTACCTTTCTGGCACGATAAACGGTAGTCTTATCTGCATCAGATAATTCTTCCATACCAAGAATCGCAATGATATCCTGCAATTCTTTATATTTCTGAAGGATTTCCTGTACACGTCTGGCAACATCATAATGCTCTTCACCTACTACATCAGGCTCTAAGATTCTGGAGTTGGATTCCAGTGGATCAACTGCCGGATAAATACCCTGCTCCACAATCTTTCTGGAAAGAACAGTTGTTGCATCCAGATGTGCAAAGGTGGTAGCCGGCGCCGGATCCGTCAAGTCATCCGCCGGCACATAAACTGCCTGCACTGAAGTAACAGAACCTTTTCTGGTAGACGCGATTCTCTCCTGCAACTCACCCAGCTCGTTTGCCAGTGTGGGCTGATAGCCTACTGCTGAAGGCATACGTCCCAAAAGCGCAGATACTTCAGAACCAGCCTGTATAAAACGGAAAATATTATCAATGAATAAAAGTACATCCTGATGTTCTCTGTCACGAAAATATTCTGCCATGGTAAGTCCGGTTTCAGCCACACGCATACGCGCTCCGGGTGGCTCGTTCATCTGTCCGAACACCAAAGTGGTTTTCTCTAAGACACCGGATTCCTTCATTTCACACCAAAGATCATTACCTTCACGTGAACGTTCTCCAACACCTGTGAAAATAGAATATCCACCATGCTCAGTTGCCACGTTCTGTATCAATTCCTGGATCAAAACGGTCTTACCAACACCTGCGCCGCCAAACAAACCAATTTTACCGCCTTTTGCGTAAGGAGCCAGCAGATCAATAACTTTAATCCCCGTTTCCAGAATCTCTACTACAGGACTCTGATCCTCAAAGCTGGGAGCATTTCTGTGAATACACCAATGTTCTTCATCATCCAGACTCTCTCCGCCATCTAAGGTATCTCCTAAAACATTAAACAATCTGCCTGAAGTTTTATTTCCAACCGGAACAGTAATACCGCTTCCGGTAGCAATAACCTCCATATCCTTGCAAAGTCCTTCGCTGGCTGCCAACATGATACAACGAACTGTATTATGTCCTATATGCTGAGATACTTCCATGACACATTTTTTACCATGATTATCAACAGTCAATGCGTCTTTAATATGGGGCAGTTCATCATTTATAAATTCCACATCCACAACCGGACCGGATATCTGTACGATTTTGCCCCTGCTTAATTCTTTTTGTTCATCCATTAGATACAACAGCCTCCCTTCCAGTCAGCTTTTTCTTCTTTTTCTTCAATGCCTTGGCACCACCGATTACTTCAGTGATTTCCTGGGTAATCGCTGCCTGTCTGACTCGGTTATAAGCAATAGACAGTTCATGCAGCATTCCCTGTGCACTGGAGGTAGCCGTCTGCATCGCCAGCATTCTGGCATTTTGCTCACTGGCAAAAGCTTCTACCAGTGCGCCGTATAAAAATCCGGTAATATAGTTAGGTACGATACTGTTAATAACCGCTGTTGCAGAAGGAACCAGCGTCAGTTCCTCGCCGTCTTTTTTGTTTTCTTTAATCGACAGCTGTGTAAATTTAACTGTACTAAGTGGCAGGACCTGATCAATTACAGCCGCCATCTTCATACTATTTACTACCTGTGTATATACAACATATACTTCATCTAACTGCTCATGTTTATACAGATCAATGATAGTCTCAGCTATCATTCTGGCCCGATTCATGGTTGGATGCTGCGCTGTCCACTGAAATTCCAGTGCCATATCCACATCCTTACGTTTCATAAAGTAATGCCTTCCAATTTCTCCAACCATGAAAAGATGATGTTCTCCCGGTTCCTCTAATTTCTCATTTACCAGTTTGATCACATTCATGTTGTAAGCACCTGCCAGACCCTTGTCCGCAGTGATTACAATATAACCTTTTTTCTTTACAGTCTCTCGTTCATCTTCTATTCGGTTATCAAAATAAAGATGTTCCACCTCAGGCATATGACTCAGTACTCTTGCCATTGTCGCCTGCAGATTGTAGAAATAAGGCTCTGTATCTGAAAGCGCCTTTTTAGCTCTCTGCAATTTGGAGGAAGAAATCATATACATGGCACTGGTGATTTTCATAGTGTCCTTGATACTTTTTATTCTATCCTGCAATTCTCTCGCACTTGCCACGCCTAACACCTACTTTTAAAATTGTTTGCCGCATCCACGATCTGCTTGATCAAATCGTCTGATAATGTTTTGGTTGTATTGATTTCATTTACAATATCTATTTTCTCATCTTCAAAATACTGTAACAGCTTAGCCTGGAATTCTTTTACCTTATCGGTGTCCAGATCTGCAAATACATGATGGGTTGCTGCACATAGAGTAATAACCTGGTCACACAGACTCATAGGATGACACAATGGCTGTTTTAGCAGTTCCATCAATCCCTTTCCGTAACGAAGCTGTGCTTTTGTAGATTCGTCCAGATCCGAACTGAACTGGGTAAATACTTCCATTTCACGAAACTGTGCCAGATCAATACGCACACTGCCGGCAGCTTTCTTCATAGCCTTAGTCTGAGCCGCACCACCTACACGGGATACAGACAGACCTACATTAACAGCCGGACGCATACCGGAGAAGAACAAATCACTTTCCAGATAAATCTGACCATCAGTAATGGAGATAACATTGGTAGGAATATAAGCAGATACATCACCTGCCTGCGTTTCTATAATAGGCAGTGCTGTGATGGAACCGCCGCCCTTCTCTTCAGATAACCTGCTGGAACGTTCCAACAGTCTGGAGTGCAGATAGAAAACATCACCTGGATAAGCTTCACGCCCCGGAGAACGCTCTAACAGCAGGGATAATGCCCTGTATGCCACCGCATGCTTGGACAAATCATCATAAACGATCAGTACATCTTTTCCTCTATACATAAAGTATTCAGCCAGCGCCGTACCTGCATAAGGTGCAATATACTGTAAGGAAGCCGGGTCAGATGCTGTAGCGGCCACAACTGTGGTGTACCGCAGCGCATCATTCTGCGTCAATGTGGAAACAATCTGTGCAATGGTAGATGCTTTCTGTCCGATAGCCACATAAATACAGGTAACATGCTTTCCCTTTTGATTTAAAATTGTATCAATAGCAATAGAAGTTTTACCGGTCTGTCTGTCTCCAATGATCAGCTCACGCTGTCCACGGCCAATTGGAAACATGGAATCAATTGCCAAAATACCTGTTTCCATTGGCACCCCAACAGATTTACGATCTACGATACCGGGTGCCTCATTTTCGATAGGACGATAGCCCTGGGCAATAATATCACCCTTTCCGTCAATAGGCTCTCCCAGCGCATTGATAACACGTCCTTTAAAAGCAGTTCCTACAGGAACACCTGCTTTTTTACCGGTACGAATAACACGGCTGCCTTCGCAGATATCCGTGTCACGGCCGAATAAAATACAGCCAATCTCATCTCTGCGGATATCCTGTACCATACCTTTGACACCACAGTCAAATAATACGATTTCACCATACATAACATGATCAATACCTGTTACATTAGCAATACCGTCACCAACCCAGTTTACAAATCCTACTTCCTTGTCCTTTGCTTCCTGGTCAAAATTTTCTATCTCTGATTTGATAATGCTGATAATATCTTCCGTACTGGATACAGCTGAATCCCCAACCTCTTTTAATCGCTGATTCAGTTCCTGTAATCTGCCCTTGATACTCCAGTCATACTCATCAAAGCCTACACGGAGTATAAAACCACTGATCAGGCTCTTATCTTCATGCATTACAAATTCCACATCATGGCATTTATATTTATTTCTTACAAAATCCTCTATTCCCCTAAGCTGAGAATCCGTAGGCTTGGTCACATAGATGATCTGCACTACCGGTACATTTTTTCCCTTTGGCAGTTGCACAATATAGTCGTTTAAGATCTCATGTGCATCTCCAATAGCATTGTTATCGCACAAAAGCTTCAGAAAATCTCTGATCTCCATAGGGAAAATTCGCTCAATGGCAAGGTGCTTGCTGCGAAGCTCTACTGTAGGATTTTGCATTTCTTCCATCATCGTAGGAACGGTGTCCAGAATTTCCAGAGTCTGATTCACGATTTCTCGGTTGATCTGCAGATCCCGTAGCATTCCTACATATTTATTTACCTGCTCTGTCACTGTTTTCACCTACTTTTGATAAGAATTCATCATAAACTGCTCCATCTTTCTGTGAAGATGTCTGCATGGATGCCACCTGTGCTGCTGCTGCAATTGCCAATTCTGCAATCTGATTCTGTACTTCTCTCACAGCTTTTTCTTTCTGTTCCTTGGCAGCTTCATCTGCTCTCTTTAAAATATCAGTGGATCTGTCATGAGCTGCTTTGATGATATCATTATATTCATCCTGTGCTTTTCCACGGGATTCCTTCATCATGGCTTCGCCCTCTTCTTCTGCATGATTCAGAGATTCCTGATATTTTGCTTTTAATTCTTCTGCTTCTTTTACTTTATTCTCAGCTTCAGTAAACTGATCATTAATCATCTTTTCCCGTTCAGCCACGATTTTATTAATCGGCTTAAACAAAAACTTTTTGATCAGCAGATAGAAAATCAAAACATTGATAATAGTAAAAACCAGATTCCAATCTAAACTAAGCATTCCTGCCACCTTCCTTGTTCAAAATCCTCAAACTTTGACTACTGTAACAATAAGATAATCAGAAGCGCAATAACGAAACCATAAATAGCAGTTGCCTCTGCCAGTGCGGAACCAAGCAGCAATACTTTACTGATTTTGCCTTCGGCCTCAGGCTGTCTGGCAATTGCTTCTGCTGCCTTAGAAGTAGCAATACCAATACCGATACCTGCTCCAATACCCGTTAAAACTGCGATACCTGCTCCAATTGCAATAAGTGTGTTCATAATAAATAATCTCCTTTACTCTACCTGTTCTTTTATAAAAAGTGATGTTAAAAATACAAATACATATGCTTGGATAAATCCATCGAAAATATCAAAGTAACAGCTGAATGGTATAGGCAGTGCCACCGGCACTATCTTCTCTATCAGCTTCATAACTACAAATGCTCCTACCACGTTTCCGAATAATCGCATACATAGAGAAAGAGGTCTGATGAACAGCTCCAGAATATTAATAGGCAGGATCACTGCGATAGGCTCCATAAAACTGTGTAACCACTTTTTCACGCCTTTTGCTCTGACACCTGCTCCTTCAATCAGTAAAATACTCATGATGGCCAGCGCAGCCGTTACGTTCAAATCCTTTGTGGGCGGTTTAAATCCAAAAATACCAATGATATTAGAAATACCGATATAAATAATAACGGTACTCATATAGATCACATAGTCTTTTCCGTTTTCTCCCAGCATATCCTCAAACATATGGTTCAGGCTTGTTACTGCTGTTTCCAGTAAAAGCTGTTTCTTTCCAGGATTATTCACACTAAGATTTCGTACCAATACAATGCACAGCAGAGTAAATACCGCCATTATAATCCAGGTTACTACAACGGATTCTTTCACCGGTATTCCAATGCCTGGAATTGTAAATACATTTTCAACGGTTAACTCATTTGCCAGTTCTGTTGCTAAATCTCCCGTAAGATCACTTCCCTTCTATTGCTTCTTTATTAGTTATAGCACCTTTTTTTCCTTTTTTCCACGGGATTTTTGTTAAAGATTTATCATTTTTGTTTCAAAATATCGTGCTTTTGTACAATATTTTATACAATATTTTGGGCATATATCCTTATTACAGCGAGCAACTTTTCAAGTTCTTATTTATTCTTGAAAATAGTTCTGAAAATCAGTCTTACAAGTGGTCCGCAATAACACATCTGCCATAATACAGCAGCCGGGAAATTCATCCCCCATGTCTGAATCCATGTACCAAAAGATGGCTCTTTAAACAAGAATGTTGCAATCAGGCTCATAACAGGGCACATGATACAACAAATACAGATGGATATTGCATAGGTAATAAACTGTGGTCGATCATCCGGTCTCATAACAGAGAAAGCCAATCCCCTGGCGATTTTTCCAACGATGAAAAACTCCAGTATAAATGCGATAGGCGCCATAATATATAATTCATGTAGTGCTGCCAGGAATGTATAACCTGCAACTTCTCCTGTGTTCAGTGCAACATTGTACACGATCATTCCATAGACCATAATGGTTGCCATAATAGCTGTGAATACTGCATCCTGTAATTTTGTTTTTGGCATAATAATTTTCTCCTCTTGTTCTGTCTTTCGTTTTTATTTTCTAGTTACATGATATTTTTGCGCAAAAAAAGAGCACGAAACTTTTGTCTCGTGCTCTCACTGCGACTACCATTAATTGATTGCTATTCTAATATGACTTCAGCCCAAAAGTCAAGCCCTTTTGCCGCGACTCCCATCCGGTATTCCAGAATCATACGCTTACACCTGGAATTTGGCAATTTCAGCTTTCAGATTTTCGGCACTCTCGTTAGACGCTGTTGCTCCCTGTAATACAGTCTGGGACTGATTTCTAACCTCCATGATCTTCTCTGCAATATTGGTAGTACCTTCAGCTCCTTCATTGGCAGCTCTTGCCACTTCATCTACTGCCTGTCTGATATCATTTATAGAAGTCAGCAAATTCGTCGTGGTGTTGCTAAAATCTGTCACCAATTCATCTACGAAAGCTGCATCCTCATCATATTTCTCTGCAACACCTGCAAACATCTGATAATCCTTTACAACATCCTCTACTACAAATGAGAGCAAGCTGTTAGCACTGTCAGCCAGGTCATTTACTGCCTTGGTTACATCTGCAGTTACCTTCTGAATCTGAGATACTGTGGTGGCTGACTGATCTGCCAGCCCTCCGATTTCTGTTGCTACAACCGCAAATCCTCTTCCGGCCTCGCCTGCTCTTGCTGCTTCAATAGAAGCATTCAGTGCCAGCAAATTTGTCTGTGATGAAATACCCATAATTGCATCAGATAATACATTAATCTTCTCAACAACTTTGGCATCTTCCAGTGCTTTTTCCAGTTTTTCCTGAATTTCCAAGCGAATCTTTCTGGCTTTCATCTGAGAAGCCTTTACATCATCTTTAGTCTTATTCGCTCTTTCACTGATCTCCACAGCTTTCGCCGCACCATCAGTGGATTTTTCCGCAATAGTCTTGGTTGCAATTTCAATTTCCTGGGTAGTTGCTGTCATCTCCTGCGCAGAAGCCGCTGTTTCTTCCATGCCTGCCGCCAGTTCTTCCGTTGTAGAAGAAACATCCTCAATATTCTCATCCAACAGTGACACCTGATCATTTATATTAGATACCTGATCTACAATCATACCAGCGTCTGATTTGGCATTGGATATAAGCAAACCTACATTTGCCCGCATTTCATCAAGCGATCTGCCAAATGCACCAAAATCATCCCGTCTCTTTAAGAAATCGTCTCTCATGCTTGGTGTAAAATCACCGTCAGACATATTTGCCAGCGTAACGTTAATCTGTTTAAATGCTGATGTCAGCCCTCTCGCAATAATACAGGTAACTACTACAGAAACCAGAATCAAAATTGCCAGCACAATCACATAGGTTCTGATTAATGCATTCAATTCATTTTGGAACGTTACTGTATTTTCTGCAATCAATGCATCAATATCGTTAGTATAGTTACCGGTACTGACAATCCAGTTATAAGGTTTAAATAAAGCAGAATATGCTCTCTTTGGCGCGATTTCCTCAGAGTTTGGCAGATTAAAATAAAAATCTGTATATCCTTCTCCGCGCTCCGCTGCTTTTACTATATTCTGAATAATATAGTTTCCCTGTTCATCCTGGGTATTGGTTCTATCATTTCCCACCTGATCCGGCAACGTAGGATGTGCAATCAAAATACAGTCCGTATCATCGATCCAAAAATATCCGTCTCCATTGTAACGAATTGCAGTTACCTGCTTTTTCATGATTTCTTTGCATTCCTCTTCTGTCATGTTTCCACTCTCTTGCTCTGCATAAATGGTCTCCATGAGTGAAATCGCATTTTCTACCTGATTTCTGATATTCTTATCATAATCAGCTCTAACGTTTTCGTCTAACAGCACCAATGCTGCTTCCGATGATTTGATCTCTTCTGTGATTCCCATGATTCCAAGTCCCACAGCACTTAATATCAAAATCAAGGAAAGTGCTATTATTTTTGTTCTTACCTTAAAGTTATTCATCCGTGTCCCTCCAAAAATCATTTATATATTCAAATTATACTACTGTTTTATTCCATTTTCAGCCTATTTTTTAATTTCTGTACATTATTCAGAACAATTGACATTAGCTTCGTGAAAAGAGCCCAGACCTTTTGATCTAACTCTTTTCATCAGGTGCGGATAACAGGGTGCAGGACGTCCGGGGGACGTCCGTTTTGCGCCGACCGAAGCGGAGCGGAGATTGAACCTCAGGTTCAAGGCTCCGTCCCGCTTCGTGAAAAGAGCCCAGACCTTTCGGTCTGAGCTCTTTTCATCAAGTGCGGATAACAGGACTTGAACCTGTGAAATGCATCCCCCGAAAACACTTGATTTACCGCAAGTGCTGATGTTTACTGCGTTTGCGGTGTTTTACATATTAGACGATATATTGGTATTTTATATGGAAATACGCCATTTTAGACACCTATGCAACACGAAATGCAACACGAAATCTGATGCGTTTCTTCCTATTATATGACTGCCTGTCCGAACAACTCATGCAGTTATTTTTCCTATCCAGTAGTTTAAATTGGAAATTGATTGGAACAAACACAGCATCTAATCCTATTACGTTTGACAGCACAAAATACAAGGAAATATTTGTTCACGTTTTAATGCCAAGATTTGGTGGATATTCGTGCATAACGCTTCCTACCATTGTTCTTGAAGATGATTTGAAAAGTTACGCAATTGGAAGTTATCAAGGAACTTATGGATTGTCAAAAGCACTTGTTATGCTATCAAAAACACAGGCAAAAACGCATGAGGTATATGTGAATAACGAAAGCATGATTTCCAGAGACTGTAAAAAATTTTGTGTAAACTGAATACAGGATAAGAGTCTATATATCCTCTTGGATTGATGTTAAAATAAATATTAATCCAGGAGGATATTTTTATGGCAAGACAACGAAAACTATCAC
>JAQUUX010000082.1 GCA_028693705.1 Lachnospiraceae bacterium | reverse complement strand
ATCTTATATTCGTCTTGGTGATAAAACACAGCAGGTATTTATGGATGTCAAGGATGTGAAACACAAAGCTTGTCCTTGATATCCATAAATATCTGCGGTAGCATACCCAAAAGACAATATAAGAAAAAATCATAACAAGGACATTCTTTACATTCTTTTAACTTAAAGTAAATTGACACTATCGAAGAAGTATTTTAGGTTTTCAAAAAAACGGGGGTATGCTATAATGAGCGAAAACGTAAACCAACACACCAGGAGGAGATTGTAATGTATTCATTGGATGAAGTAAAAAATGTAGATCCGGAAATTGCACAGGCAATTGTTGATGAACAGAACAGACAGAATAGCCATATAGAGCTGATTGCTTCTGAGAACTGGGTAAGTAAAGCTGTTATGGCAGCTATGGGAAGTCCACTTACCAATAAATATGCAGAAGGTTATCCGGGCAAAAGATACTACGGTGGCTGCGAATGTGTAGATGTTGTGGAAACACTGGCAATTGAGAGAGCAAAGAAGCTGTTTGGCTGTGAATATGCCAATGTACAGCCACACTCCGGAGCGCAGGCAAATCTTGCAGTACAATTTGCAATCTGTAATCCTGGTGATACGATTATGGGTATGAGCCTTGACCAGGGTGGTCATTTAACACATGGTTCACCGGTTAATATTTCCGGTAAATACTTTAACATTGTATCTTATGGCGTGGATGAAAATGGCTTTCTGGATTATGAAGATATGAGAAAGAAAGCATTGGAATCAAAGCCTAAGATGATCATTGCAGGTGCATCTGCTTATGCCAGAACTATTGATTTTAAGAAATTCCGTGAAGTTGCTGATGAAGTTGGTGCTGTTTTAATGGTGGATATGGCTCATATTGCCGGACTTGTAGCTGCAGGTCTTCATCCAAGCCCAATTCCTTATGCTGATGTGGTAACAACTACTACACATAAGACCCTTCGCGGACCAAGAGGCGGTTTGATCCTCTGCAACCAGGCTGCGCAGGATAAATATAATTTCAATAAGGCTGTATTCCCGGGAATCCAGGGTGGTCCGCTGATGCATGTAATTGCCGGAAAGGCCGTTTGTTTTAAAGAGGCACTGGAACCGGAATTTAAGACCTATCAGAAGGGCATTGTAGATAATGCACAGGCTTTTTGCAAGGGATTAATGGATCGTGGAGTGAAGATTGTGTCCGGCGGTACAGATAATCACTTGATGTTAGTTGATCTGACTAATTTTGATTTGACCGGTAAAGCAGTAGAAAAACTGTTGGATGAGGCTCACATCACAGCTAATAAAAATACGATTCCAAATGATCCAAAATCTCCTTTTGTTACCAGTGGTATCCGTTTGGGAACAGCGGCTGTTACTTCACGTGGCATGAATACACAGGACATGGATCAGATTGCAGAAGCTATTTCACTTATCATCAAGGGGGGCGAAGAGAAAATTCCGGAAGCGAGAGCTATTGTAAAGACCTTGACAGATAAATACCCACTGATCTAAAACATACATACTGTATAAAATCATTCATATTATGGAAAACTGTAATTTATAAATATAGTATGAAAGTGTATACTGTAAAGCAGTTTTGAAAACCAGTAGTATAAAAATAAAAGTAAAAGATATATAGGAAAGGGAATAGCCACCGGCGAGAAAAGGACATGTATTTAATGCAGTCCGTAAGCCGGTGGCTATTGCAGGCAAAAAAATGAGCGAAGAATGTACACATGACTGTAGCTCCTGCAGTTCAAACTGTGGAGACAGAACAAAACCACAGAGTTTTTTACTGGAGCCAAATAAGAAAGCAAGTATCAAAAAAGTAATTGGTGTTGTCAGTGGAAAAGGCGGTGTAGGAAAATCACTTGTTACCTCTATGATGGCTGTGAATATGCAGCGTCAGGGCAAGCATACTGCTATTTTGGATGCTGATGTTACAGGACCTTCTATCCCCAAGTCTTTTGGTGTGGTAGAGCATGCAACCGGAAATGATGATGGTATCTTCCCGGCAAGTACCAGAAGCGGAATTCAGATGATGTCGACTAATCTGCTTTTGGATAACCCGACAGACCCTGTTATCTGGCGTGGACCGGTTATTGCAGATACGGTAAAGCAGTTTTGGACCGATGTGTTATGGGAAGATGTGGATTATATGTTTGTAGATATGCCTCCGGGAACCGGAGATGTACCGCTTACCGTATTTCAGTCACTTCCGCTGGATGGTATTATCATCGTAACATCTCCACAGGAACTGGTTTCCATGATCGTAGAAAAAGCAGTGAAAATGGCAAATATGATGCATGTAAATGTATTAGGTCTGGTACAGAATATGTCTTATTTTGAATGCCCGGATTGCCACAAACGATACGAAATTTTTGGGGAAAGCCACATTGATGAAATTGCAGATCAATTCGACATTAAAAATGTTGCTAAACTCCCGATTGATCCCCAGATCGCTAAAATGGTGGATGCCGGACGCATTGAAGAATATGTGTGCACAGAACTGGATGCATTGACACAGGCGTTGCTGGCAATTTAAATTGTAGTCTTTAAGAAAACTCTCGGATAATAATGTCCGGGAGTTTTTTGTTTTTGCAGAAATCTTTTTTTGTTTGGAAAAAAATACACAATTTTACTTGCGAATCCCATCACCCTATGTTAGACTATCCACTAGCGGCGTACAGATGTCCGCCCAAAACAAACAGTGAGAAACAATTGTTTTTGTGGAAAAGACAATAGGGTGACGATATGGATGAAGAGAATAAACTGTATGTTGTTAGAAAACGTGCCCTGCCGGAAGCATTAATGAAGGTGGTGGAAGCCAAGCTTTTATTGGATTCGGCAAAAGCATTGACGGTACAGGAAGCAGTTGACAAGGTTGGAATCAGCAGAAGTTCCTTTTACAAATATAAGGATGACATTTTCCAATTTCATGAAAATGCTCAGGGAACAACGATTAACCTGACCTTTGACATGGAGGATGAGCCGGGACTTTTGTCGGATGTATTAAAGACAATCGCGGATTTCAGGGCAAACATCCTGACCATTCATCAGAGTATTCCCATTAATGGAATGGCTTCCTTGAACATTAGTGTACAGGTTTTGCCTACAACAGGAGATGTATCGAAAATGCTGGATATGATGGAAAACAAGCGTGGTGTTCATCATGTAAAGATACTGGCAAAAGAATAATAAAATGGTTTACGGAGGAGAGAATATGAAAAAAATTGCAGTATTAGGTTATGGAAATATCGGAAGCGGTGTAGTAGAGGTCATTCGTAGAAACCAGGATATTATTGCGAAAAGAGTAGGAGAAGCAGTTGAGGTAAAATATGTACTGGATTTAAGGGATTTTCCGGGAGATCCAATGGAGCACAAAGTTGTACATGATATTGGAACTATTGTGAATGATCCTGAAATTGAAATTATATGTGAAACAATGGGTGGCAATGAGCCTGCGTTTACTTTTAGCAAAAAGGCATTGGAGCAGGGAAAGAGCGTTTGCACCTCCAATAAGGAGCTGGTAGCAAATCATGGCCCGGAATTACTGGAACTTGCAGCTAAGAATCATTGCAACTATATGTTTGAAGCAAGTGTAGGTGGTGGTATTCCTATTATTCGTCCTATGAATACTGCATTGGCACCTGAGAAAATGGAAGCCATTACCGGTATACTGAATGGAACGACCAACTATATGCTGACAGAAATGGAACAAAAAGGGACGGCTTATGAAGATGTGCTGCGACAGGCACAGGAACTGGGATATGCAGAGCGTAATCCGGAAGCTGATGTGGAAGGATACGATGCAGGACGTAAGATCGCGATTCTCTGTTCTTTGATGGCAGGCAAGAACGTAAAATATGAGGATGTTTATACGGAAGGCATTACCAAATTGACAGCAGCAGACTTTAAATATGCAAATAAGCTGAATATGTCAATTAAATTGCTGGCTATGGGCAAATTAGCAGGAGCTGATGAGAATGGAGAAGAAACCTACGTTGCAATGGTTGCTCCATGTATGCTGGCGGCTTCACATCCTCTTAGTACTGTAAACGAAGTATTTAATGCAATTTTTGTAAAAGGAAATCTACTCGGAGAGACCATGTATTACGGTAAAGGTGCAGGAAAACTGCCAACTGCAAGTGCTGTAGTATCTGATGTGATTGATTGCGCAAGACATAAGGGTGAGACTATGCCATGTCTGTGGAAAAACGAAAATGTCAAAATGGCAGATATGATGGATACCCGAAAGAGATTTTTCTTTAGGATAAAATTGGAAGATGCAGCGAAGGCTGCGGATTTATTTGGCTCACTTGCACGAGTTGACGCAGGTGTTACAGGTGAATGTGGATATCTGACAGAAATGATGACAGAGAGAACCTTTGCAGAAAAGCAGAAGGAAGTAGCTATGCTTGGCAGGATAAGAGTAGAGGCATAACTGCGGTATCTTCGCATAAAACACTTTGCTACAATTGAGATAGGAGAAAATGATGAAATATGTAATCGTATTAGGGGATGGTATGGCAGATGAGCCTATGGAAAATCTCCAAGGTAAAACACCTTTGGAATATGCAGACACCCCTATGCTTGATAAATTTAGTAAGTTAGCTGAAATCGGTATGGTACATACTATTCCGGACGGAATGAAGCCGGGATCAGATACCGCCAATCTGTCTGTTTTAGGATATGATCCAAAGAAATATTATTCGGGACGTTCACCATTGGAAGCTTTGAGCATTGGTGTTCCCATGAAGGATACGGATATTGCAATCCGTTGTAACATTGTAACCATTTCTGATGATGATGTACCATTTAAAGAAAAAACCATTCTGGATCACAGTGCCAGTGAAATTTCCACGGAAGATTGTGCTGTTTTATTAGAAGCTGTGAGAAAAGAGCTGGAAACAGATATTTATAAATTCTATCTGGGAACGAGTTATAGGCATTGCCTGATCTGGGATAAAGGGCAGGTTGTGGAACTGACAGCACCCCATGATGTGCTGACACAAAAAATCGGACAGTATTTACCGGCAGATGAAGCTTTGCGTGAAATGATGCGCAAGAGTTATGAAATATTAAAAGATCACCCAATGAATGTGGAACGCAAGAAAAAAGGCTTGAATCCGGCTAATTGTTGCTGGTTCTGGGGCGCAGGCACCAAACCGCTTCTCACTTCTTTTTCAGAAAAAACAGGTAAAAAGGGAGCGATGATCTCTGCTGTTGATTTATTAAAGGGAATTGCCGTAGGTGCAGGTATGGAAGTCAAGATTGTGCCGGGTGCTAATGGCGGTCTGGATACCAATTATGAAGGTAAAGCAGAGGCAGCATGGAAAGCTTTACTTGACGAAAACTGTGATTTTGCATATATTCATGTAGAAGCACCGGATGAGATGGGACATCAGGGAAGTCCTGAAAAGAAAATCAAAGCTATTGAAAATATCGATAAGCGAATCATTAAACCTTTGACAGAAAAATTTAAAGAGGCACAGGTAGATTACAGAATGCTGGTTTTGCCGGATCATCCAACACCATGCAGACTGAGAACACATACAGGCGACAGCGTGCCATATATGCTGTACGACAGTACAAAAGAAGTGGCTCATACCTGGAATTATAATGAAAGAGAAGCAGCGCTTAGCGGGAATTTTGTGGCTGAGGGACATACCATTATAGATCATCTGTTTGCAGAATAATTTTTATATATAATATAGGAAAGAGAAACAAAGGAAAGGTCGCTGACATGGCGGAAGTAGAGGAGAAAATGAGAAAAGTTGTTAAATTCGGAGGCAGTTCATTAGCCAGTGCGGAGCAGTTTAAGAAGGTGGCTGCCATTATTTCAGCAGATGCAGAGAGACGTTTTGTGATACCATCTGCCCCCGGAAAGCGTTTTTCAAAAGATACTAAAGTAACAGACATGTTGTATGCCTGTTATGCTCTTGCAGAAGAGGATAAAGATTATAAGGCTGCTTTAAAGGACATTAAGGTTCGTTACGAGGAGATTATTACAGGTTTGGGACTGATGCTTTCCTTAGACAGCGAATTTAAGAAAATAGATGATAATTTTAAAAATAAAGCAGGCAAAGAATATGCTGCTTCCCGTGGTGAGTACTTAAATGGTATTATCATGGCACATTATCTGAAATTTACTTTTGTAGATGCGGCTGAAGCAATTTGCTTTAAGGAAAATGGTGACTTCGATTCAGAGAAAACAAATGAATTGCTGTCTGCGAAGTTGGCAAAGCTGGATAATGCTGTTGTGCCCGGATTTTATGGAGCTGATAACACGGGAAAGGTAAGAACTTTTTCAAGAGGCGGTTCTGATATTACCGGATCTATTGTGGCAAGGGCAGTCAAGGCAGATGTATATGAGAACTGGACGGATGTATCCGGCTTCATGGTAGCTGATCCCAGGATCATTGATAACCCGGTAAGCATTGAGACTATCACATATAAGGAACTTCGAGAGCTGTCTTATATGGGAGCTTCTGTTCTGCATGAGGATGCTATTTTCCCTGTAAGAAGAGAGGGCATACCGATCAACATCAAAAATACAAATGCACCGGATGACAAGGGAACCTGGATCGTGGAAAGCACATGCCAGAAATCTAATTACATCATCACAGGTATTGCCGGTAAAAGAGGCTTTTGTGCCATCAATATTGAAAAAGATATGATGAACTCAGAGGTCGGATTTGGCAGAAAAGTATTGCAGGCATTTGAAGAAAATGAGATTTCCTTTGAACATATGCCATCCGGTATTGATACCATGACATTGGTAGTTCATCAGGATGAGTTTATGCATAAGGAACAGAAGGTAGTAGGCGGTATCCACAGACTGGCTAATCCGGACGCCATTGATATTGAATCAGACCTGGCATTGATCGCAGTGGTGGGTCGTGGCATGAAGTCACAGAGAGGTACTTCCGGCAGAATTTTCTCAGCACTGGCACACGCAAATGTAAATGTAAAGATGATCGATCAGGGATCTTCGGAGTTAAATATTATCATTGGTGTCAGAAATGAGGATTTTGAAGATGCAATTAAAGCAATTTATGATATTTTTGTTATGACACAGTTATAATACAAAACACGATTCTATATTCCATAATATGATGAACCTGCCTTGGCAAGCTTAAAGAAATATTAAGACTTTTTAACTTGTAAGGCAGGTTCTCTATTGTTATAATGACACTATTAGTGGGGGTCATTAACGTATGGAAAATAAAGCAAAACCTGTAATTCAGGTAAAAAATCTATATAAAATCTATCGCGTTGGCAGCACGAAGGTGCATGCTCTTGACGGGGTAGATTTTTCTATATACAAAGGGGAGTTCTGTTCCATTGTAGGTACCTCGGGCTCCGGTAAATCCACACTGTTAAATATGCTGGCGGGATTGGAAAAACCTACCAAGGGTGAGATTATTATTGCCGGAGAACATATGGAAAAGAAGAACGAAAACCAGCTGGTTAAGTTCAGACGAGAGCATATCGGTTTTATTTTCCAGTCCTTTAACTTAATGCCAACTTTAAATGCCATGGAAAATGTGGCTTTGCCTCTTACTTTTCAGGGAATGGATAAAAAGATCCGGGAGAAAAAGGCCAGAGAGGTTTTAAAATTGGTAGGACTATCTAAATACATAGATCACAGACCGACCCAGATGTCCGGCGGACAGCAGCAACGAGTGGGCGTGGCAAGAGCATTGGTGGTAACACCGGAGATTGTATTTGCAGATGAACCTACCGGAAATCTGGATTCCAATACATCAGCAGAGGTAATGCAGCTGATGCGTAAGGTTGTGCAGGAACAACAGCAGACATTGGTTATGGTTACCCATGATAATCATCTGGCCAGTTTCGCAGATCGTATTTTTCATATAAAAGATGGAAAAATCGTTCAGATCCAGGATAACAGGCAGAATGTGAAAACCGGTATTTATGAGGGAGAAGAAGTATGAAAAGAGAATTTGTAAAATGGTTGGCAGCTGGTACACTGGGAATGGTTTTACTGGCCGGATTTGGAGCAACAGGCAGCGTTAAGGCAGAAGAAACCTATATCAATCCTAACACAAATGAAGTATACATAAAAAATGATGACAACACATTCAGTACTGTTTCAGGAAATGGAAATTTGGAACAGCAGCTGACAGATAAGACGAACACCAGTAAATTCCTTCGATTAAGCGATGATTGGAGTATTCCGTCTGCAACCTATGGACAGAGTGTCCAGGTTGTTTTGCCGGTAGTTAATTACAGCAATTCCGGTTTGAGTGACATCGTCATCACACCTGTTACAGATGCATCAGTCAGTAAATGGCCATTTGAGTTAGAAAGTACAGGCGGTTCGAGAGTCATCAAGGCAATGCCTGCCTATCATTTTAATGAAGATATCAGTGCACTTCGCCAGGAGGTAAACTGGACTTTTACCACCAGAGATGATGTGTTAACCGGTTACTATCCGCTGACCTTTGATGTGACATATACCATGGATGGACAGCATGTAACGGATACGATCACTTCTTATGTAAAGACAACCGGTGCACCGGGAAGTGGCAGCACAGAAAATGGCGGAGGTGCCGCCAATTCATCCAAACCTCGAATGATCGTAACCGGATTTACAACCGAGCCGGCAACTGTTTTTGCAGGTGACACCTTTACTGTACATATTACTATCGAAAACACATCCGAAACAACCACTATCAGTAATGCATTATTTGATTTGCAGGCAGTGGTACAGGGTAAGGACGAAGATACCAGCTATGCAGCATTTTTACCTACATCCGGGTCAAGTTCTGTTTATATGGATACTATTGGACCGAATACAACCAAGCAGATTGATATTGAGATGCAGGCAAAATCTGATTTGGTACAGAAACCATATGTTTTAACAGTGAATATGAAATATGATGCAGGAACACAGTTTGATATCAGTGATACAGCAAACGTTTCTATTCCGATTAAACAGTCTTCCAAAATGGAAACCAGCAGTATGGATATTATGCCGGACTCCATTATGGTGGGTGAGCAGAGTAATGTAATGTTCAGTATTTATAACACCGGCAAGACCACATTATATAACGTAAAGACTCGTTTCGAGGGAGATACCATTGAAGGCGGAGACACTTATCTTGGTAATCTGACCAGCGGATCCACAGGAAATGTGGATGCGATGATAACCGGTATTGCAGAGACCATGGATGAAGGTCTGGTAAAGGCCATTGTATCTTATGAAGATGAGTCAGGAAACGTAACAGAAGAAGAAAAAGAATTTACTTTATTTGTATCTGCAGCATTTATTGATGAGGGTGCTATGGACTTTACCGGGGAGATGATGCCTGAACCTGAAGGTGGCGGAGTTCCGGTTGGACCAATTGTTGTTGCTGTTGTGATTGCTGCAGTAGCGGCTGGTGTATTCTTCTGGATCAGAAAAAAGAAACAGAAGGCTAAAAAGCAGCTGGAAGAGGATCTGGACGGAATAGATGAAATAGAAACATCGGATGCAAAAGAAGCAGAAACAACAGATACAGATGAAAAGGCCGAAACAGCAGAAAGCCACATTGATACACAGGAAAATAAGGGAGAAACCAATTCATGAAATTGATTGATATGCTGCGTATGAGCGGCAGCAGTCTATGGAAAAGAAAGCTTAGGACGATCCTTACAGTATTGGGCGTTGTCATTGGTGTTGCTTCCATTGTGGTTATGGTGTCATTGGGACTGGGGCTTAGACGGACAGAAATGGAACAGATCGAATCCTATGGCAGTATGACAACGATTCAGGTACAGGAAAAGGATGGCTCCAGCTATGCAGTGTCTGCGGAAACGACAGCATCATCTTCTTCAAGTGAAAAAAAAGAAGAGAAAAGACTGGATGATGAGCTGGTGGAGGAACTGAAACTGCTACCCAACGTGGAAACAGTTTCACCGATATTAAACATCAGTTGTATTGTTAAATATGGAAATTATATTTCCAATTTGTCAGTGCAGGGGATGAGTGAAGAGGCGTTAAAAGCATTAAATATCGAACTGGGAGAGGGTACACTTCCAAAAGAAGGCGAGGAATTGAAATTTGTTTACGGCAATCAGATTCTGACCTATTTCAGTAATGCATCCAGCGGAAAATCTTATTGGGACACAGGGGAGCTTCCGGCCATTGATCTGATGAAGAATCCAATGTTTGTTATCTTCGATACAGAAGCTTATTATAACAGTCAGGGATCTTCCGGAGCTACCCCGGGGACAACAGCTCCGTCAGTGGCACAGCCAAAGAAATATCTGATACCGGCAAGCGGTGTAATCGTCGGCACTTTAGAAGACTACAATCAGTATTCCTGGAGTGTGTTCTGTAATATGGATGCATTGGTCAGCCAGCTGAAAAGGACGTTTAAAAACAAAGCGATTCCCGGTCAGCCAACCACCAAAAGCGGTAAGCCTTATAAAAAGATTTTTTATAATGAAATTCGTGTAAATGTGGATAGTATCGATAATGTCAGCACAGTCCAGACTATGATAGCTGATATGGGTTACCAGACTTATACAGATGCGGAGTGGATTCAGTCAGAACAGACAACACTTGGCTATATGCAGGCTGTGTTAGGCGGCATCGGTGCAGTATCCTTGCTGGTTGCTGCAATAGGTATTGCCAATACCATGATGATGTCTATTTATGAACGAACCAAGGAAATCGGTGTTATGAAGGTACTTGGCTGTGATATGAATAATATACGAACCATGTTTTTACTGGAAGCCGGCTATATTGGTTTTCTCGGAGGTATCGTAGGTATTGCTCTAAGCTATCTGGTATCCTTTATCATTAACAAAGCGGTTAGCAGTCTGGGTGAATATTACACTCAGATATCTTATATCCCGTTCTGGCTGGTGGGGGTATCACTGGGATTTGCAGTTCTGGTTGGTATGCTGGCCGGATTGTTCCCGGCACTTAGGGCGATGAAGCTGAGTCCTTTGACGGCGATACGAAATGAATAGGTAAACGGCAGGTTAGCAACTTAGAAATAATAATTATAATGAGACGGCAGTGGTGCGGGTATGTATTCTTCCATTGCCGCTCACACGTATAAAAGCCTCTAAATTATTCCTTTTAGATTACTGTTACTTACGCTAACGTAACCAATCGCCATCCTGGCTCTAAGGTTCCTTCACGAACATCCATGTTCGTGATAGCTGAGTTACAGCTGGAATAATTAAGAGGCTTTAATACGTGTTCCCAGGCAATGAAAGGATACATACCCACACCACTGCCTGTTCGTTACTATTTATATTTTAAAGTTGCTAATCTGCAGTTGCCCCGGTCTGTAGCAAGGTTCAGGTTACGGCGAGTAGCTGTTTCTACAACCGGGCACCAGGTTGGTGCAAAGATCCCGGTTACAGCAACTGAAAAATTGCGACAGTCTGGCCTTGGCTACAGACTGGGGCAACTGCAGATTAAATTAGAATAAAGTACAAAGAAAGGGATGACTATATTACTCATCGAGGCTGGCCTTTGCTGTAATGTAAGGATTAGCTGTATATGGTGTGCCGCTATGTCCTTACCGTAATGCGAATGTGCCTGAGAGCATACCATATACAGCTAATCCGGCTCTTTACACAAAAAGCGAGTCTCGAAGAGTGAGTATAGTCGTCCCATTCGGTTTGCTTTAAGCCATTTAAACGACAACTTAATTGGCTGTTAATTATGCAAAATGTATAACAATAAACTATTTACTTTGAACATATTTAACAATAAAAAAAAAACTACAACTTTTTTAAGAAAATGTGTTGACAAATTAAAAGCCGATGCTATAATAAAGTCATAAAGAAGAACAAGAGAGAGAAAAAAGAAAATGAAAGAGAGAATTCATAGAAAATAAGAAAAGGAGGTATGGACCGCCAGAAACATAAAAATTTAAATCCTTAAATACAAAGTAAGAAAGGTATAAACAGGATACAAGAGAAAGTACTAAATACATATCACATGATTTGTAACAGAAGTACCTAGTACCAAGTACATAAATCAAAGGTAACGAAGCGAGAAGAGAAAGAGCCGTTACAGTACAATAAGTACAATTGAAAAATGGAAAAGTGCGAATATAAAACTTCATATTGTTCAAGAAATAAAAATTTACATAAATATTTAGAAAAATGGAGGATTAGTCCATTGGATATTTCAGTCTAGAAGAGAGTGTCTATCGCAAAGAAGATGGATGCTCTCTTTTATATTGCAAACAAATGGAAACTCTCTTTTGTCATACTATATCATGTGTACGCTAGCGTAAAATTTTGTTCGGATAATGGAAAATAAATAAAAAGAGAACACCAACTTTGTGATAAAGTATTTAGCGACAAACCAATACAAACAAAGGAAGGTGTTCTCTATGTATAACAGTATAAAA
>JAQUUX010000157.1 GCA_028693705.1 Lachnospiraceae bacterium | reverse complement strand
TGTTCTTGAGTTCTTCGCCGTCGGTAATAAACGAACAGCATTGCTTTTCCATCCTGTCAAGGGTGGCGTAACTAACCAATACACTATGTGGTGGCAATCCCACGAGAAAAATGATTGACCCAAAAAAGGCAGCTGTTTTACATTGTTGCAGAAATAACTAAATTGTTGCTTCAACATAATATTCTTTTACAGCAGGATCATATGGAATTTCATTTCCATCAATAGCAGCCTCATTTACTGTTAAATGAGCCTGAGGTTGTTTCACAGTAGGGTCACCGGAATGATTTGCAGTGACATGAATATGATATGCTGCTCCACGGAATTTTCGAACAGCACTGAACTCCGGTATGTCATCAGGCAGACAAGGATCTACGATGAGCCCGTGGAATCCGGGTCTGATACCCAGAATATACTGGGAAATATTTACAAAAGTCCAAGCAGCAGTTCCGGTAAGCCAGCTGTTCTTAGCTTCACCAAAATTTGCAGCATCTTTACCGGCGATCATTTGCGCATATACATAAGGTTCGGCTTTATGTATTTCACTAATCTCTTCTGTATAGGCTGGACAGGTACGACGATAAATTTCAAAAGCACGGTTACCGCGACGGATCATAGTTTCCGCAATGGATACCCATGGATTGTTGTGACAGAAAATACCGGCATTTTCCTTGTAGCCCGGTGGATAGGAGGATATTTCTCCCAGATTTTCCTGATAAGAGGTAAAAGGAGGCTGCAGAATCACGATACCATATTGGGTATCTAACTGTTTTTTTACAGAATCCAGTGCTTTTTCGGCCAGACCTTCACGAATACCAATACCGCCAAGTACACAGAATCCTTGGGGTTCGATGAATATTTTCCCTTCTGAACAGTCTTTAGATCCAACTTTCTGGCCAAAGGCATCAAAGGCACGCAAGAACCATTCTCCATCCCAGCCACTTTCCAGAACTGCATCATAAACAGTGCCCACCGATTTTTCAATTTGTTCAGCTTCGTCGGAAAGTCCGATTAAACGACAGAGCTCAGAGTATTCTTTTCCATATTTTACATACATACCTGCAATGAATACTGACTCAGCAATAGGGCCTTCAGAAGGACCTATTGTCTGGAAGGATTCTCCCGGAATCTTGGAAAAACAATTGAGATTCAGACAGTCATTCCAGTCTGCACGACCGATCAATGGTAATTCGTGGGGACCTAAATGTGTTCTGGTAAATCGAACAGAACGACGTAAATGCTCCATTAGAGGTTGACATAATTCATCATCATTATCGAAAGGGACCTGTTCTTGTAGAATATCAAGATCTCCTGTTTCGCGAATATAGGCAGCTACACCGGCAACCAGCCAAAGCGGATCATCATTGAAACCACTTCCGATATCCATATTCCCCTTTTTTGTCAAAGGCTGATATTGGTGATATGCACTGCCATCTTCCATTTGTGTAGCAGCAATATCCAGAATTCGTTCTCTTGCCCGTTCGGGAATCATATGGACAAAGCCCAACAGATCCTGACAGGAATCACGAAATCCCATGCCTCTTCCGGTTCCGGATTCGTAATAGGATGCGGAACGTGACATATTAAAAGTGACCATGCATTGATACTGATTCCAGATATTTACCATACGGGCGGTTTTGTCATCGGCCATAGAAACTGTATAAGTAGAAAGCAGGGAATCCCAGTTTTCACTTAAGGCGGTTAAGGCAACCGAAACCTGTTTTTCTGTTTGATATTTTTTCATCAGGATTTCTGCAGATGCCTTGTTGATAATGCCAGGTGCACTCCATTTCTGTTGTTCAGGATTCTCAACATATCCCAATTGGAAAATAAAGGTCTTTTCTTCACCCGGTTCCAACTGGATGTTGATCTGATGAGCAGCGATAGGAGACCAGCCACTTGCCATGGAATTGGTACAGGTACCGTTTACAACAGCAGCCGGATTCATGGCAGAACCATAATTTCCCAGAAAAGCATTTCTGTCAGTATCAAAACCATCAACCGTTGTATTTACAGAAAAGAAGGCATAATGATTACGGCGTTCTCTGTATTCTGTCTTATGGTAAATCGTGGAACCAACGACTTCAACTTCACCGGTACTTAGATTTCGCTGAAAATTGGTCATATCATCCACGGCATTCCACAAACAGAACTCAATATAAGAAAAAAGAGTGAAATTTTTTGTCAGATCACTATTATTTTGCAAATGCACCCGATTGATTTCACAGGCATCTTCCAAAGGAACAAAGGCGGTTACTTCAGCCGACAATCCGTTTTTAGAGCCCTGGTAGCTGGTATATCCCAGTCCATGATGGCATTCATAGAAATCCAGCTCAGCTTGACTTGGCTGCCAGCCCGGATTCCAGATACTATCATTTTCTTTGATGTAATAGTAATGTCCATTGCTGTCAACGGGGACGTTATTGTAGCGATATCTTGTCAGGCGCAGGAGCTTGGCATCTTTATAGAAGCTATAGCCGCCGCCTGTATTAGAAACAAGGGAAAAGAAATCACGACATCCCAGGTAATTGATCCAGGGTAAAGGTGTCCTGGGGGATGTGATGACATATTCTTTTCTGGCGTCATCAAAATATCCATATTTCATTAGGATTACTCCTCGTATTATATAGTAGTAGTGTTTATAGTCCCTCTCCAAGGACTGTATGCTATACTTTTTGGAGATACTGTGGATTGGTTCATTACTCCTACCACTCGATGGTTAAAGAAAGGCTCCAACCACA
>JAQUUX010000156.1 GCA_028693705.1 Lachnospiraceae bacterium | reverse complement strand
GGTAGCTTAATTTTACATCAAAAAGGAATGAGATTCCTTATATTTTGGGCATTTTTTTAAAGTTGTTCATTACAATGCTGATAAAATCAGGAGCTTGTGGATAAATCTGCGGAAACTCAAGTTGATTTGCGTATTGACAGTGATTAAACGTTAAATATATAATGAAGTAAGAAAAAAGGTGCTGCCGAATATACGGTTAGCCTACAAATAATTAGTTACAAAAATAACCGCTTAGTTTGTGAGACTGGGGCGGTTATTTTTGTGATTTATAATTACTTCCGATGGCATATCCAAGAGCCAAAGCAGTCAATACAAGATTGGCAACAGCAATTAGACCTTCTAGTGTCAACATTGACAACACCTTCTTTCGTATGAATTTCCATGAAATAAAGGATTTCTATAAGTAACAGAGGGTCACATAGCCACAGTAGTGGCATTACCCTCTGTAAGAGGACCAACCGCATACCCGTTATTGATAGCACCTTTATAATTGTATCAAAGAGGAAAAAATTCTAATGTAGAATGGCTTTAAAAATATCCCAAGGGAGATTTCTATGCAAAACAATACAACAAAGCTATTGCTCTTGGCTGACAACCACGGCTCGGCAAATCACATGTATTCAGCTCTTTTAAATGAACAGCCTGTGGATGCGATTCTTCACGCTGGCGATGCAAACCTGCATCTGGAAGATTACCTGGCAGTGTATCTAAAGCATGGTGGTAGGCTGTATGCAGTTCAAGGTAATACCGATGAGGAAGCTTATCCCAAGCAGCTGGTTATTAACGTGCCAATAGGACCGGAAGAAACTTCCGTATGCAGGATTTTAATGGTGCATGGTCATGATCATGGGGTGTATGGCAGCATGGATCGGCTATACTATGCAGCAAAGGAGAATGGGGCTTCAGTTGTTGTATTTGCCCATACCCATTTCCCGGTTGTTTTCATGGAAGGTGATGTTCTTTTCATTAACCCGGGTTCCCTTGAAAAACCCCGGCAGGAAAACAGACTTCCCTCTTACGCAGTTCTTACCATAACCGATGACGAAAATATAACAGAAAAAAATGCGGAAATAATGTATCTGGAATGAATGCTTTATAAAATAATGAAGGTTGCGGAATCTCTGGGAAAAAGTTTGCAGATCAAATTAAAATAGTGAAAAATAATGAACGGTATAATGACAGTGAATTATTGCCGCAAAACGAGGTTCAGCCGTGTATCGTATGCGAACAAGCACTGTAAACGCGTCTGTACTTAGTTCGCGTTTTGTGCGAACTTTATGTACAGCTACGTGTTTACCGTAGTGAAAACGGGCTTGTGAGCATATGATACACGGCTGAACCGTCCCTTTACAGCAATTTCTATTCCTTTAACCTTCAGTTTGACTCGCAGAAACCGGCAACGTCACCAGCACCTGCTCAATCCTGTTATCTTTCACTCCGCGTACTTTCAGCACCACGCCATTTTCCAGCGTAACCACGTCCCCGTCCGCAGGCATTCTATCCAGCTTCTCTATGATGATACCACCCAGAGAATCATAGTCTTCAGAATCAAAATCCGTGTGAAGTGCATCATTTACATCATCCAGCTTCATACCGGCAGCTATTAAATACTGCCTATCGTAGATTTTATGGATGAGTTCTTCTTCGTCACGATCATATTCATCGCGAATTTCTCCGACTAATTCTTCCAGAAGATCTTCCATGGTGATCATACCGATGGTAGCACCATACTCATTCAATACAAAGGAAACATTCATGGCGCGATCTCTCATTTCAGTGAGCAGATCAGCGCTCTTTTTTAATTCGTAGGTATAATAAGCATCCCGCATGATATCTCTGATCTGGAATGTAGAAGTATCATTTACCAGCAGGAAATCCTTTACGTTTACCAATCCGATGATCTGATCCGGGTCATCCTCATAGACAGGAATTCTGGTATACATGGAATCTCGGAACATTTCTCGCAGATCTTCATAAGCGGTATTTACTTCTGCGGTTACCATATCAATTCGAGGGATCATGATGTCTTTTGCCAGGGCATCACTGAAATCGAACACATTGTAGATCAGTGTACGCTCATCAGATTCGATAACACCATCTTCATGACTTACATCTACATATGTTTTTAATTCGCTTTCTGTCATGGCAGAGAGTTCTTTATCCTGGTTCATATGGAAAAGCCACATGGCAGCCTGGGACAATCTGTCTACCAGGAAAATAACCGGGGTTAAAATGAACATAAAGCGATATATAATACCACAATAACGCAGTGCATATTTTTCTGCATTGGTGGCAGCACTTGTTTTGGGGATGATTTCACCAAAGATCAACACACAGATTGTCAGTAAGCCGGTAGCAAAGCCAACCATATAATTTCCAAATAAGCGAATGGTAAGTGCGGTAGCAATAGCAGAAGCACTAAGGTTGACAATGTTGTTTCCAATTAAAATGCTGCTGAGCATCTTAGGATAACGGTCTAATATTTTCTGAACAGTAACTGCTTTAGTGTTGCCTTCTTCGGCCAGACTACGGATACGCACCTTATTTACGGTGGTAAAGGCTGTCTCAGAAGATGAGAAAAAGCCGGATAACAGCAGTAAGATAAATAAAACGATTAATTGTATCGCGTCAGACGAATCCAAGAAAAAATCACTCCTTTATGTTTAAAATCATTTCTTTATTTATTAGGAACAAATATAATTACCATATTTTACATGAAATCTTACTAAATACAGTATGGATTGTCAAGTTCGGTGTGTTTAC
>JAQUUX010000155.1 GCA_028693705.1 Lachnospiraceae bacterium | reverse complement strand
TGTTAGGGGTAATACAACAATACAACATATATACAAAAACTGCTACTTTTTTATTAAAAAATAGAAAGTGGCGAAAATGTACCAAAAACTACGCTAGCCATCGCACCAGCGATTTGGTACAATGTATCGAGATTAAACAGACGAAAAGGATGAGATAATGAAAAATGTTTTATATATTGTAGTTCCATGCTACAACGAACAGGAAGTATTACCAGAGACAGCACGCAGGTTAAAAGAAAAGATACAGGATTTGACAGAATGTAAGCTCATTGATAAAGAGAGCAGAATTGTGTTTGTAAATGATGGATCCAAGGATCAGACCTGGAATCTGATTGAAAAACTATATATGGAAGATTCTTTATACTGCGGTGTGAATCTTTCTCGAAACAGAGGACATCAGAATGCGTTATTAGCAGGTCTGTCTGTAGCGGTACAATATGCAGATATGATGATTACACTGGATGCAGATCTGCAGGATGATATTAATGCTATAGATGGGATGGTTCGAAAGTTTCAAGAAGGTTATGAGATTGTATATGGCGTACGTTCTTCCAGAAAGAAGGATACATTTTTTAAACGTTTTACGGCAGAGGGATACTATAAAGTATTAAAAATCCTTGGGGTAGATATTGTGTTTAACCATGCGGACTACCGTCTTATGAGTAAGCGGGCAGTGGAAGGACTGATGGAGTTTGAAGAGGTCAACCTGTTCTTAAGGGGAATTGTTCCTCAGATCGGTTATAAATCTGCTACCGTAACCTATGAGCGTGCAGAAAGGTTTGCTGGTGAAAGTAAGTATCCGTTAAAAAAGATGATTGCATTTGCACTGGAGGGAATTACCTCTTTCAGCGTGAAACCTCTGAAGTTTATTGCAAATCTTGGGATGGTTGTATGTCTGATTAGCTTGGGAATGTTTATCTGGAGTATTGTTCAACATTTCCTGGGACACACTGTTGAGGGATGGTCTTCTATTATGGTTTCAATCTGGTTTTTGGGAGGGGTTCAGCTGACATCTCTGGGAGTGATTGGAGAGTATATTGGAAAAATATATGGGGAGACAAAACGTCGGCCCAAATTCATAATTGAAACAGTATTACATGATAAAAAAGGGGAATAGATTGAGTTGAAACTGAAAAAAAGTGAGAAAACAAAGAAAGAGCTACAGAAATATCTGGAAATCCTATATGTATTAGTGTGTGCGGCTATATTTTTTACATGGAGTCTGACATTAAGCTTTGACAGAGCACCGGACGAAATGATGCGCTATCAGATACCACAGTATATCTTTAGCCACGGAGCATTGCCAAGTGGAAATGATGCCACATTACGGAATGATATGTGGGGATTCTCTTATGCATATTACCCTACCTTTATTGGACCAATTTTCAGTGCACTTTTTATGAAAATCGCAAGTTTTTTCTCAAGTTCTGAATTTATTCTTCTGGTTGCAGCAAGATTTACCAGTGTGATAAGCGGAACAGCTACCATCTGGTTTTTAATGAAAAGTGCAAAAAGGCTTTTCAAAGAAGAAACAAAATGGTTTATTGTGATTATGCTTTCAATGCTGCCGCAGTTTGTATATCTGTCCAGCTATGTGAATAATGATATTATCTGTATCTGTGGTTCGGCAATTATGGTATACGCATGGATTTGCGGCTTACAGGACGGCTGGAATTATAAGAATGGTATTACCCTGGCGGCAGGCATTGTCATAGCAGCCTTGTCATATTATAATTCCTATGGCTGGATTTTGTCCAGTATTTTGATCTTCGGCATGAGTTATCTGATAAAAAGCTATAGAAATACAGATTTTAAAAAGATGTTCCGTATCGGAGGCGTGATCTCTGCAATTGTATTGGTATGTGTGGCAGGATTTTTTATTCGAAATGCGATTATCTATCAGGGAGATTTTCTGGGAATGAAGTCCCTGACAGAATCTTCACAGATGTATGCATTAGACTGGCTGAAGCCAACCAACAGAAATATAGCAGCAAATCATGGCGATTCGGTATGGCAAATGCTTATCAGCAAGGAATGGACTGGATACACCTGGGCTGATTTGACATTTCGAAGCTTTATAGGCACGTTTGGTTATATGCAGGTATGGCTTTCAGTGAAAGCATACTGGTTTTACCTTGTGATTTTTGCTGTGGGTATTTTGGGTTTCCTTATTATGGAAGCCAGCGGGCTGTTTCGCCACAAGGAAAAGGATCAATATTACAAAGGCACCATATTATTAAAATGCGGGTTGACCATCAGTTTTGTCATACCTATTGCACTGAGTATCTATTACAGCTATGCAGTGGATTATGAACCTCAGGGACGCTATTGTTATCCAATGGTAATTGCACTGATGTGTTTTCTGGGATATGGTTATGATTGGATTATGAAAAAAATCCCATGGAAAGTATTCCGAAGGGCTTTCGTTCTGGTATATGCAGTTGTTGCCATGGGGATTCTTGCATATGCTTATACAACGGTGGTTATGTGGCTCAAAACCCTGTAAAATATGAAAAGAACAAGTTCTCAGCAGGAAAAAATGATGGATTGGAGATCCTATTTTTTCCTGCTTTTTTGTCGCATTTTGTTTTCTTCCAAAAACTTGATATTGTTTACATGCGTTTAATCTGTTATACTGTTTTCGTTAACAAAAGATCCTGACTTTTGCAGATAAATAAGCATAAAAATACCCGCTAGACCAGTAAATACGCTGGATAGCGGGTTTTCCATTTTGTCATATTTTCATGGTGTATTTTTACTTTTTTGTGTCTGCTAAAACTT
>JAQUUX010000154.1 GCA_028693705.1 Lachnospiraceae bacterium | reverse complement strand
GTAAAATGTTTTAAATCATTATAGCCAACCTGTTTACATATATCTGATACAGAATAATTACTTTCTCTTAATAAAACCTTGGCCTGTTCGATTCTAAAATTGATCAGATATTTAGCAAATCCGTCACCTTCCACCTTCTTAAACAAAACGCTAAAATAACCACTGCTAAGTCCCACCGCATCACTTACTTCTTCCAAAGTAATCTGCTCCTTATAGTGGTTTTGAATATATTGCTTTGCCTGTCGAATAGGACGCAATGCTTCGTTTTCACGCTCTTGCTTTATAGCTTCCAGAACTCTTTTCTGTAAGTTTGACAGGTAACTAAACAGTTGATCTAAATTGCCGCACTGCATCCACTGCCTGCGGAAGATTTCCTCTTCTTCTTTTCGTTTCTTGTAATCTGTCTGTGCTAAAAATAAATTAGCCGCAGACAAAACAAAATCATAAATCTCATACCCATTCACATTTTTTAGATTCATTATGGTAGTGCGAAAAGAAATGACTGCCGCCTCTCCTTCTTCTGCACTTAAAAGTTCAATTGCATGAAGCATCTTTCTGGAATAGCTCTCCAGTATACTCTGATCACGTACTATATTATAATTCCCCATTTTTTCTATAATACTGCCGGTTCCTGTCAGGATTCTTTCCTGAATAAGCTGTCTGCACTTCTTCAAAGAATCGGGTAACTTTACGGCATCCGTTTCCGAACTGCCAAGCGCCAGTGTGAAATCAATATCACCCAGTATGCTTTTCTGTGAATTCAATTGGTTTAAACAATCTCTCATTATCCGGTGCACATCATCCTGCTTCTTTGGTGTGTAATTCAAAATCCCATAACCACTGCCATCTTTTATATTCAATATGATCTCATAACAGACACGTTTCAGATTTCCCAAGATTGTACTGGTTACTTTATCGTAAACTATTTTTCTCGCTGAATCTGTCAACTGACATATATCATAATCCATTTTTAGACAAAAGCCCTGAAAAATGCCTTCCCGAACACCCAAATGATAATCCTGCTGTAAGGATTCCATTGTAATGGATAAAGCTTCTGTTTCCAGCATATCCATGATCAGATTATTTTTCACCTTAATCCGGTCATTTTCGCTGCTTCTGATTAAATTCTCCAGATTGTCTTCTGACTCATTTCTTTCTAAAATCTTTTGGTATATTTTTTTCAGTGTCTCTGTCAGTTCCACTTTATTAATCGGTTTTAACAGATAATTTTCCACCCCAAATTTGATTGCTGCCTGTGCATATGAAAAATACGCATAACCGCTGATGATTATGATCTCAATCTGTGGGTTGGATCTTTTAACTGTCTGGATCAATTCCAGACCATCGCATCCGGGCATGCGTATGTCTGTAATTAAAATATCCGGAGATAATTCATCCACCATCTGTGCCGCTTCTATTCCATTGGCAGCCGTTCCAACTACCTGCATATGCAGATCATCCCAATCCACCAGCTTTTTAATCAGCTGGCACAGGCGTTCCTCATCATCAGCAATCAATATTTTCAACATACATTTTCCCTCATTATACGTTTTCTGCTCCACACTGACATTATACCACAGCTCCACATATGTGACTCCGCCAGATGACCGCAAACAAATACAGCAAGGAATCCACCATATAACAGGCAGATTCCTTGCTTCTTTCCCTTATTTTATTGCGATTATTTTGTGAGCACTGATACCCCCGTATCTGTTACTGCTCCACCAAGATCTTTGCCATCCAATGCATCTACACATGCCTTAACCCCTTCTGATCCCATAACATCCGGGTTCTGTGCCATTGTACACAACAAATATCCGTCATCAATCAGGTTCATGATGGCATCTGATTTATCAAATCCGACGCCGATAAGCTCTGTCTTACCGGATGCCTTGATTGCATTTCCTGCACCGGTTGTAGATCCTTCATTACATCCGAAGATTCCAACTACTCCCTGGGTAATATAATTTTCAGCAATACTCTGGGATTTTGCAGCATCGCCTTCGCCATACTGTGTTTCCAACAAATTAAAGTCACTTCCCTCAAATGCGGATCGAAATCCCTCTTCACGCATTACACAGGAATCTGTTGCAGCATTTACATTGATGATACCGATATCGCCTGAGGTTACACCGGCTGCTTCCAGAGCTTTTTTCATCTCGTCTCCTGCTGTTTTACCAGCTGCTTTGTTATCTGTTGAGAAGGTTGCTTCTGCTTTTACATTTGCAGGTGAATCAACATATACAATCTTTACACCCGCTGATTCTGCTTCTTCCAGTGCAGATGAGATAGCGTCCGGTCCGTTAGCCGCTACCATAATTGCATTATAACCACCCGAAACTGCATTGTTTACACATTCAATCTGCTGTGCATCATCTTTTGTATTTGGTGCCATGAATGTAACGGTTACACCAAGTTCTTCAGCTTCCTTCTGAGCGCCTTCATTCAAAGTAACCCAATGCTGATCAATAGAATCCATGGTAATCAGTGCAATTTTATAATCGCTGCCTTTTTCCTCTGTAGCTGCTTCTTCTTTTGCCGTTTCTGCTTTTACTGTTTCATCTTTTGCAGGTTCTGTTGCCGGTGCAGTCGTCGCTGCTGTTGATCCACATCCCATCAATGATGCTGCAACCATTGTTACACAACATAAAATTGCTACAACCTTCTTTTTCATTTTACTCTCTCCTCGTATTATAAGTTTATAGACCTCAACCATAGAGGCTATAGACTTATTTTTATGATATAGGTATTCGATGAATTGTTGGTCATACCTACATAGTTAATAAGTTACTTTATAGTCATGGTCCCA
>JAQUUX010000006.1 GCA_028693705.1 Lachnospiraceae bacterium | reverse complement strand
AGAACTGGTCTAAAGTAATCAATGATTGTTGTCGATACATATTTTGCAACTTATCTCCTTTCGATGTGGATAATATTTGACAAAATATATATCGGATCGGGGTAAGTTGTTTTTTATATGCTCTGAAGCATCAGTAAAATCAAGGTCTATGAATTATGAAATTCTCTCATTTAGAAAAGGAGAATACAAATGGAAATTAAAATGTATGATGAATTACCGGAAGCGGCAAAGGCTATCCGCACAAGTGTTTTTATGGAGGAACAGGGCTTCAAAAATGAATTTGATGCCACGGATCATAATGCAACTCATATTGTTATTTGGGAAAATGATAAGCCTGTTGCAACCTGCAGATTTTTCTATTCGGATGCCAAATCCTGCTTTGCCATCGGCAGATTAGCTGTCCTCAAAGAATATAGAGGAAAACATTATGGTGCCATTTTGATAGATAATGCCGAACGTGAGATTCGTAATCAAGGCGGGCTGCATGTAGGGTTATCTGCCCAGTGCAAAGCTTCTGATTTCTATAAAAAGCAGGGCTATCAGATACATGGGGAACCCCATCCTGTAGAAGGGTGCCCTCATGTATGGATGTGTAAAGATCTATGAAATGTAGCCGAATAACTGATTTATGATGCAAATGAAATTCCCCTGAGACAGTGCTGACACTCTAATACCTTTGGGAGCTCATTTGGTAAATACAGTGATGCCTTTTTGCTTAATTTCACAGATTCCGTTTGCTGTAATGTCTCTGCGACGAACTGTGAACAAAAATAACGATTACGGATTTTGAATGGAATACGTAACAGACAAAATACTACGCCAATACGCGAATATGACAAAGCTTCTGCATTACCTAAAGATATGGACGCATGTGTATAACCTCTCCCCGTAACATAATAGATAAAGTTTGAAAATGTGCTGTAATACCTGGTAAGCAAAACCGTGATAATTTTACTATTTGTTTTTTCCATACATAACTCCTTTTAAAATAGAAGCAAGTCAGCTCAAAGTTAAAAGAATTGCCATAATAATCGCATCTCTCTTGCTGATGTGATTATTATGGCATTTGAATATTTCTATTTTGTCGAAGTTTTATTTGTAAATTATTAATTTTGTTTATTTTTCAACGATATTTCTAACATCTCCGATCTGTTAATGCATTATTTACCTGTTCTATTTTTCCAATTTGATTAATTTAATTTCCCTAAAAGATCCCCTCTCATATCCAACCTTTCTATAACAGCAGCTTGTGTCCCTTTTCACAGATTTCATATATTTCATCCTGCTTTTGTTCAATCATGGGCGCAAGTTCATTTGTTTTCTTTAGAACAAGCCTTTTATAGATAAAAATGGGAGCCAGCCAGCCCATAAATCCAGGAATTGCCAATATTATGCAAAGTAAAATCAATGGCGGCTCATGGGTGACAGCAAATGTGGATCCCGCTATAAATGCGGTACCAAGAATTCCCAGTAAAAGGGAAGCAGCCGTTGCCAAACTTGTTTTTGAGTTCTCCAGACTGTTCATCTGTCTCATGCAATCCTCAAAATTTCGCTGCAATCTGGTGAGCTCCGCTTTATTCATGATCTTTCTGTTTCGTTTTAATCGGATAACTGTTTTTCCGTTTTTGTTGCTTTCTACGATCTCCGGCTGCCTTTCATCGATTTCCCAACCAAAGTTTTCAAATCCGTCTAAATAAAAAGAAACCTCTTTTTTCTCTACCACCAGTTCCTTATATTCATATCCAATATAGTCGGCTCCTGCACGATTCATTTCATTCATACTTACTGCTCCTCTTTTTTGGGCAAAGTTACTGAAAATGTAGTTCCTCTACCTAACTCACTGTCTACAGATATATCCCCGTCTGACAACTGCAGCACCCGAAGTGCAAGTGCCATTCCAAGACCGTTTCCTTCCGTTGCATGGGATGTATCTCCCTGATAAAATTTATCAAAAATATGATTCTTAGTTTCTTTACTCATACCGCATCCGCTGTCAGTTATTTCTATGCGCACCGATTCTTCTGTTGATTCTTCTTTGATTTTGACTGTTCCGCCTGCCTCTGTAAACTTGAGAGCATTACTGAGCAGATTATTCCATACCAGCTCCATGAGGTTGGGATCTGCTTTTACCGTGACCTGATCCTCCATATCCACATCCAGTTCTATTTGCTTTTCTTCCCAGCCGCTTTCAAATTGCAGGATACAATCGCATAACTGCTGACAAAGATCATATTCTTCCATTTTCGGCTGAATGTTCTGTTTTTCCAACCGATTTAATTTCAGCATATTGGTAATCAGATTGGATAGCTTCCTGGATGCGACTAAGATTCCTTCTACAGATTCCATTTGTTCGTTAGTCAGGTTCCCTCCGGATTTTAAAAGCTGTGCATGGTTTGAAACCACTGATAAGGGTGTTTTAATCTCATGGGATACATTGGAAAAGAAATCCGTTTTCAAGGTTTCAATGCTTCCAAGCTCCTCCACCATTTTGTTAAAATCCATGATCATAATATCCAGATAGTCAAGCTTGTCCGGCGTGTGCAGTAACGGCATGTACACTGAAAAATCCCCATGGGCAACTGCATCTGTAGCTTTTGCCAGCTCCTGCATGGGCTTTTCATATGTACTTATCATCTGCTGCCTTGTAAACGCGGTGAATGCAACAGCCATGATTATCCAGTACATCATCACAATAGCAGTCTGTATCCATCCGTTTAATTGAAGATGTCTGAATGTCTGAATGATTCCCATATGAATCCCTGCTACTAACAGCATGATTCCTAAAGTTGCCCCGAAGATTTTCACCGGGAAATGTGATTGCCTTACCTGCATGCCCTCATTCATACTTTTTCTCCTGCCCCTTAAATAACTGATTTATATCCCAATCCTCTGACCGTAACGATTTTGAATCCGTCACATTCGGAAAATTTATCTCTAAGCTTGGTCACATATACATCAACTGCCCGCAAACTGGTATCACTGTCCCTTCCCCAAAATTCATCCATGAGCTGTCCTCTGGAAAAAGTCTTATTCGGATAGGATAATAGCTTATACAAAATATTAAACTCCCTGGTGGTAACCGGAATCTCATTTTCATTTATCGTAGCCGTCATTGCATCTGCGTCCATTGTCAGATTCCCGACTGTGATCTTTCTTTCCATTTCTACATTTGCCCTGCGAAGAAGAGCTCTTACCCGTAGAAGCAGTTCATCCAGATCCACCGGTTTTACCATATAATCATCGATTCCCAGCTGAAACCCTTTCTGCTTTGACGGCAGATCATCTTTTGCAGACATGAATAAAATAGGAATGGTCTTATTCACCTCTCTGATCGTTCTGGCAAATTCAAATCCATCTATCTTTGGCATCATGATATCTGACACGATCAGATCAAACAGACTGTTATACATGGCATCATAAGCTTCCTCTGCCCCCGGACAGCCGGTTGTCTGAAAACCACTATTATTCAAATAAGAACATACTGTTTTGTTTAACTCAGTATCATCTTCCACTACTAATATCCGGATCATATTCGTCTGCTCCTTTACCCCATTTTCTGTATTCTATCATAGGTTTGTTTCAGAATCGTTTACGTTTATGAAAATTTTTGCCTTTTTTGCTAAAATCCATATTCACGCATTGCGTGTACATATATAGTATGTTATGCTAAAAGAAACGCATTGCGAGGTGAATATTATGGATATAGCAAATAAAATCAAAACCCTAAGAGAAAGTACCGGGATGAGCCGCAAAGAATTCTCTGAGCATACCGGAATCCCTGTTCGTACACTAGAAGATTGGGAGGCAGGCAGACGTACTCCACCGGAATACATTCCAAAATTAATTGCATATCAGCTGAAATATGAACAGCTTTTAAAAAAGGAGGATTTAAATGACGAAAAGAGTTGAAGATAAAATTCATGCCAATGGTATTGATATTGGTATTTATACAACTGATTTTGAAAACGAATTTATATCGCTTACGGATATAGCTAAATATAAGAATATGGACGATCCACGTTTTGTTATCCAAAACTGGATGCGGAATAGAAATACAATTGAATTTTTAAGTATTTGGGAGATTTTATCTAATCCCAAGTTTAACCGTGTGCAATTCGAGGCGGTTAAAAATGAAGCCGGCTTAAATCGTTTTGTGATGACTCCAACTAAATGGATAGAAGATATGAATGCTGTTGGTATTATTTCAAAAGCTGGAAGATATGGTGGAACTTATGCGCATTCTGATATTGCTTTTGAGTTTGCTTCCTGGATATCACCTGAATTTAAAGTATATATTATCAAGGATTATCAACGATTAAAGGCAGAGGAAAACAGCCGCCTTTCCCTCAACTGGAACCTGAACCGAGAAATTTCCAAATTAAATTATAAAATTCAAACTAGTGCAATTAAAGAAAATCTGATACCTCCAGAAATATCGCCCTCGCAGATTATTTACAAATATGCAAGTGAAGCGGATCTGCTTAATGTTGTATTGTTTGGATTAACAGCCAAACAATGGAGGGATGCTCACCCAAATGAAAGCGGGAATATCCGTGATCAGGCTACCATATATCAGCTTCTTGTTTTATCAAATATGGAAAGTTATAATGCGATTCTGATTAAGCAGGGAAAAACACAGTCTGAGCGCATGACATTGCTACATGATTTAGCAGTGCAACAGCTTACTGCACTTAGTTCTTTAGTACTGAAAAATCTTCCGGGTATTTCACAAAATATATATTAAATTCACGATCAGCTTTGCCGCCTATGTCATAAAACAAGGCCTGCTCCCCCAAAAGGAACAGGCCAAAACTCTTGCATTTGACGATGCGTTTTAGTTTACATAATTTTTTATTTAAGCATATTATCCTTTTGCCAGGTCCACATGCTGTACGGTGCCACTCATTCCATTTTCATACAGGAAAATCCCGGTCTGTCGGATTGCACCATTGGTTGTGTTGTTAATAGATTTCATAGAAAAATTAGTGTTCACTCTTTGCAGGCAGATAGCTCCTACGCCGGACTCCTTTAACGTGTATAAGGTATCCTCTCCGGTATCATTTTTTGCCCATACCAGGAGTTTTTCAAATATTGGATCATTTTCATCGATCCATCCGTTGCCATCACTGTCATATTCCTCCAGATCTGCAAAGCCATTCCCGGAAGCTGTACCAAACAGTTCAGAGCCATCATTGATACTGCCATCTCCATTTTTATCCAGTGCCAGGAAACCGGATCCCTTTTGTAACATGGAAATAGAATCAAGAACACCGTCAGTATCCAGATCAAATGTAAATTTCTGATCCGATACGTCGGCAATGTTACCATCCAGATTGATCACAAGCGGATCACACATGGTATTTTGCTCCATATAGAAGTTTTCCTGGTAATACGCGGCAAAACTGCGGCTCATTTCCAGTTCCACGCCAAAGGATATTTCCCTGCCATCTGCTGTAACAACCGTTCCTGTGGTGGAAAATGAGGTGGATTCAGTCTCTTCATAGTAGGTTTCAGCAGAATAAGCATAGATGGAAGCCTGTCCGCCACCGGTCATGTTACTGTACCAGTCTTCAAAGGACTGTCCCTCCTCAGAATCTCCAAATATGGATTTTCTTCTGTTCTCAAACAATAACTGAAACAGGAATTTAACACACTGCTGCCTGATGGTATTCAAACTGGTGGTCTGTTCTCTGGAGGATATTCTGTTTACCTTTGAAGACATGGACTTGTATCTGTTTTGCAAATCCTCTGTGGAATTGTTCAGAGTTGTTCCGCTCTGGTCACTTTCCTCTTCCTCTTTGGTATCTAATGTTTCACTGAAGTTTTTGTTGCTCAATCTTTTACCACCTGCGAATAGAACACTGTAAGAGGAACTGTAGCGTTCTGCCCGCACAGATGCATACTTTCTCGTTGATCCCATGGTAATCTGACTGGAATCAATTCTCATGTAAATCACCCCTTCATATAGGTGACCCTTTTGCGCCTTTCCCTTCCCTGGTCCTGTAACAAAAAAATGGCAGTGTGCCAAAGTCATCCTTTGCTTTGGCACTCTACCATCCATGGTCTTCCTATCACTATTACAAAGCGGTTCCTGTTGAACAATGTTCACTTGGAACATCGGTTTCCGGCCTTAAAACCTGTCACTTTGTAATAATTATATCGGACTTAATTATCAAAACTTTATATTTTATTTCATTACTTACTGCAAATATTTACTTATGCATCAACACGGTTGTAATTGATCAGACATCCCTTTAAGATAATCTGTCTTTCTTCATCTGTTAATTCACCAAGGGAGAGGCTGAATTCTGTGAGACCGCCATCCTTTACTGCATATGCTTTGATCTCAGGAGCCTTCTCAGCTACTGCCTTCTTGATGCCCGGGATAAAGACATAATCCAGGTTTGCAAATGGCAGATCACCCTTCTTGATCAGGAATGGGAGCATGCCCCAGTTGATCAGGTTCGAACGATATCTCTTGGTTGCATATTCGGTAGCAATATTTGCCCAGCCGCCTAATACCTTCTGGCAACTTGCAGCCTGCTCTCTTGCAGAACCATCGCCCGGTTTTACAGCAAAGATTGTAGAACCAAAACCGGTGTTGTCGTTGTTTACATCCGGATAGCTCTTCTTAATGGTTTCCAGAACAGCTGTCAATTCAGGAACTGCCTGTTCAGGTGTTTCGCCGTTTGCAGCTTTTAACAGTGCTTCACGAGCTTTTTCTGCTTTCTGGATCTCTTTTGCACGACCTACATAAGCAGGATCTTTTCTGGAAAGAGTAAACTCTGCCAGTCCCAGAGGATTGGAACGATAAGAACTTGTTTCTCCGGAAGGAATCAGCTCATCAGTTGTGGTAACAGGATCATGAATCTCAGAAACAACCTTTAATACCATGTTGTCTGTTAACGCACACATTTCAGGCCAATCCTTAATGTTAGGACCAAACTGAACATCTACACTTGGATCCGGAACTCCCTTGGAATCATATACTCTGTTCTCATAGATCTTAGAATCAAAGAAGTACTCATATTTATTGAAGGTTCCGTCAAATTCTGTTGCTGCTGTCAGCTCGCCCTTGTTGGCTGCTGTAGCTGCAATACTTCTTGCATCCATCAACGCAACGGAAGAAATCTGACCATTCTGTAACTTGCTGCCTTCACGGTTCGGGAAGTTTCTGGTGGAATGACGAATACTGAAGGCATTATTAGCCGGTGTATCACCTGCACCAAAGCAAGGTCCGCAGAATGCAGTTTTCATAATCGCACCTGTTTCCAGGATCGTTGCTGCACAGCCGTTTTTAATCAGCTGCATATAGATTGGCATGGAAGCCGGATATACACTTAATGTAAAGGCATCATCTCCGATGAAACTACCCTTTAAGATATCAGCAGCAGCACAGATATTTTCAAATCCACCACCTGCACAACCTGCGATGATTCCCTGTTCTACCATGAATTTACCATTCTTTACTTTATCCTTTAATGTGAAATCAACTGCTCCGTCAAGGCTGACTGCTGCACGTTTCTCCACATCATCCAGAATATCTGTCAGATTTGCTTTTAAATCTTCGATTGTATATGTATTGCTTGGATGGAATGGCATTGCGATCATTGGTTTGATGGTAGCCAGATCAATCTCAATCATACCGTCATAATATGCTACAGTTCCAGGGTTTAATTCTTTATAATCAGCTTTTCTGCCATGGATCTCATAGAACTGCTCTACCTGCTCATCTGTTCTCCAGATAGAGGACAGACAGGTTGTCTCTGTTGTCATAACATCGATACCGATTCTGAAATCAGGAGTCAGAGAAGAAACGCCGGGACCAACAAATTCCATTACTTTATTCTTTACATAACCATTTCCAAATACAGCACCGATAATAGCCAGGGCAACGTCCTGAGGGCCAACGCCCTTAACCGGTTCACCTGTTAAATAAATACCAACAACGCCCGGCATATTGATATCATAGGTCTGGTTCAATAACTGTTTAACTAATTCTCCGCCGCCTTCACCGATTGCCATAGTACCAAGTGCACCGTAACGGGTATGAGAATCAGATCCTAAGATCATACGTCCGCCGCCTGCAAGCATTTCACGTGCATACTGATGAATAACTGCCTGATGAGGTGGTACGAATATTCCGCCGTATTTCTTTGCAGCTGTGAGACCAAACATATGGTCATCTTCATTGATGGTACCGCCAACTGCACAAAGAGAATTATGACAGCAGGTAAGTACATAAGGCATTGGGAACTTCTCAAGTCCTGAAGCTCTTGCAGTCTGGATGATACCAACATATGTAATATCATGAGAAGTCAGCTTGTCGAAACGTACCTTTAACTTCTCCATGTTGCCTGAGGTGTTATGTTCCTTCAAAATACCATAAGCAATTGTGTTTTTCTGTGCATTCTCTTTTGTAACCTCAGCACCATCTGCAAATGTGTTTCCAACCTTCTGTTTTACACATGCCAGTGCATCTGCGCTATCAGGAACTACTTCTGTTCCGTTTACTAAATAAGCGCCACCCTTCTCCAATGTAACCATTTTTCTCTCTCCCATTCTTTGTTTGCTAATCTTGATTCCCTTTTCATAAGCATTTTAGAGAACCTTTGTTCCTATTAATTTGCTAATTTAGAAGAAATATTTCTCCTGCTCTTGTTTGAGAATATCATCTTCCTTAGTATTTGTAAAATATATTATATTTACCTTTTTTTATAGTCTAAAACTATATTTCTGTTCTAATATGTGACCTGTGCCTGTCCGCGTCCACGGGCTAAAAGTGCTTCTTTTCTGGTCTGTACCTCAGCCATCAGTTCAGTCTCATTTAATAACAGTTTACCATCTTTCTTCAAAAAGTCACCTGCTACCATGGTATATTTTACGTTTGTACTGTCTGAACTGTATAAAATGGAAATCAACGGATTGTAAACCGGGAATGTGTTAGTCTTATTCAGATCCCAGATACATAGATCCGCCTGGTAGCCTTTCTCTATTTTACCGGTATTGAATGAAAAAGCATTATGACCATTCATCAGCTGTTTCCAGAGATAAGTTATCTCATAGGTTTCCGGATCAAAAGCTTCGTATTTTCCCATCAATGCAAAAATTCTTGCCTGCTCTACAGGGTTCAGAGTATTAGAACTTGCTGCGCCGTCTGTTCCAAAAGAAAACTGAATCTGATCCTTCAACTCCAGGATATTACCACAGCCCATAGCCAGTTTCATATAAGTCTTCGGACAAAAGGCAAAGAAAGTTTTCTCCTTATTAATATACTGCAAATCCTCCGGTTCCACCCACAGTCCATGGGCAACCAGTACCTGCATATCTCCCGGATCACTTTCTCCCAGAACAGCAAAAGGTGTTTTATTCACAGCTGCTCTGCTCTCAGCCACCTGTTCCCTGGTCTCAGATACATGGAGATGAATACCTGTTTTCAACTGTTTTGCTGTATCCACAATTTCTTTCAGGTAAGGCATCGGACATGTATATGGTGCATGTGGTCCCATACGAAGTGCCACACGCTCAGAAAGGTTTCGATTCTTTTCAATAAAATCAGCTACTTCCTGCAATCTTTCCTTAAAATTTGGAGCAGTTCCAAAAACAGTAGGTGCGATATCTGCTCTGATACCCATTTCCTGTACCGCTTTTAAAACCTCTTCTTCCATAAAATAATGGTCTGCAAATGCAGTAACACCATTATTAATCATCTCTGCTATACCGAGTTTCGTTCCCAGATACACATCCTCCGGTTCCATTTTACTCTCATATGGCCAGATCATCTCATTAAACCAGCGCTCTGCTGATACATCTTCTGAGATACCCTTAAAAATATTCATTGCGGTATGTGCATGTAAATTGGTCATACCGGGACTGACATAAAGATCTGTACAATCTATAACCTCAGTCTCCGTTTTATTTTCCAAATATCCCAATTCCTCTACAGGCTTCTGCGTCACTTCTTTGATCACACTGTCTTCAATCAAAATATTCCTGTTTGGCTGTACTTCTCCCAAATGGGTTAGAATCGTTGCATTTTTTAAAATTATTCTGCTCAATGGTTCATCCTTCCTTTACTGCAAAAAAATGATGTGGTATTCTACTATTTGTTATCGCACTTTTGATGGTGCGTTCCACAACAAAAATATTCACAAACAGCGTATCACTTTTTGTTGCCGTTTGTAAATGGAATAAACATACTATATGAAAAATCAGGAGGTCTTTCTTGAAAAAAGCTTTAATCATCGGCTCGACTGTAGCTGACGTTATTATCGAAATTGATCATCTTCCTACAACAGAGGAAGATATTCATCCACATTCTCAGACAGTTTCTCTGGGTGGCTGTGCTTATAATGTTTCTAATATGCTTCGCCTGTTTATGGTGCCTTACACTCTGTTCTCTCCTGTCGGTACAGGTATTTATGGTCACTTTGTAAAGCATGCTCTGGCGGAAAAAGGAATTATATCCCCTCTGTCTGTTGAAGAGGAAAATGGTTGCTGCTACTGTTTTGTAGAAGCTACCGGCAATCGTACCTTTTTATCAGTGCACGGTGCAGAATATCGTTTTCAGAAAGAATGGTTTGCAGAATTAAATGCAGACGAGATTTCCTGTGTTTATGTGTGTGGTTTAGAATTGGAAGAAGAAACCGGCGAGCATATTCTGGCCTTTTTGGAAGCTCATCCCGAACTGCCTGTATTCTATGCTCCGGGACCAAGAATTACCTCAATCCCCGCTGAGAGACAGTCCAGACTATACAACCTGCATCCAATTGTACATTTAAATGCAAGAGAATGTTTAAAAGCTGCCTCCATGACTTCCGATCAGGAAGAGGAGGAAGAGTTACTTCCCGGCAATCACCTGGTAGCCAGAGCCGCCCAGGCACTTCAGAAGCTTACCGATAATACTGTGATTGTCACCTGCGGTAAATCCGGTGCTTATTGTCTGGATAAATCAGGAGATAATTTCGAAATTCCATCTTTTCCTGCTACACAAAGAGATGGTATCGGTGCAGGAGACTCCCATGTCGGTTCCATTATTGCCTGTCTGCAAAGAGGAATGTCTTTAAAGCTTGCTTTAAGACTTGCTAACAGAGTAAGTGCTGCCGTGGTGGAAACCAAAGGCGCACTGCTGCCGGATCATGTATTTTATGATCTGGGACTGATAGAAGAATAGCGCTAGAATAAATCCAGCGCATTATTCAGATATATTTTTTCTCTAACCGGTAGCTGGTACTCCGGCTTTGTCATGTAATATAAGAGAATTTCAAGTATCAATGCACTTCCTAAGCTGCGTCCTTCAATCTTAAAGTTTGAAAAACCCATTGGCAAATACACATTTTGAATATCATCTATTCCAATAAATCCTGGGTTTTTCATTGCTTTCGAAAAAACATACCCTTCTTTTGAATCAGGAGCACTACAGACATGTTCCATACTATCATCACCCAGTGCTTTATGGCTTACATTTTCATAACATGCTTTTCTGCTGTTACATGCAAATGAACAACATTCATTACATAGGAACTCTACTTTGCTTTTTTGTTTATCCGTTAAAGTATCCAGCTGTTCAAGTTTATGATTCAAACGAAAATCCGGTACTACATATCGAAATTCATCTCTGTTGAGTTCCGCTGTAAACCGGTTAAAATCTGTGATTACTTTTGTTGTTGAAGATACAAAATACAAGCCGGGATATTGCTCTTTTATATACTTTAATAGCAGATCAGAATATATAATGACTCCGTTTTCCACTTTGCTATGTTTTTGAAAAAGGGTGCAAAAATTATTGCATTTTTTATCTGCCAGATGCTCTTTTTTCAGCAAAGAATTACTGAAGGTCAGTCGTGTCGAAATACCGTATTCCTGCATTAAGTCCAAAACATCTTTCACATCATTTTGACCAAATCCAACACGGCCTCCTCCCCATAAACAATCATTGGGGGCTCCATATATAGACGCGATATCACACCAATCGTAGAAATATTCTCTATGTTGATAAAACAAGGGCAAAAATACTTTGTACAAATCATAAAATTCAAACAGTCCAGGGAGATGGTATCCTGCAACTTCTTTCATATCAAATTTCTCCATTCTTCAAAACAACCTTTATATAATTATGTTCTACAGCCGGAAGAAACTTTTCAAATACATCTTTCACTTTTATCCTTATACTCGAAGTATTAATGCATGGGTGACACCCCACATATTCTGCACATAGCACCTCTTCATCCACCAACAACTGCACCCGATTTTCTTTATCGTTCATCAGTCCCATTATACTGGCTGATCCCGCTGGTGTTTTAAGATATTCCACCATAAATTCTTCCGGTGCAAATGAAAGTCTGGCACTTCCAATCTGTTTTGAAATATCCTTTGTTATAAATTTTTTATCCTCTTTTATCATTAACAAATAGAACTTTGTTTTCTGACTATTACAGAGAAATAAATTTTTACAAATTACAGCCGGATACAATACCTTATCAATTTCGGCACAAGCTTCCATCGTAAATGCCGCCTCATGGTCTATCCGTTCAAAAGGGATTTCAAGTTGGTCCAGCATATCATAAACTGCTACTTCTGTTAATACTCTGTTATCTATTTTTTCAGGTCTGCCATTTTCCAGTTTCAATTTCTTTCACCTCTTTTTATTATAGATAAATTCCGATCTGATGCTTCGTTTAACTTCTTGACAAATGAGAATGCACCCAAGACCAAATCTTATAGTGGCGAAACACCATACCTACGATTAAGTCCTGGATGCCTTATAACCACTCATCTGTTGATGCGTGAAAGCTTTTATTCTGCAAATAATGGAATGATCTTCTTGGTTGCCACTTCAATCAGACCAAGATCTGACAATTTTACTTCAGGTGCAACAGGCAGTGCCATGGTTACAATACGAAGGAGAGGGTTCTCGAATTCACGTAATCCAAGGCTAGCCTCTATTTTTTTCATTTCATCAGCTTTTACAGACAGTTCTGCTGCTTCTAAGTGTGTCATCAGTCCGCCTACTTCCAGTGCAAGCGTTCCCAATACTTTTCCGTTATCCACTGCTGTCATACCGCCACCGACTTTTACCAGTTCCTCGGCTGCTGCAAATGCATTTTCCGGTTTATCAAACACAATCGTCAGATTATGGGAGTCATGAGATACGGTAGAAGCTACTGCTCCGGTTTCCAGACCAAAATTACGAACTACATGCACTGTCCTGGTTCCCTTACCATAACGATTTACCACTGCAGCAAACATTACATTTTCAGGCAACTGTAATTCTCCATCTACCACTTTGAACTTCTCTACGCTTAATTTGGTATAAACAGATTTCTTATCTACATAGCTCAATACATTTACCGTTACTTCACCATTCTGGATTGGCGCTTTGATACGGAAATCATCTACAGTTAAATGACCCACATTCATGGAATTTCTGGTTTCAATTTCAAATGGTTTATCTGCAATCTTTTCCACCATTTTGCCGCCTTTGGCAACCAGTTTTCCACCAAAGAATACTTCATCCACATCTACTTTTTCTAATTCAGATACAATAGACATATCTGCCGCATATCCTGGTGCAATAGCGCCAATATGTTCCATACCGATTTCTCTTGCCGTATTGATACTGGCTGATTTAATGGCAGCTACAGGATCCATTCCGACTTCAATTGCCTTACGGACAACTGCATTTAAATGACCAACATTGAGCAGATCATCACTTTCTCTATCATCTGTACAAAGTGTTAAGGTATCAAAGAATTTACAATCTTTTATTCCTTCCCAAATAGCGCTTACATTTTTACTGATGGAGCTTTCTCTGGCATCTACGTACATACCGTTACGAAGCTTGTCTAGTGCCTCTTCAGAAACCGTGGTCTCATGACAGGTACTTGGTCCGCCAATCAGGTAAGCTGACAGGTTTCTGCCACCAAAACGCGGAGCATGTCCCTGGATATACATTCCTTTATCCTTCACGGCCTGAATAATATCCATCATACGGTCTTCTCCGTTGATAACACCATATAAATCCATAACCTCTGCCAGACCTACTACACGGTCCAACTTGGCCAGTTCATTAATCTCATCTGTCATAAAAGTGGCCCCTGCATTTTCACAGCCCGGTACAGCAGGCACGCAGCTTGGGATATCCACTAACTGACGCATAGGTAGATCGGCACCTGCATCATGCATATATTTCACGCCTTCCACACCATATACATTTCCCAATTCATGTGGATCATGGATAATGGTAGTGGTTCCGTTTGGAATAATAGCCTTTGCTAAATTTCTGGGTGTCATCATGGAGCTCTCAATGTGCATATGAGAATCTACCAATCCGGGGATCAGATATCTGCCTGCTACATCATAAATACTTTCAGCCAGTTCTTTAGCCTTTTCCAGACCCATATTCTCCGGTTTATCCTCAATATGAGCAATAAAACCATACTTTACATATACATCTGCCGGATAAACCTCACCAGTGAATACATTCACAAGCTTGGCATTCACCAGGCACAAATCAGATTTTACTAAGCCGAGGGCGGCTTTTAACAGGACGCGTTTGTCCTTTGGATTTACTTTCAGCATAATTTCCTCCTTTTGTTATGAATAAGTGGGTTTAGGTTCCGGGCAGTGGAGAGTGTATTCCCATACGGGGTACTATAAAACCGTAGCAGTACGTAGGTTTGCAAAATACGCAAACCAAGTACTGACGGTTTTATAGTACCCCGTATGGGAACACACTCTCCACTGCCCTGGTATCTCAACAAGTTATTATAATAAAACTCGTCAATGCGTATAGCAGCGCCAATGTAATTGATAGCAATGTTGTAGTTACTTAGGCGCTGCAACGCACGGAATATCGCATTGAGATGTTGATGCAGCGATGTCGTAAGTTCCTCGGTGTATATGGAATACGGTGTATGTTGTATAATGTTTTGCGTATATGCAGGTGTGGTGTGAATGTGCTTCGAGCAAGGCACTTGAAAGACGTCGGCATTTGGTTCGCGTATTATGCGAAGCTATGTGCCGCTACGTCTTTCACGTAGTGAAAACGGGCCTGCGAGAAGTATAGTCGCACCACACCGTCACTATCCACAAAATCAACACGCTACTACTCCGCAATCCCAAACAATCTGTGGTAGTTATGGTACACCGCCTCAATCAACTCCTCTTTGCTGCACCCGCGTATCTCGCATATCCTCTCAATCACATAAACAATATAACTCGGTTCATTGGGTTTCCCCTGCATCGGTGCCGGTATTAATGATGGGGCATCCGTCTCTATTAAAATACGATCCAGAGGTACATTCTTTACCGCCAGATACGTCTGTTGGTCATCTTCAAAGGTAATGTTTCCGGAAAATGACAAATACATTCCCATATCCAGAAATTCCTGCATCACATCATAGCCACCGCTGTAGCAGTGCATGATACCGGGTACTTTTAAATACTGCTTCATAATGGGAAGTGTATACTCTGTTGCTTCTCTCATATGAACCAGGATAGGTTTGTTACATTCATTTGCCAGTTGAATCTGTCTGATAAATGCTTTTTCCTGAAGTGACAATGGAACTTTTACGTCTCCAAATCCCACGGTATCCATGCCGATTTCGCCAACCGCAATTGTCTTTCCTGCGCGGACAAGTTTTTCCATCTCGGCAAAATCTTCTTCACTTGCTTTTAATACATCATTGGGATAAAAAGCCAGTGCAACATCAAACATAGGATCATTTTCTGCTATCTGAACAGCTCTTTTAGCTTCTTCTACTTCGGTACATACAATTAATATACGACAGATACCCGCGGCTTTTGCATCTGCAACTACCTGTTCAAATCTTGGAAACAAGTCATTTCCACAAATGTGGGCATGGCTATCTATGATTCCATACTTACTCATGCAGTTCCCCTTTTCAGTAATTTTTTTCTATACTATTTTCTTTTATTACTTGTTTTATTTTCTTTATTATATTTTTTTGATTTTTTGGTATTTATTTTTAGAAAAAAGGGGCGGCATAATTGCCACCCCTTTATGGATTTTATTTACTTCTAAAAATTCTTAAAAATTATTCACCTGCAACGATAGCGTTGATTTCATCAGATGTTAATTCAGAAGCCTTATCAACAGTGATTTCACCACTCTTGATTTTCTCAAGAATAGCCTGTACATTAGCTACGTTTTCTTCGCCAATGCTCTCTGTTAACTTATCGTTGAATACGATACCTACAGCATCATCTTCCATACCATAAGTTACGTTAGAACCAAATCCTACGCTTGCAGGATCTGCCAGGTAATCACCAATGATCTTAACGATTGCATTGTCAAGTCTCTTTAAGCTGGATGTGATAACTGCTTCTTTCAAAGCAGGATCTTCCATTGTCTCATACTGGTCAGCATCAACACCGATAGCCATAACGCCATCTACTTCAGAAGCTGCTTCGATAACACCTGTACCTGCACCACCAGCTACCTGGAAGATAATGTCAGCGCCGTCAGCGATCTGAGCCTTGGACTGATCTTTTGCTTTTGCTGTATCAACGAAATCACCAACATAAGCAGTTTTGATCTGCATATCTGGATCTACATATCTAGCGCCTTCTGCATAACCTACTAAGAAATCTGTGATAGTAACGATTTCCATAGCACCTACGAAACCAAGAGTCTTATCTGGGTTAGCTGCATTTTCATTCTGTGTATAATAAGCTGCTACTGCACCTGCTAAGAAACCGGACTGGTTGGAATCAAATAAAACGCCCATTACGTTAGGAAGTTCATTTGCTTCAAAATCAAGACCCTGATCGAACAGGATGAACTTTGTGTCAGGATATTCCTGAGGGATATTGGTAAAGTTGTCCAGATTCTGGAAACCTGTACCCATGATGATATCTGCGCCAGCGTCTGCTGCATCATAGAATGCTGCTTCCCACTTTGTTGTATCATCTGTCATTTCTACTACATTTACTTCTACCTGATCAGGATATAATTCCTGAACCTTCATAACACCTTCATAAGCTGACTGCTGGAAAGACATATCATTTGTACGTCCTACGCAAAGAGTAATCTTTAATGGATCACCGGTTGCTGCAGTTGTTTCAGCAGCTGCTTCTGTACCTGCTGCTGCGGATTCAGCTGGAGCTGTTTCAGCTGTGGATGCGCTTGAGCCACATGCAGTCATGGATAATACCATAGCACCTGCAAGAGCGACACTTACTACTTTGTTCAATAACTTCTTCATAAATTCCTCCTATTTGTGTTTGTGAAAAGTTACATCTATATCAATATTTCCTATTGATACCATTATTTTATAGCATATTTTTAATTACATATCCATACATTTTACATTATTAACGCTGATTTTTACAGACTTTCATGCTGTTTATTTTTATGTCTGTAATATAAGCTGAATAAAACGTAGAATACGATGATTGCCAGATAAGGAATCATGGTTACCATGTAAGGATCCATATTCATATTCTGTAAGTAAATGGCAATACTGCTGCCAAAACCATACAACAAGGAAGCGAACATACCAAGGAGTGAATTTCCTGCTGCCATGGCATTAGTTGCCAGAGCGATGTAACCACGTCCTGCAATCATACCTGCTGTCCAACGGTTGATATAACCCATGGACATATAGATACCACCAAAAGATGCCAGCAGACCGCTTAAAAACATAGTCTGGTAGCGAACACGGTGAACCTTGATACCAACAGATTCTGCTGCTTCCGGGGATTCTCCTACCGCTCTTACTTTAAACCCAAATTTGGTTTTCTTCAATACAATAAATAACACAATTGCCAGAATAAAAGCAAGGTATGTGAGTACATTATGACCAGAAAGAATATCTCCCAGTACAGGTATATCCTTTAACACAGGGATTTCCACACTCGGGAAAGCCTTTGACTGGATGGAATTACTGGTATTCTTGTCTCCGGTTATGGAATACAGAGCAAAAATACTGCCACCCGATGCTGCCAGGTTCATGGCAATACCGGCAATAACCTGATTTGCTTTCATATTCATAATGAAATAAGCCAGGATCATGGTAAATAATGTACCGCAGAATAAACCAACAAAGCCACCTACTAATAAATTTCCTGAAAAACCACTTGCCAAAACACCGCTTAAGGAAGCGATTGCCATGGCTCCTTCCATACCAAGATTCAGTATGCCGGAACGATCTGCAATCATTGCTGCCATCGTTGCAAACAGAACAGGAGTTGCACAACGAAAAACGGTAAACCAGAAATCAAGCTTTAAAAACATTTCCATTTTCTTCTCCTCCTATTCTTCTGCCTTTTTATCTTCTATTAACTGATTTTCCAATGCTTCTTTTTCTTCCTGACGCTTCTTCATGGTGTATAAGAACCGCTCTGAAGCAACCAGCAGAATAATAATACCCTGGATAACGGATACGATTTCTGCATCCACGTCACCACCACGGGACATTACTGTTGCACCTACACGAATGTAGGAGATGAAAAATGCTGCCAATGGAATAAACAATGGTTTCGTACTTGCTAACAGATTGATCAGAATACCATCCCATACATAGCTGACGGAGATAATCCACTCAAACTTGGAATACATGCCGATCATCTCGACTGCACCGCCGGCACCTGCTACTGCACCACCGACAAACTGTGAACCAACGATAACACCGCCTACATTAATACCTGCATATTTAGCAAATCTTCTATTGGCACCTGTGATCTTCAGTTCCCGTCCAAATTTGGACTTGTCCATCAAAATCCAGACCAGGATAACCGCTACGATCATGATTAACACACCATAATGGGTGTTGGTTCCCTGGATCATCTTTCCAAGGGAAGCTGTTTTTTCAAATTTAACGGAATAAGATCCGTTTGCAATATCAATAAAAAATTCTCTGATCAGCCAATAACCGAAGTTAAAGAAAAGATAACCCATCATCAAGGATACAACCAATTCATTAGCTCCACAGAATTTTTTGATCAATACCGGGATCAGACCAATCAAACCACCAACCAGGGCACCTGCCAGGATAATAACTACCTGGTGTACACCTGCAGGCAGCTTACAGCCGATAGCAATACTGGCTGCAGTTACACCTGCCATATAAAATGCGGAGTCAGCAGCCATGGAGAACAGACCGCTCTTGTGCATGATATTGATAGCTAATGCCGCAAATACAAGTGGTATCATACTTTCTATTACATTAAAGAAATTTCTTTTTGTGGAAAATGGCCCCAGGAAAAATTTATGCAGTGCCGTAGCCGGATCTTCTGCCACAATAGCAATGATAATCGTTGCTATGATAAAAGCAAGTGCGACAGCGGCCAGAACACGGATGACACCATACCAATCTTTTTTCTTCTTTTTCATCCTCTACGCCTCCATCAGTTTCTCTTTTGAGTCCTGCTTCAGACCCAGCATGTAAAGACCCAGTTCTTTGTCTGTGGTTTGTTTTACATCATCAATAACACCAACGACTTTACCCTTATAAAATACAATGATTCGATCACTTAATGCCTGTAACTCAGCTAAATCTGCGCTGACCATTACCATGGATTTCTTCTGACTTCTCATCTCTAATATCTTCTTATGGATAAATTCCATGGCTCCTACATCAACACCACGGGTTGGCTGATTCAAAACAATCACATCGGCATCCTGGGTAAATTCCCTGGCAACAATTGCCTTCTGCACATTACCGCCGGAAAGGCTCTTGATCATGGAATTTAAACCGGAGGTTTTTACCTTAAATTTTTCAACGCTTTCTTCACAGTATTCATCGATTTTCTTCTGATCCAGCAACTTGAATTTATTGGTAAATTTCTTCAGGCTGGCAGCACTGATATTATCCCGCACACTCATCTGTGGTGCGCTGCCGTCTAAGTTTCTGTCTTCCGGCACGTGGGCAATACCGGTATCCCTGATCTTACCGATGGTGAGTTTCGTCAGATCTTTTCCCTTGAACTGGATACTGCCGGAATCACATTTCATGTTGCCGGTAAGGATTTCCATAGCTTCCTTTTGTCCGTTTCCTTCGATACCGGCGATTCCCAGTACCTCTCCGGAACGAAGTGAAAAGCTTAAGTCATCCAGTTTCTTCGTACCAAATTTATCCACGAAATTCAGATGATCCACTGTCAGGATTTTGTCTCCTATTTCTGTTTCATCTTTATCATAGGAAAGAGTAATGTCACGACCGACCATCAGATTGGAAATCTCTTCCACAGTAACATCACTTACATTATAAGTACCAATGGATTTACCATCCTTTAATACAGTCAGACGATCGCAAAGATATTTTACTTCGTTCAGCTTATGGGAAATGAACAGAATTGTGTATCCATCCTTTTTCAGATTTAAAAGCTGTTCAAATAATTCCTCTGTTTCCTGAGGCGCCAGTACTGCGGTAGGCTCATCCAGAATGATGATCTTGGCACCACGATACATGGTCTTCAAGATCTCCAGCTTCTGCTTCATACCGATACTGATGTCACGTACCAGCTTATCTGCATCTACCTTCAAATTATATTTTTCAGAAATTTCTTCTGTATCTTTTACGTTCTGTTTTTTGTCTACGAAGAGGCCGGTTGTATGTTCTATGCCCAGTACCAGATTCTCTGCCACGGTAAGGGAGGGTACTAACATCATATGCTGCTGTACCATACCGATTCCATGAGCAATGGCATCTGTACTATTGGCAAAATGAATCTCTTCTCCACGTAAAAATATCTTACCGTCCGTTACTTCTTCGATACCGAACAGCATCTTCATCAAAGTGGATTTACCGGCACCATTTTCCCCAACCAGTGCATGAATTTCTCCTTCATCTGCACTAAAGTTGATCTTATAATTGGCAACCGTTCCACCGGGATATATCTTTGTCAGATTTTCTACCCGAAGTATCTCTTTACCCATTAAAACGCACCATCCTTTTGTTTATCTTAGTTTACATAAATAATTGTTGTAATGAAAGCATTATGCAAGTTCCAGTGCAATCTTCATCATATCTGTAAATGTCTTCTGACGTTCTTCTGCAGTCGTTACAACACCTGAAAAAGCAGAATCAGAAATGGTCAGAATACAAAGTGCATTAGCCCCTGCTCTTGCTGCATTTGAATAAAGCGCTGCGGATTCCATCTCTACTGCCAACACACCCATATCTGTCCAGCTGGTGCTGGTTGGTGCCGGATTTTCCGGATTATAGAACATATCAGAAGAAAGGATATTTCCAACCTTATAGGAAAGTCCTAATTTATCAGCAACATCTGTTGCCTTGCGTAACAGTTCATAGCTGGCGATGCAGGAATAATCTCCCGGCAGACCAAATAATCTTACATAATTAGAAGTGGTGCAGGCACCCATACCGATAACAATATCCTTTACCTTTACATCAGGGTTCATAGCACCTGCTGTACCGATACGAATCAGGTTTTTACAACCATAGAAGTGAATCAATTCATAGGAATAAATACCAATGGAAGGACAACCCATACCGGTTCCCATAGCGGAGATTCTCTTACCATTGTAATAGCCTGTGAAACCAAGCATATTACGAACACCGTTAAACTGTTTTACATCTGTCAAGAAATTATCGGCAATAAATTTTGCACGTAATGGATCACCCGGCAGTAATACGGTTTCTGCGATATCTCCGACAGCTGCCTCAATGTGTGGTGTAGGTACTTTGTTTTCGCTCATAATGTTTTCTCCTTTTCCTGTAGCCAGTTTCTTAGATAATTTTCTTTGTCACTCTTATAATTCGGATTTTTCACCTGTAATTCTTTGTGTTCCAGTAGATCCAGAATGGTATTGACCAGAACTTTGGTCGTGTTACAGTACACATTTTCAGGATCTGTAATTTCAAAATCTGCACTGTGAATCCTGCCGCTGATACCGGAGAATCCGAATTGCACGGTTGGAAGTAAAGTGCCTATATCTCCCACATCTCCGGATGCTCCGGAAAGAACACCTTTTACAATTTTTTCTTCCGGACAGATATCCAGCATATTTTTTAATATCACATCATTTAATTGTTCTGACTGTTTTAAAGGCAGATAACCCGGAATGGTATTAATCTCACACTCCAATCCAAGTGCCTGGGCACAGTGAGTAGCACACTGATCAAATTTCGCAGATGCATCAAACAGCCCCGCTGTCGTATTGGCACGCACATAGGTTTCCATGGAAATTTTTGATGGAATAACATTCAGGGATGCTTCACATTCCTTCATAACCGGATAAATTTTAATCCCTTCTGTCGGATTGAACTGATCTTTTAACATGCCAAGTGCATTCATGAACAGGCTGGCACCCTGTAATGCATTTCTGCCCGCAAATGGAGCAAATCCTGCATGTGCCGGTTCTCCAAGGAATGTAATTTCTTTTGCCTGGAAACCAGCCAGTGTAGAACCAACATCAAATAAGGTCTCTGTATCTCCGTTGATATGACAGGACAGGACGCAATCCACGTCATCGAACATTCCCTCTGCGATCATGTTCTGCTTTCCTGAAAAATAACGAATTCTTCCTTCCTGCTTCAGCTTTTCTCTTTTGTCGAATTCAATAAATTCTTCAGCAGGAGTAGTAAAGAAGGTTACCCTGCCTTTACAATTTTTAAATTCCTCTGATTCATATAAAAGCTTGGCCGCAAAGAGCATAACTGCTACCTGGATGCTGTGACCGCAGGAATGAAACGGTATCATCTCTCCATTATCCCCGGGCACCAGAAGTGCATCCATATCCGCCAGTACAGCTATATGATACGGTTTATCAACAGAATTAGACTGCTCTGCATGGTCAGACTTCTCTGCATCCATCTGTACTCCCAATGGAATCCTGACACCAGTTCTAAGATAATCCGTTTCATAGGGAATTCGATGCTGATTTAAAAAAGAAGAGACAATATCCCTTGTGGTAAACTCAAAAAACCCGGTTTCCGGATTTTTAAATAAATTATCCCCACATCTTATTATCTCTTCTTTGAAATCATCAATATTCTTATCTATCCACGCTCTACTCAATTGCAATGCCACCCTTCCAAATCCGTCAATGCCTTTTTTGCCGGAATTATCTCTTGTATTATAACGTAAGCTTCATACCTGTGCCAACCTCTTTTACAGGGAGTTTCTGGTACATTTCCGCCTTCACTGCAAAACAGGTACAATGGCAGGGATAAAATTCCCTGATCTGTTTCTTTGATAAGAATCTTACGGTTTCTTCTGCTCGCCTATCTGTTTTCAGCAAATGGAAGCCGCCCAATATACCTTCCAGCTTTTTCCCCGGAAACAGCTTTTCTGCATAAGTTATCATGTTGCAAATTCCACTGTGGGAGCAACCTGTTATTAAGAATAAGGAATCCTCTTTTACCCAGACAAGTGCACTGTCATCCATGACGTAATCCGATGTTTTCTCTCCCTTGGGGAAACGATAGCCGATCTGCATAAGAGGTTCAAAAGAAACCGTTCTGGGAATCTCTCCCAGGAAAAATAATCCCGGTGTGATCTCGTAGGGTTCTTTTGTAAAAACAGTCTGACACTGTGCCCCATATTGTCCTTCCAGTTCCAATCTGCGTATAGGAGAGCAAACCTTTAATCCTTCTGCTTCTTTTTCTTCCAGACAATCCGGATGCGCCACCAGCGAAAATTTCTCCGGGTGTTTTTCCAGAAAAGTAGTCAAGCCACCGGTATGGTCATCATGCCCATGAGATAATACCAAGGTATCCACCCCGGCAAGATCAATACCCATTTTCTCTGCGTTACTCCAGAACACATTGGAATATCCGGTATCGAATAAGATATGTCTGTCCTTTGTTTCCAGGTAATAAGATACGCCCGGTTCTCCCAGATAATACTGGTCAATATACGTGTTGTTATCCACCAATACAGTTACTTCCATGCGCCATCCTTCCATTTTTCCAGAAAGCTTAAGAGGAATTTCTCTGCCAGACTTTCCTGTTTCACCTGACTGGCTGCCTCGGTAAAAGGATACCAAGCTGCAGAGTCTACCTCATCAGTCATGCCACTCAGATCATCTGTATCAGCTATGCAGGTAAAATTCAGCATCAGTGTATTACTGGGTTCAAAATATTCGCTGCGGTTAAATCGAATATCAGAAACCTGTAATCCCATTTCTTCCATCACTTCTCTGGCTACTGCATGTTCTGCTGCTTCGCCTTTGTTTACATAACCTGCCACCAGAATATTCCAGTCACGGCCATACTGCTTAATCAATAATATTTTGGAATTTTCCGGATTCCTTACCACCATACTTACCGCTGTAGAAAAAATTGGAAATCGATAGGTCTGGCAATGCTCACAGTAAGGGATGATCCCCTCTCCTTCCAGCTCCTTATCCACCAGGGGATGTCCGCATTCATAACAAAATTTCATATTCTATACTTCATGCATCAGATCGTTTGAAATATCTGTGCTGCCTTTCTTTTACATTTTCATCTCTGATTAAGACCTGGATAAATATTCCCCTAACAGTTTCCATTCATCCATCGCTATACAATGAGGAATACTGCCCGTCTCCAGCGCTTTGGTTACCTCCTCATAAGGCATCCAGCGAACACTTTCCACTTCTTCTGTCTGTAAGGAAAATTCCAATTTCTGTCCGGTTACATCTACCACATATACATTACTTAATTCATGGTTCCAGAACCTTTTCCCGTAAAATATGGTATCCACTTCATCATCATGAGCACCTATCAGAGTAAATGCTTCCTCCGGCATGATAATCCCCAGCTCTTCCCGTAATTCTCGCCTGGCAGAGGATAAATATTCTCCGCCTGCAGGAATATGCCCGGCAGACGAAATATCATAACATCCCGGAAAAGCATCTTTATCAGCACTGCGCTTTTGCAATAAGATTTCGTAATTTGGAAATGTAGTCTGTCCCTTTTCCATTTTCCGCACTAGCCAGGTATGGGATGTGGCGTGATAGTCCCCGTCTGCATGGACGAACATTCTTGGTTTTTTCTGACCTGTTTTATGTCCATCCTCATCCAGTAGATCAAAGAATTCCAGGAGTTCTCCATCCAGTTCTGCTTTTACCAGCGTATCTTCGTCATATTCTAATTTCAGAGAGAAGAAATCATCTCGTTCTACCAGAAGCCTTAAGAAAATACTGTCACCTTCCCATAAATTTAAAGTTCCGATCTCATCTTTGGGAATCCATGTCAGCACACCTTCGTTGCAATCTTCTGCCAGCGTCCCGGTAAAACCATCTGCTGTAAACAGGCTCATATATTCGGTACCGTATCCATACTGGGTAAAGGTAACAAGACCACAAAATTTGTATGCAGTTAACATAAGTCCCGTTTCTTCCAGAACTTCACGCTTCACACAATCCTCAGGGCTCTCCCCCGGTTCCAGATGTCCACCTACACCGATCCATTTACCGGCATTTACATCCTGTTTTTTCTTGATCCGATGAAGCATCAGATATTTATTATCCTGCTCAATATAGCACAGGGTGGTCATATTCCTGGGCTGTGTCTGATTTTCCATGATTCTCCTCTGTCATGAAACTAATAGGATTTGTCTTATGTTTTGTAAACAAACAAAACTTCAAAAATGCATCCGATGAACCAACGTTGGTTCATGGCCGGATGCATTCATATGATTTATTTTACTTTTGGTAATACTACTTTTTCCAGATGCCAGATCTCATCCACATATTCCTGAATGGTTCTGTCAGAGGAGAATTTGCCGGAGCATGCCACATTTAAGATAGCACTCTTTGCCCAGTCAGCTTCCTTACGGTAAGCTTCTTCCACTTTCTTTTGTGCATCTGCATAGGATCTGAAATCCTTTAAGATAAAGTAGGTATCTGCTCGTGATGTACTCTGCGTATTTAACAGAGAGTTGTATAGCGGTCTGAACAGTTCTGTATCATTTGGTGCATAGAAACCATTGATCAGCTGCATAAGAACACGTCTTACATCTGCATCATTGTTAAATATCTCATTCGGGTCGTAGCCACCGAAGTTTTCAAAGTGAATTACCTCATCAGAGGACAAGCCAAAGATGAAGGCATTTTCTTCCCCTACTTCTTCCACGATTTCCACATTGGCACCATCCATGGTTCCCAGTGTCAGTGCACCATTTAGCATAAACTTCATGTTGCCGGTTCCGCTGGCTTCCTTGCTGGCTGTGGATATCTGCTCAGAAACATCTGACGCTGCAAAGATAATCTCTGCATTGGATACACAGTAATTTTCAATAAAGACAACTTTGATCTTACCCTGTATAGAAGCATCATTGTTGATAACGTTTGCTACATTATTAATCAGTTTAATGGTAAGCTTCGCATTGCGATAACCTGCTGCTGCCTTTGCACCAAAGATAAAGGTTCTTGGATAGAAATCCATATCCGGGTGATCCTTTAACTGATTGTATAAGTACATCACATGGAGAATATTTAACAGCTGTCTCTTATATTCGTGAAGTCTCTTAACCTGTACATCAAATATAGATCTTGGATCTATCTCAATACCATTGTGCTCCATAATATAATCCGCCAGACGAAGCTTGTTCTGATATTTGATGTTCATAAATTCCTGCTGGGATTTTACATCATCTGCATAGACTTTCAGCTTACCGATCTTACTCAGATCAGTGATCCACTCATGTCCGATATGAGCTGTTACCCAATCAGCCAAAAGTGGATTGCCATGAAGTAAAAATCTTCTCTGGGTGATACCGTTTGTCTTGTTGCTGAATTTCTCCGGCATCATCTCATAGAAATCCTTCAATTCCTGTTTTTTCAGGATCTCTGTATGAAGTCTTGCAACACCATTGATGGAATATCCGGCAGCAATGGCAAGATGTGCCATTTTTACCTGACCATCATAAATAATGGCCATTTTACGGATTTTTTCCTGATCGTTAGGATATTTTTCTGTAATGGCTGCCACAAAACGACGGTTAATCTCTTCAATGATCTGATATACTCTCGGAAGCAGTCTGGAGAACAGTTCAATCGGCCATTTTTCCAAAGCTTCTGCCATAATCGTGTGGTTGGTATAAGCACAGGCCTTAGTGGTTACTTCCCATGCCTCATCCCAGGTAAGATAATGCTCATCCATGAGGATACGCATCAACTCTGCTACTGCTACAGTAGGATGGGTATCATTCATCTGGAAAGTAGCTTTTTCATAGAACTTACGAATGTCAGCATGTGTCTTCATGTATTTCGCAATCGCTGCCTGCACGGAAGCAGAAATGAAGAAATACTGCTGCTTTAAACGTAATTCCTTGCCTGCATAATGATTATCATTAGGATATAAAACTTCGGTAATATTCTTTGCCAGATTCTCCTGCTCTACGGCCTTCTGGTAATCACCTTTATCAAAAGAGTCCAATTCAAAGCACTGTACCGGCTCTGCATCCCAGATACGAAGAGTGTTGACGATACCATTGCCATAACCTACAACCGGGATATCATAAGGAACAGCCTTGACACACTGGTAGCCTTCCTGTTTGAAATTATTTCTGCCGTTTTCATCCACATGAACGCTTACATAACCGCCAAATCTGACTTCTTTGGCATATTCAGGTCTGCGAAGCTCAAATGGATTACCATTTGCCAGCCAGTTATCCGGTATCTCTACCTGATAGCCATCTCTGATCTCCTGCTTGAACATACCGTAATGATAACGGATACCACAGCCGTATGCAGGATAACCAAGAGTTGCCAGAGAATCCATGAAGCAGGCAGCCAGACGACCTAAACCGCCATTTCCCAATGCTGCATCCGGTTCCTGATCTTCGATTACGTTAATATCCAGTCCCAGTTCTACCAGACAATCTTTTACATCTTTATATGCCTGTAAGTTGATCAGGTTATTACCAAGAGCTCTGCCCATGAGAAATTCCATGGACATATAGTATACATATTTGGGATCTTTTTTTGCATATTCCTTCTGAGTAGCCATCCAATGATCTACGATATCATCCTTTATCGCAAATGCTACTGCCTGGAAAATCTCCTGGGGAGCTGCCTCCTCCAGGGTCTTCCGATATAAAGTTTTTACATTATAAAGTACACTTCTTTTAAATAATTCTTTATCAAAGCTGTTGCTAATCTTTTCTTTTTGCATCCGTTTCCTCCTCGTCACAATCATGGTTTTCGATTCGATAACTCCAGTATGCTTCAAATGGTTAGCACTTTGCAACATTTATTGTCACATTTTCTCCATTTACATTCCATTCTTTGGAAACAGCAAGTGCTTCACCGGTAGTCATGGTATCTGCCAGAACCTTTGCAGCGATCATTTCTTTATTCTTTTCCACAATTGCTGCAATCTTTTCATTCCCCTGAAGTGACACATGGATATGATCCATTACTTCAAAGCCTGCATCTTTACGCATGGTCTGGATCTTACTGATCACTTCAAATACAAATCCTTCTTCAACAAGTTCTTCTGTAAGGTTTGTATCCAGTACAACAGTCATTGTGTTGTCATTTTCAGATACATAGCCTTCCTTCTGGGTCATCTCGATTAACAGATCCTCTTCTGCCAGAGAAACCTCTACATCGCCTACCATAAAGGTCAGTGCACCCTTTGACTTTAATTCATCCATTGCTGCATTGCCATCCAGGGAAGCCAGTGTCTTCTGAATATCGCCTAGCTGCTTACCATATTTTGGTCCAACAGTACGAAGCTGTGGTTTGAATTGATAGCTGGTAAAATCACGGACATCATCTGTGAATTTTACTTCTTTTACATTTAATTCTTCTTCAATGATCTGAATATAGAACTCACCCAGAGTATGTTCAGCCTTTACGAACATGGTGCCGATTGGCTGTCTGTTCTTAATGTTAGCTGTATTTCTGGCTGCACGACCCATAACAACGATTTTAACAACTTCATCCATATCCTCTTCCAGCTTAGTATCCACAAAGGAAGCATCAGCCTTAGGGAAGTCACATAAATGAATGGATTCCGGTGCGGTTTTGTCATTGCTTCTAACCAGATTCTGATAAATTTCTTCTGTCATAAACGGAATCATAGGTGCAGCACACTTACAAATGGTAACCAGTGCGGTGTAAAGAGTCATATACGCATTGATCTTATCCTGCTCCATTCCCTTTGCCCAGAAACGTTCACGGCTTCTTCTGACATACCAGTTACTCATATCATCTACAAAATCATCCAGTGCTTTTGCAGCTTCCGGAATACGGTACTGATCCAGGTTATTATCTACGGTGGTTACTACGGTATTTAATTTGGATAACAGCCACTTATCCATAATCGGTAATTTATCATATTCTAATGTATATTTTGTTGCATCAAAATCATCAATATTTGCATACAGTACAAAGAATGCATAAGTATTCCACAAAGTACCTAAGAACTTACGCTGACCTTCCATAACAGCCTTATCATGGAAACGGTTAGGCAGCCATGGTGCGGAATTGCTGTAGAAATACCAACGGATGGCGTCTGCACCAAATTTATCCAGTGCATCAAAAGGATCTACTGCATTTCCTTTGGACTTACTCATCTTCTGTCCGTTTTCATCCTGTACATGTCCCAGAACGATTACATTTTCATAAGGAGCCTTATTAAATAATAAGGTAGACTCAGCCATCAAAGAATAGAACCATCCACGAGTCTGATCAACAGCTTCGGAAATGAACTGTGCCGGGAACTGCTGTTCAAATAAGTCCTTATTTTCAAATGGATAATGATGCTGTGCAAATGGCATTGCTCCTGAATCAAACCAGCAGTCAATTACCTCCGGTACACGCTTCATGGTCTTGCCACAATGTGGGCATTTCATGGTAAATGCATCAATGTATGGTCTGTGAAGTTCTACGGTAAGTGCATCTTTGTTGCCCGTTTTCTCTGCCAGTTCTGCACGACTTCCGATGCTCTCCTGATGTCCACATTCCTCGCATTCCCAAATATTCAAAGGAGTTCCCCAATAACGATTACGGGATACACCCCAGTCCTGAATATTCTCCAGCCAGTTTCCGAAACGGCCTTCTCCGATATTCTTAGGGATCCAGTTTACAGTTTTATTATTGCGAACCAGGTCATCACGAACTGCTGTCATCTTGATAAACCAGGATTCTCTTGCATAATAGATCAGTGGCGTATCACATCTCCAGCAGAATGGGTAATCATGCTCAAATTTAGGAGCATCAAATAATTTGCCATCCTTTTCCAGATCCTTTAAGATCTCCGGATCTGCCTTCTTTACAAATAATCCGGCATACGGAGTGTTCTCGGTCATATCACCCTTGCCATCTACGAACTGTAAGAAAGGCAGGTCATATTTACGGCCAACATTGGCATCATCTTCACCAAAAGCAGGTGCAATATGAACGATACCGGTACCATCCGACATTGTGACATATGTGTCACAAGTTACAAAATGAGCTTTCTTTTTCTGCTTTGCAGCAGTTTCCTTAGCACACTCAAATAATGGCTCATATTCCTTATATTCCAGATCAGTTCCCACATAGGTTTCCAGTACTTCATAAGCAGGTGTACCGGCTTCTTTATCAGCAATTTTTCCTAATACAGTGTCTAACAGTGCCTGTGCCATATAATAGGTATAGCCATCAGCTGCCTTTACTTTACAGTATGTTTCCTGTGGGTTTACACAAAGTGCGGTGTTACTTGGCAGTGTCCATGGAGTTGTGGTCCATGCCAGGAAATAAGCATCTTCTCCAACAACCTTGAAACGTACCACTGCGGAACGTTCTTTTACAGCCTTATATCCCTGTGCAACCTCATGAGAAGAAAGGGGAGTACCACAACGAGGACAATAAGGTACGATCTTAAAGCCCTTGTATAACAGCTTCTTTTCCCAGATTTCCTTTAATGCCCACCATTCAGACTCAATGAAATTATCATCATAGGTTACATATGGGTGTTCCATATCAGCCCAGAAACCAACTGTGCCGGAGAAATCTTCCCACATACCCTTATATTTCCATACGGATTCCTTACACTTGGTAATAAACGGATCCAGACCATATTCCTCGATCTGCTCCTTGCCATCCAATCCAAGTGCCTTCTCTACTTCCAGCTCTACAGGAAGTCCGTGGGTATCCCAGCCTGCCTTTCTTGGTACCATATAGCCCTTCATGGTACGGTATCTCGGGATCATATCCTTGATAACACGGGTCAACACATGACCAATATGTGGCTTACCGTTTGCTGTTGGAGGGCCATCATAAAACGTATAGGTTGGGCCTTCCTTTCTACTGTCCATGGATTTCTGGAAAATATCATTCTCTTCCCAGAATTTCTCTGTTCCTTTTTCACGGTCTACAAAGTTTAAGTCTGTGGTTACTTTGCTGTACATGTTTTTCTCTCCTCTTTTACAATCTCGTCAAAAAAAGACCCCGCCCTGTAAAAGGACGAAGTCAATCACTCGTTATACCACCTTTACACATACGCTCCGCCTAAGCAGTTTAATATGGTTTCCTCTAACGCAGGGATTACGGCGTCATCTACTAACCGACTGGTTTTCGTTTCCGCAACTCGAAAGTGATTTTCCTTTTCCTGAAAGCACCGGACTCACACCAACTCCGGTTCGCTGTTACCTTTCAAAACAGTTTGTTTCCTGTTCTTTGTAAAAGTACTCTCTTTGTCATAGTCTTTTCTTATTTATATTTAGGTATTATAGGTTCAAAATCCGGTTGCTGTCAAGAATCCCGGCGATTTTTATATGTTTTTTCTCGAAATATATATAGATTTACTCGTAATAAACGTATTTTTCTCTGCTTGACCCACTAATATGCCCTATGATATTCTATTTTCATCTTATTTTGTTCCCGTGTCGTCCTTGACATTTACGGAACAAATCTCACATTCTATGAAGCAATTCTAATATCTTATCAACTGGGATTAAGCCTGTCTTAATGGAAAGGAATCATATCTATGAAATTTCATGACATCTACGACCGCATCTTTAAACGTTTGTTTGACCTCTCTGTCCTTGCTATTATCAACTTAATCAATGGACTTTTTGAAACCGATTACCCTTTAAACAGTACGGTAGAATATTCCAACCGTGAATTTGTCAATTCCAGCCTTGGTAAACGATACGCTGATACCTTTATCACAATCAATGGTATCTATACCTATCATATCTAAGCTCAGATTAAAAAGGATAAAGCTATTGTTCTCAGTAAATAACATCCCGGCGGAAAGTACTTTACAATTGAATTTCTGGAACCAGGGCAGTTATCAGATCAAGATCAAAAACTTTGTTTTACTAAATCAGGATGTGAATAAAATTAACCAGAAAAAACTGATTGTACTGATACCATTCTGGATCCTTCAGCTGCAAAAATTAATTCAAAAAGAACCTACCAAAAACAACTTTATACAATTGCGGGATCTCATCCGAAATGATATAGTCAGTAGTATAGAAGCCAATCAAAAAGTCGGCAATATTACAGAAACTGATGCTGATAAACTGCGTTCCCTGACACAGGAATTGTTAAATGCAGTTTATGCTAACTATTTCACATTAGGAGGTTGTGACGATATGAAACCCATATTAGAAGGCGCTATTGAACTACCTTTAGACAAATACCTGAATAAAATTGATGTATTGATGGAAACGGTTAGTACTTTAGAAAAGAAAAAGAATAGTCTTGCTGAAGAAGTAGATCATCTTGCGCTGAAAGCAAATAACTTAACTAAAGAAAAAGATTCTCTTGTGAAAGAGAAGGATTTCCTCGCTAAAGAGAAGGATTTAGAAATACAAGCATTACGCGATAAAATCAAAGAATTAGAAGCAAAAAACAACATCTGATACGCCATTCTCTTTTACAAGTATAAAGAAATGGTGTAGAATAATAAAAATATGTGCTCACTGACAAGACACGTGAGTATACATCGTATGCAACTTTTCACTAAGGATGGGGAATACTGTACCCCATGAAATACAGTATATGCCGTCTAACTGGCAGAATGAGAGGAATCATGGAAAAACCAAATCAGACCCTGTTAACAGATCTTTATGAATTAACCATGATGCAGGGGTATTTTAAAAACAAAACTGCAAATGAAACTGTTATTTTTGATGCATTTTATCGTAACAATCCAATGGATAGCGGTTATTCCATCTGTGCAGGATTACAGCAGGTTATAGAATATGTGGAAAACCTGCATTTTGATGACCAGGACATTGCTTATCTGGCAAGTCTTGGGATCTTTGATCAGGACTTTTTAGACTATCTTCGTGAATTTAAATTTACCGGCAGTATCTATGCGATTCCGGAAGGAACCGTGATGTTCCCAAGAGAGCCTATGGTAAAGGTCATTGCACCAATTATGCAGGCGCAGCTTGTTGAAACCGCTATATTAAATATCGTAAATCATCAAAGCCTTATTGCCACCAAAACCTCTCGTATCTGCTATGCGGCTAAGGGAGATGGTATTATGGAATTTGGTCTGCGTCGTGCCCAGGGTCCGGATGCCGGTACACTTGGTGCCAGAGCTGCCATGATCGGCGGCTGTATCGGTACTTCCAATGTCCTTTGCGGTAAGCTGTATGACGTACCGGTTAAAGGTACCAATGCACACAGCTGGGTTATGAGTTTCCCGGATGAATATACTGCCTTTAAAACCTATGCCGATCTGTATCCTTCTGCCTGTATTCTGATTGCTGATACCTATGATACTTTAAAATCCGGTGTACCAAATGCAATCCGTGTTTTCAAAGAAATGCGTGAGGCTGGTATTCCCCTTACTTTCTATGGTATCCGTTTAGACAGCGGTGATCTGGCTTATATTTCCAAAAAAGCGAGAAAAATGCTGGATGATGCCGGATTCCCGGATGCTGTCATCTCTGCTTCCAATGATCTGGATGAGTTTTTAATCGATTCTTTGAAAACGCAGGGTGCTGCCATTACCTCCTGGGGAGTTGGCACCAATCTAATCACTTCTAAGGACTGGCCTTCTTTTGGCGGTGTATATAAGCTGGCTGCTGTATTGGGAGAAGATGGAAAATTCGTTTCAAAGATTAAATTATCCGAAAATACAGAGAAGATTACCAATCCCGGTAATAAAAAAATCTATCGTGTTTATGAAAAAGAAAGTGGCAAGGTAAAAGCTGACTTAATTTGTTTAAATGAAGAAATCTTTTCAGAAAAGGAAGACATGCTTCTATTTGATCCATTAGAGCCATGGAAAAAAACGAAATTGAAAGCAGGTACTTTTACACTTCGTGAATTGATGGTTCCCGTTTTCGTAGATGGAAAATGCGTATATCAGTCTCCTAAGGTAATGGATATCCGTGAATACTGTAAGAAGGAACTGGACACTCTTTGGGACGAGGTAAGACGTCTGGTTAATCCAAGTAAGGTTTATGTGGATCTTTCCAAACAATTATATGATATTAAAATCGAGTTGCTGGATCGGATGCATCAGGTATAAACCACTTGATTTACCGAAACATATGAAAATATTAACTGTGTCAGGCGTGATGTCTGACACAGTTTTTAAATTCCGGGGAAAAATAAATGACAGCCGCGGCTACCATCATGGCGGTAACTCCCGCGGAAACATTGCTTACCATCATTACGATACCAACACTTTCACTTCCATAATCAGTAAAATGCTGTAAAAACCACAAAACCGGTACACGGAATATAAACACTCTGGCGAAGTTCATCACCAGGGTGATTTTTGTTTTCCCCATTCCATATAACAAAGATAAAACGGCAGCATTCATGCCCAGGGTAATGGCACCCAGCGCTTCATATTTATAAATAGCTTCTATCTTTTGCTGAAAAGCCGGATCTCCACCCTGGAACAAACTGCTGATGAAATCAAGTTTCCATATCGTAAAAGCGCAAAGGCACGTGCCCATGACCATATTAATAATCAAAACCTTATGGTAAGCATCCAGTGCTCTTTTCGGATTGCCGGCACCCAGATTCTGTCCAATGACAGATGCACCACCCTCCTGAAAACCGTTTTGTGGCATTGTAACGATGCCACCAATATTATTGGAGACACCCAAGGCTCCTACCGTCAGGGAATCATATATAGTGCTCATGGCGTTTACCAGGATCTTTCCCAGGGCAAATGCCATTTTCTCCACTACCACTGGAATCGAACGGCTTACCATGGGACCTATAACTTCTCTTTCACCTACTACTGCACGAATTGAAAATCCAAAGGCATTATCACCTTTTCCCACACTGTTCATCACTGCAAATATCAGCAAACATGCCTGAGATACCAACGTAGCAATTGCAATCATTACCAGATCCCCTTCCAGACCATAGATAAAGAAAGCTGTAAGGGAAAGTTTTACCGCAATAACCAGCATATTCAGGTACAAAATTCGTTTAGAATTCCCTCTGGCACGTTCTACTGCTATATATACATTATTCATGAACTGAATGACCATAGCAAAAAGCTGAACAATAAAATACTGCCTGCCTGCTGCAATTAAATCCTCTGTCATACCTGTAAGATACAGGAAATGATCCGTAAATGGCAAAATTACGCCCAGTACTAACAGACCCATGGTAACGCAGATCACATAAAGAGTGCTCACTCGTTTCCTGACCAGCTCATAATCACCCTTACCATATGCCATACTGATCTGAACGCCGGCTCCTACTGCCAGACCACCGCCAAGTGCAGACAGTAACTGTCCGATCTGGGTCAGATATGCCACTGCTGAAACGGAGGTAGGGCTAATATGGGATGCCATCATAGTGTCCAATATATTAAATGCCTGGCTTAAACTCTGATATAACGCCAGGGGTATTCCCACCTGTAGGATTACTTTCCACATATTTCCGTTAAGCGAAAGGTCTCTGTATGCTTTATCTTTTTGTGTTAAAACTGCTTTTGTCTGTGCCATGGTCTTCCTTTTTTAATATCCTTTATTTAAGTACTTGTTCTATTTTATGGCAAATTTACCATGTTTTCCATGAATTTTATAGGGTGTTTATAACTTAAACGCTGTTTTTTTGTTCTTTCCATGTTGTAATTTTACAAATACAGCAGTATGATAGTGTTATGAAAAAAATATTTCCGATTATTAACAAAATCCAAATCAGTACTTTAATTAGAACTTCTGCAGCTTCCATGCCTTCGGATCATCTGCATCCCTTTTATGAGTTGTATATTGTGAGGGATGGTCAATGCCGTTATTTTATCAGGGATAAAATATTCACATTGCGGAAAGGAGATTTTGTACTGCTCGAGCCAAACGAACTGCATCATTCCCACTATTTCCCCAATAAATCCTGTGAACGAACTGCTGTGTATTTTTCTCCGGAGCATTTATTTCCCCAGTTTTTTTCTGATCCGGAAGATATTCCCGGCAATCAGCCTTTTGATGGCTTAAAGTCAGGATTATATCATGTTCCCGGTGTGATCTTGCCTGATTTTGATCATCTCCTGCAAAAAATGGATGAAGAATGGCCCCGGGAGGATATTTCTTCTCAAGCGATTCTTCAATGTCATTTAAATGAATTACTGCTTGGTCTGTTAAAATTACAGACAAATGAAGTCCCTGATCCCAACTATATTCCTTCTGAGACAGAAATCTCCGTAGCAGCCAGATATATTTCCAGTCATTTTAGGGAACAGGTTACCTTAGAAGAGGTTTCTTCCATTGCCGGTTTAAGTCCCACTTATTTTTCAAAAAAATTCAAAAAGCTCACAGGGCTTGGTTTTAAAGAATATCTGAACTTCATCCGTCTAAAGCAGGCTCGTGCTGATCTGTTGTCTACCAATGATACCATTACTGTCATTGCTCTGAACAACGGATTTAACGACAGTAATTATTTTAAAGACTTATTTAAAAAACAGTTTGGCAGTTCGCCCAGGGAATATCGCAAGAAAATGACGGATCTGCCGGAAATATTATAACCGGGGATATTGTAAATAGAAGTGAATAAATTATATTTAGAATTGGAAAGGACCAAAACCATGTTGCATAAAACCATCCCGTTACATCAACCGGACTCTTTATCAAAAGCTTGCGCCATTACTTATCTTCTGGATCATTCCGAACAAAGCTATCTAAAAAAAAGACCTGTTATCGTGATCTGCCCGGGTGGCGGTTATGAACATCTCTCGCCGCGTGAAAGTGAACCCATCGCCTTACAATTTAATGCTATGGGCTATCATGCCATTCTCGTCAATTATTCACTGGCCCCTATTACCTATCCAACTCAGCTCTACGAGGTTGCCAGCGTTGTGAAAATGATCTATGAACATGGTGAGGAATGGCATATCGATACGTCCAAGATCATTCTGACCGGCTTCTCTGCCGGTGGTCACCTGGCCGGAGACTTTTGCATGAATTGGTCTAAACCATTTTTATCTGAAGCATTACAGACAGAGTCCTCACTTTTAAAGCCTGCAGGTATGATCCTCAGTTATCCCGTGGTCTCTACCGGTCCAAATGCTCATCAGGGGTCTTTTCTTAACTTATTAGGAAATCGCTATGAAGAACTAAAAAGTGACGTTTCTCTGGAACATCTTGTAAATAAGGATACTCCGCCTGCTTTTATCTGGCATACCTTTACTGACCAGAGTGTACCGGTAGAAAACTCTCTTTTGCTGGTAGATGCTTTAAGAAAATGTAATATTTCTACAGAATTTCATATATTCCCCCAGGGCAGACACGGGTTAGCGCTTGCCAATGAGCTTACGGCCTGGGAAGACGGCAGTGGCATTTTGCCGGAATGCAGTGTATGGCTTTCTCTGGCACAGACCTGGCTGCAAAATCTTTTCCAGGAAAACTTTTAGAAAGGACTATTTACATCTATGCTTGAATTTTATGTAGCTTCTGTTTTATCATCTGAAAAAAATAATTATTCTACTGTTCAATCTGCCATTAATGCGGTTCCTGCTGACAATTCCGAACCTGTATTAATTCATATTGCCAAAGGAGAATATAAGGAGCAGCTTGTCATACAGAAACCTTTTATTACATTAGAAGGAGAATCTGAAACGGAGACTATTCTTACATACGATCTGGGTGCCTATGAGATTCTGGAGGATGGTATCAAACGTGGCACTTTCCGCACTGCCTCTGTCTTTATTGATACCCATGATTTTACCGCCAGAAATCTGACTTTTGCTAACACTGCCGGTCTCGGTAAACTTGTAGGACAGGCATTGGCATTATATGTGGAAGGAGACCGGATTACCTTTGATCACTGTCAAATGTTAGGAAGCCAGGACACTTTATTCACAGGTCCCCTTCCGCTAACGGCCTATGAACCGGGAGGTTTTCGCGGACCCAAGGAATTTGCTCCCAGGATCAATGGCAGACAATATTATAAAAATTGTTTTATTCGAGGAGATGTGGATTTCATCTTTGGAAGTGCCACTGCTTATTTTGAACAGTGCGAGATTTTTTGCCAAAAAACAGATGATGAACCCGCCGCTTTCACAATAGAGTACCAAAAAACCTACAGCTATATCACAGCCGCCTCCACTGCTGAAGGTCAGGAATATGGCTATGTATTTGATCATTGCCATCTCACCGGCAACTGTCCTAAAGCAAGCTGCTATCTAGGGCGTCCCTGGAGAAATTTTGCAAAGGTTGTTTATCTGCATTGCGAAATGGAAGAACATATTCATCCTGCTGGCTGGCATGATTGGGGAAAAAAAGCTGCCCATGATACTATTTTCTTTGCAGAATACCAATCCACAGGCGCCGGCGGAGACAGCAAAAAAAGAGCCTCTTTCTCCAAACAGCTGTCTGAGAAAGAAGCTCATTCATTTACAAAAGAAAAGGTTCTGGGTAATGATTTTTAAATCAGGTTTTCGGTCTCTATTTCTTCTGTATCCTCTGTTTTGATGTAATTCTCAAATATTTTAGCATAATATAAGGATAATATGTATGCGGTAATACCAATTCCAATTCCAATGGTAAAGTAATTAACTACCAGTACCGTCATCACATTGATATATACCATAAATGCAACGATGACGAACATAGGGAACGTATATTTAAAGTGCTTGATTGAAAGAATAAAAGAATAATGTATGGTCCTTTTTACTGTATTTACAAATTTCGATTGCACTGCAAATACATAGAGTAATGACAACACATAGGGGATGAGCAGTGCGATGGTAACTGCCCATACTATTTTCATATTGCTGCCATCCATCTGGTTCCAGTAGATCAGGTCTCCCATGAGTAATGCACCAACCACTGCATACAATAGGAAAATACCTGTTGCCTGTCCAAAATTTTCTCGAAAGGATTTAAAAAAATTCTTTGTCGGATATCCTTCATCTTTTTGTAACTTCATACAGCTGTATAAGAGTGCTGTGGTGGAAGCTCCCATTGTCACAATGGGAATACTGCACAGCACCCAGAGAATGTTTAAAACCCAGATACTTCCTATCTTATTAATAGCCCGAAAAACCGGGTTGTCATAGTTAAAAATTCGACTAAACATTATGCTCCCCTTCCTGTACCGTTCCACTCAGATCATCAATTCCTGACACTTCTGTCACTTTCCCATTCTGTCCCGTAATCTGTATGTCCTGTAATACTAATTTTTTAATATTAGATGCATACAAACCGCGTTTCACACTTTCCGGCACACCTTCTGACATAGCCGGTACACCGGATTTTGGTTCTTTTGCAAAATCAATCTCCACATGCTCCAGTACTATTTCTTCTATTTTCTGTTCCGGCAAACCTTCAAAATACCCTGCTGCCACATGACAATTATGACAGGTCAGATCTCTAAATACCAGCTTTTTAATCTCCGGCGTTCTCTCATCCACCTGATGCCACTTCCTGGACTGTACATAATCCGCATGTCCGTCCGGATCACAAAAATAGAAACAATTAATGACCAAAGGTGTCATCACATGATCCATATCAATATGCTCAAAGCAAATTCCATCAATGACGGCATCTTTTCCTCTGCCTCTTCTGGTCTTGATTCGAAGTCCTCTGTCCGTATGTCTGAAAATACAATTTTCCACTACAAGATCCTTAACCCCGCCAGCCATTTCGCTTCCAATGGTCACGGCTCCGTGTCCATTTTCCATAAGGCAATGATGAATATGTAAATCACTGGATGGAGTATGATAAGACTTTCCCATATAAATCTTACCGGATTTCACTGCAATGCAGTCATCTCCCAGTGAAAAATGCACTCCCGCAATATCCACATGAGTACAGGATTCCGGATCCAATCCGTCTGTATTAGGTGAATCAGCCGGGTTGTTAATATATAGATTATAGAATTTCAAATTTTCGCTGAAATAAGGATGCAGCGTCCATGATGGACTATCGTGGAAACACAGTCCCTGTATGGCCACATTTTTACAATGACTTAAAAATAACATTCTGGGACGGAATGCGCCAACCATGGTTCGTACATCATGCCACCAGTTTTCCTTTGTGGCATTTCCGTTTATAGAACCTTCTCCATAGAGCACCACATTTTCCACATTCAGACCGGTCAAAATCCCTGCAAACATGGGCAACGGATTTCCCTCCCAGGTACCCAGATTATATTCACTTTGTTCGTCATAGCTCTCTATCATTCCCGGCATGATCGGATAGGCAAAACGATCCTGATCTGCCAATAATTCCGCGTCTTTTTCCAGTTCCAGGTACAGATTACTTTTTAGAAAAAGGTTGTGAATTTTATAAATTCCTCTGGGCACTAAAACCCTTCCCTGTTCAGGACAAGCCATAATCGCGGCCTGAATATAAGAAGTGTCATCCTGAATGCCATCACCTTTTGCGCCAAATGCTTTTACATTTAATGTAACGAATTCCGGTTCTGTATGAAATTGCAGACTGTAAATTATCGGCTTCGTAATCACTCCGTCTGTTTCCCTGTCTGCTTCACAAATCTCCACCGTATAATTTGTATCCGGTTTTAGTCCAAACAAACTGGTAACTACTTTATTGGTCGTTATTTTCTTTTCATGGTTTACATAAATATCGTATAAGGCTTTGGTTTCATAAATACCGCCATCTGATATTTCCAGGGTAGCACTTCGCATTGTTGTAAGCAGAATTTTAATATCCATAGAATTCCTCCGTATTGAATTAACCTTATTATAACGAAATGGAGGGCGTTTAGCACACCCTCCATCATTATTTTATTGTTATTTTATTATTTAGCCCTTAACACCACCGGCAGAGATACCTTCTACGAACTGATTCTGTGCTGCAAAGAAGATGATAATTGATGGCATAATGGAAATCAAGGATGTTGCCAATACTCTGTTCCACTCAAATCCGCTATCACTATCCATGGACAGTTTTACGAAAATAGTTGCCGGATATTTAGCCGGAGTATTTACATACAGCAATGGTCCCATAAAGTCATTGGATGACCACATAAACTGGAATAATGCACAGGATACAATCGCAGGCATCAACATTGGTACAATGATTTTAACTAATGTCTGTACCGGATTACAGCCGTCAATCTCAGCTGCTTCTTCCAGTTCCTTCGGAATGTTTCTAAGGAACTGTACCAGCATGAATACGAAGTAGGTATCACATGCGAACAAAGTTGGTACGATGATCGGCAGATATAATTGGGATCCAACCCAGCCTAATTTGTTAAATAAAATATACTGTGGAACATTCAGTACTACCTGTGGCAGGAACAGGGTTGCCATCAAAACGGCAAACAGGAAATCTCTGCCTTTGAACTTAAAACGTCCAAAACCATATGCTGTAACAGTAGCTGATACAATGGTAAAGACAACCTTAGGAATAACATAAGAGAAAGTATTCAATAAGGATTTCCAGATATTAATGTCTCCGCCGTAGCTCTTCATGGAACTGACATAACCTGAAATTGTTGGCTCTTTTGCGATCAGACCAATACCTGAGAATATCTCATTGTTTGGTTTAAAGGTAGCACCTACCATCCAAAGCAGGGGATATACCATGAATATACCAACTATGATCAATATGAAATAGCGAAAGAAGGTACTGATTGCATTTTTTCTTCTAACTGCTACATTCGGATCTTTTACAGTTGCACTTTTTGCGATTGCGCTCATGCTTATTTTCCCTCCTCATCTGAATAATATACCCAATGTTTCTGGCTCCAGAAGGCAATTACGGTAAAGAACATCAATACGACGAACAATACCCATGCCATTGCACTGGCTAGACCCATATCATAGGTACGGAATGCATTATTGTAAATCAATAAGGAAATCAATGTTGTAGAATTTCTAGGACCACCCTTTGTAATAATGTAAGGTCCGTTGAATTCCTGGAATGCCTGACATAACTGTGTTACCAGGTTGTAGAAAATAACCGGTGTAATCAGCGGTACGGTAATGCTGAAGAACTGTTTCCATTTACCGGCACCGTCAATAGATGCTGCTTCATACAGATCCTGTGGTACACCTTTTAAGGCTGCCAGGAAGATAACCATGGAAGAACCAAACTGCCATACACGAAGCAGACAGATGATAAATAGTGCCCAGTTAGGATCACTCATAAAGTTAGGTGCCGTGATACCAATCAGTGCACAACCGGTCTGAATCAATCCACCATCTTTAAATAACGCTCTCCACAATACGGAAATTGCAACGGAACCACCCAGGATAGAAGGAATATAATAAGCCGTTCTAAAGAAGTTAACGCCTTTGATCTTAAAGTTCAGTATGTATGCAATAAATAATGCAGCGATCAGCTTCAGCGGTACTGTCATAAATGCATATTTGAAAGTTACGATCAATGCTTTCTGGTTCGCTGGTTTCGTCAGGGTTTCTACATAATTCATAATACCAAATTCATGTAACCCCTTAAATAAATTATAATCTGTAAAACTGTAAAACAATGAAGATGCAAATGGATATAACTTGAATACACAAAAACCAATTAACCATGGTGTAATAAACAGAAGTCCCATGTTTCTTTTAAGTGTTTTATTCACTGTCAGTTTACCTCTCTTTCCCTTGAAATTCTCTTGTAAAGTCTTCTTTTGTACGAAACGTACTGTCTATATAGAAACAAAAATGTTTTTTGTCTTTTTTTCTAATTTATTTTACTATCAATATTGTTTTATTTTTCATCTGATCTTTTTTAAAAAAAGACCACCGGAGACCTGATCAGATCGGTCTGCTCCGGCGGTCTTTAAAAGTACTTATTACTTTGTTACTATTATTTTATATCATATTTCTAATCAATAAATTACTGGCAAACTTCTGTAAATGCATCAAACAGGATGCCTGCTGCTTCTTCTGTTGTGTAATCGCCATAGCTGATACCATCAAAAGCATCTTTGTAAACACCGTTATCTGTGCTCTTAAGTCCGGAATCTTCAAACTTAGGATCCAGTGCAAAAGCTGCGGAATCCATAACTTTGTTGTGTGCTTCTAAGATCAATGGATCAAGTGCATCTGCGTCGCTTAATGTCTTTACAGCGATTTCAGACTGAGGAATACCTCTTTCAGTTGCCATGATAGCTACACCTTCAGGATCATTTAATAAATAGTTGATCAGCATAGCTGCTTCCTTTGGATGTTCACATGTTGTAGAAATTGCCATTGCCATAGATACTTTGTAGAATACACCAGTGGATTTTCCACCAAAATCAGTAAACTCTTCACCAACTACTAATTCACGTGCATCGCCAAGAGCGGATACATATTTCTTAGGAGCGGAATCCCATTCCAGGATACCTGCATATTTACCGCTGATAAATTTCTCGTTTACATCAAAGCTGTCTGCTGCATCGCCATCGATGGTTTCCAGTGAAGGAATAACATGATCGTCTTCCAGAGACTGGATGAAGTCAAGACCATCTTTCAACTGCTCTTCTGTGTAGTTAAATGTACCATCAGCAATGATTGGCTGGTCTAATTTAGACTGCAGATATAAAGTAGCCATGATCATTCTATCGTATGGCCCTAAAGCTAATGGATAATAGTCATCGCCTAATTTTTCAGCAAAAGTTTTACCAGCTGCTCTTAAATCAGCTAAAGACTTAGGAATTTCAATTCCAGCTTCATCAAATGTGGTCTTATCCCAGTAGAAAATTCTACCGGTCATAGATACAGGAACTGCTGCCAATCCGCCATTTACATCTTTCATCATATCCAGATATTCATCGCCCCACTGGCTTAAATCAAGTGTATCAGATACTGTGTTCAGATCCAGGAAAACGCTTCCGTCTGCATCATAATCGCCGATCCAGTTGAAGTTGATCTGGTTAACATCTGCTGCTGTTTTGGACTGAAACTCAAGAGCTCTTGCTGTCTCATAATCGGTCCAAGCACCATAGTTATATTTTACTGTGATTCCCGGGTACTTTGCCTGGAAAGCTTCGATAGCTGCCAGAGTTGCTTCATGTCTGGAGTCGCCGCCCCACCAGTCAAATGATATTTCACATTCTTCGTAGTCTGCTGCATCTCCTGCTGCTTCGGTAGCTGCTGTTGTTTCAGCTGCTGCTTCTGTTGTAGCTGCAGGTGTTTCTGCAGGTGCTTCTACTGCTGTAGATCCGCATGCTGTCATGGATAAAGCCATAACTGCTGCTAAGCTGACGCTTAATAATTTCTTTTTCATGTTTACCTCTCCTTTTGTTCATATAGTTTTGCTATAGTTTTTATATTCGACCTCTGTTTTCGCAGAGGAAAACTATCAAATTATTGATCCTGTTCTGATTTCAGATACTCGGCATATGCCATCATAAATGGGCCAACACCCTTTGCATCATCTGCTACGACAGGTTCTGACAAATAATATTCTACGGAACCGTTTCTCTTATCTCCCGGGCCAAGACCTGCTACTTTGCAAATGCCTGTCAGGCTCATATTGCCGTCTGCGTCTGTCTTTAGCTTTTCATCACACAGATTTTCAAAAAGTTCCCTGCCGATCCGGCGATATTTCTCTTCACATAAAATACCAAGTCTGCAGCCTTTCATAATCGCATAAGCTGTCATGGCACTTCCAGAAGTCTCCAGATAATTACCTTCGATTTCCGGTTTATCAATTACCTGGTAAATCATACCGGTTCGTTTATCACAATAACCAAGGATTCCCTGGATTGCTTCTTTATAAAGATTGATCAATTCTCTGTACTGTTCATATATTTCAGGAGACATTGCCTCAATGGTATCTACCAGTGCCATCAGCCACCAACCCTCGGCTCTGCTCCAGAAATTCTGAGAACAGCCGGTAACTTTATCTGCCCAAGGCTGAATTCTTGCTTCATCATATGCATGATAGAACAATCCTTTTTCCGGCTGGAACAAATACTTTCTTACATTTCTAAACTGGCTTAGAATATCATTATAATGTGCATCCTTGTTATATTTTGTCTCATATTCCATATATAACGGCTGTGCCATATATAAACCGTCTAACCAAATCTGATTAGGATAAATTTCCTTGTGCCAGAAGTTACCGCATTGACATCTTGGATGTTTGGAAATCATATCCATATGGAAATCAAGTGCTTTTTTGTAACGCTCATCTTTTTCTTTTTCATAAGCATAAAAGAGAACCTTACCACAATTATAACTGTCAATACTAAACTGCTCTGTACTAAAGGAAGGAATGTTGCCGTCCTCAGTTATTCTTGATCTCAAATAATGAATCAGATATTCATAAAACTTCTCATCACCGGTTACTTCATACATTTGCTTGCATCCCATCAGGACACATCCATCTTCATAATTCCAATATGTTTGATAATCCTGATAATGATTCAGAAACTCGCTGATGTAACTGTCGATTTTGTTTATTTCCATCTCAATTTCCTTTTCCCTGTCTTTTGCACTTCTTATGATCAAATCGTAACACCGAAAAAATGTATATTCTACAGAAACTATACGGATTTTTCTTTTATTTACCGTTTTTTTGTGCTACAATTTAAAATGTCACAACACAAAAAGTCTGTATTTGTGCATTTTTACCAAAAATATCACTGTAAAATTATTCACAGTTCTTTTTTCATTTATATAGTAAAAACAGATAATATGCACAAAAAGGAAGGAGTTACAAGATGGATAACCGATTGAGAAACGGGTTCTGTATCGACAAAAAGCGACGAACAGCATCCCACAAACAGCCAGATCCCCATGTTCATGATTATTATGAATTGTACTATATGTGGGAGGGCGAATGCAGGTATTTCCTGCACGATCAGGTATATCATATGAAGAAAGGTGATTTCCTGTTAGTACCTCCGGGAGATCATCACAGAAGTGCTTACGATGCGAAAGGTTTTCATGACAGATGTGTCATTTACTTTTCACCGGATAAAATTGATTATAAGGTATTCAAATGTTTTTCCGTTACGAAGGATACTTTGCTAAAGCCCAAGTTTTTCCATGCTTCTGCCCAGGTGCAGCCCGGCGTACAGGAACGTATGCTAAGACTTCATGCTGAATTTAGTCTTCATGATGAAGTGGCAGATCTGAAAATTCATTATTTATTCCAGGAACTGGTTATTTTCTTAAAAGAAAACTGTACTGCCGTTACAGAAGAACGGGAATCTTCTGATGCAGAACAGGCTCTGGAAGCTGCTGCCAAATACATTACCAGTAACTTCACACAGGATCTGAACCTGGAGGATGTAGCAAATGTAGCAGGACTGACTCCTACCTATTTTTCAAAGCGTTTCAAGGAATTAACCGGACTTGGCTTCAAAGAATACTTGAATCACATCCGATTGAAACAGGCTTCTGCCATGTTACGCGAGTCAAATCTTCCTATTAATGAAATTGCCCTGCAGTGTGGTTTCACCGGCAGTAATTATTTTGGAGATGTATTTAGAAATCATTTTGGAGTTTCCCCAAGGGAGTATAGAAAACAAGAGGACACATAAGTGTCCTCTGGATACGTAAGCGTCCTCCCGCTACAGCGGAACCTTGATTGCATCGCAGAGGCCAAACTTTACACTTTCCTCTGCATTCATGTAGTTATCAAAAGCTGTAGCTTCGTTTATTTCTTCTATCGTTTTTCCGGTATGCTTTGCCCATATCCCGCTTATGATATCCTTTGTTTCCAGAATAGAAGTAGAAATTGTCTTAATAGAAGATGCTGATCCTCCGACACCGCCCGCGATAAGCGGTTCGTGAATCATCGTCTTGGAATGAGGCAGGATAAAACGTCTTCCTTTCTGACCTCCCGCCAGAAGTACTGCTGCCATGCTGGCTGCCATCCCTGTACAATACATATTAACAGGTGTTTTGATCTCCCGGATCAGATCATAGATCAGCAATCCGCTCGTCACCTCTCCGCCATTGCTATTGATGAAAATATTTATTTCTTCATCGCTTTCCTTTGCCAGATACATGAGTTGCGTCATAATATTATTTGCAAGTTCAGCATTGATCTCACCCTGTATAAAAACATTTCGATTCATCAGTTGCCTTGTATATAAGCTTACCTCTCTTGTCCCATTTGCTGATTCTACTTCTACACAGGGATTCCAGGTTATTATATTCATCATCGTTCCTCCTTCTGTTCTTTATTTTCTATTTTATTTTTAATGTCTTCATATTTCTCCAGGTCAAACAATTTAGCATTAATTGCTTCCTGCCCTCTTCGAAATATCCAACAGGTTCCCACAGGCATATTTAGAATTTTCTTCAATGATACATCACAACGCCTTGCCACTTCCTGTGCTGTATTAATGTCATTTCCACCCAGATACAGGTAGTTATCACAATTTCCAATAATCGTTTTGGCGTCATGTCCATAGGTATTGACCAGCTGGCCTTCAGACTGGATCATCAGCATTGCCGAGATTCCTCTGGATCTTATAGATGAAATCATTCTTGGAAATTCTGCTATTGTTACATTTGTTGCAAAATCATCCAGGATGAAACGTACATCTACCGGCAATCTGTTATCTCTGTCACTGCACCGTTCGTCTGCAAATTTACAAAGTTCATTTATTGCCTGTGAAAAGAACAGATTAGCCAGAATATCCATGGAACGTTCCGTATCCGATACCACAACAAATACCGCTGTTTTTCTTTTTCCTATGGAAGCGAAATTTACCATATCGCTTCTCAGCATTTTTTGTATTGCTCTTGTATCGAGAACTCCTATTTTGGAATTTACTGTAATCAGTATGGACTTCAATGTTCTGGATGCCGCAATACGAAACTTGTCGTACTGTCTTACCGAAAAGCTGTCCGGATTATCTTCTCTTGCATTTTCCATGATCTGATCCAATACATTCACTTCATTTGCGCCATCCTCCTGCACCTGACAGGCAGCTATCAGTTTTTGTACCGAAGTAAGGTTCTTTTCATCATTTCTGCATCCTTCCCATACAAAAGAAATTACCGATGAAAATAGCAGTTCTGTAGCCAGATCCCAAAACTTGTCATTCATAGAACTGCTGATATCCGTAAGTAACCTAGCAAGTTTTAAAACATCCTGTTCACTGTGAACATAGGCTAACGGATTATATCCAATAGATTCTTCCGGATGAACAAAATCTACTTTTTTCACAACATATCCTTTATTCTCCAGATATTTTTTGTATTTTCGATGAAGGTTCCCCTTTGGGTCGGAAACAATATAACTTCCTGTTGCCTGCAACAGGTTAGGGGCTACAATATTTCTGGTTTTGCCACTTCCCGATGTTCCTACCACCAAAACATTATTGTTTCGTTTCGTCTTATAACTATCCATTTCATAATACTGATTTTCTGCAAAGATCATGTCGTTGTCATGTAACAAAAAATCACCTCCTGATTTAAACCGTCCTTTGTGCTACCACACAAAGATACCTCAAACCCAAAGATGAAAACATTAACCAGTGGTTTACTATGCTGCCTTTTGCTGTAAATAAGGAGAAGGCATCTCCTCGTCTCCGAGAATGATGCCCTCTACTGTTGTGCCAAGCATTTTGCTCAGCGCTATTAAATTCACTATATCGGGTAAACACTCACCTCGCTGCCATTTATAAATCGGCTGTGGAGTTGTAAAACCCATTCTGTCACTAATTTCTGTAACCTTTAGATGTCGTTCTTTACGAAGTTTCTTAATTCGTTCACCGATTTCTTCCATATCGATAGCCGGAACCATGTATTCTTCCATATTTGCCTCCATAGTAAGTGTATGGTTTACAGTTACACATTCTCTGACATTAGTCATTCCCACACCGCTGTGGTCAATAGAAAGTAAGGCGTTTTCATGTATGTGAAGAAAATTTTATCATATCCATGCCAAATTTCAAGAGGAATATTAAAATATTTTCTATATTCTCTCCTCAACCTCTTCCCTTCCGGGTATGGACGGTGCTGCTCCTTTTCCGGTCACTGCTATTGCTGCGGCTATTGATGCACGATTCATCGTGATGTACATATCTTCTCCCCGCACCAGCCCTTCTACAAAATATCCTGTAAAAGTATCTCCTGCCGCTGTGGTATCCACCGCTTTTACTTTAATCGCTTCCTGCTTTATCGTTTTATTTCCGTCGGAATATATGGATCCCTTTTCTCCCAATGTAATAAGAATACCGGCATTTTTGAATTTCTCATGTAAAACATGTAAAAGTTTTTGCTGAGCCTCCAAATCATTCGGATCAAGTCCAGACAGCCCAGCAGCTTCTACTTCATTTAATAAGAAGTAATCCACATATTCTAAGGGCAGTTCTTTTACTTCTTCATCCAATGGAGACGGATTTAAAATAATAATCATCCCTTTTTTATGTGCTTCTTCTATTATATATGCGTTATTGTTAATTTCATTTTGCAGAATCAGATAGTCGCCTTTTTCAAAACCATTCAGTACGGTATCTATATATTCCTTTTTAATACTTCTGTTAGCACCGCCAAACAAAAGGATACAGTTATCCCCGGATACATCGTTTTGAATAATGGCATTTCCGGTTCTGGGCTCATCCTGAATCAGAATATTCGTCGTATCCGCACCGGCTTCTTTTAATACATCTATCAGAAACATTCCATCCTTGCCAATAGCACCTGCATGATATACATCTGCGCCTGCCTTTGCCAGTGCAACAGACTGGTTCAATCCTTTTCCACCACTATAGACATGAAGAGAGCGAGATGAGATGGTTTCACCTTTCTTTACAAAATGATCTACACCATATACATAATCAATATTTAGAGAGCCAAAGTTGAGTACTTTCATATATTAACCTCTTCTCGTATCATCACGACTGCTCTTGATACTGCTAATCAGCCAATCCTTAAACATTTGCAAATCCAGCTTCACCGCAACATCCACATTTGGTTTTTTACCGCTTCTGCTCTTGATATCTACCATAGTATGCCCCGCTGTATACTCTCCGCCGCATTCCACATCAACGAAGTATTTTTCACATTTCACGCACTCCGGGCAAAGCGCTGCGCCAAGTGTAAGCGCATCGTGCATCATGGCATCCTCCCCACCTTTTGCAAACCGCTCAAACATGAACTCCAGAATATCTGCTACCAGCGTTGAAGCCTTTGTTCCTATGCTTCGAATTTTATCTGCATCTTCTTTGGTCATAATCGCCAGTTCAGTAACATCCAGTCCAACCATGGTCATGGGAACACCTGAAGCCAATACCATCTTTGCCGCCACCGGATCAACCCAAATATTAAACTCTGCGGTTCTTGTAGTATTCCCCCCTCTTATGGCACCACCCATAAACCAGATATGTTTAATCAATGTTTTTAATTCAGGATACATGGAAATAGCAATTGCCACATTGGTCATAGGACCTGTTACCACCAGTTCCAGTTCTCCATGCAATCTCACAGCCTCTTTATATATTATGTCAACCGCGTTATCCTCTGTGTATTTCATGACCGTAGCAGTCGGCAGCTTCACATTGCCAAGGCCGGTCGCTCCCTGCGTATCACCGTAGATATTGTCTCTTTGGTAAAATGCTATGCTGGCACCTCTGGCAACTTTCATCCGGATAAATCCCAGATACTCCACGAGGTTTAAGTTATTCGCGGCAGTATACTCCAATGGCACATTTCCGTTTACGGAGGTGATCGCTGCAATTTCTATTTCTTCATTATATAATGCTGCAATTAATGCTATGGCATCATCTGTTCCGGTATCGCAATCAATGATAAGTGTACGTTTGTTCATTTATTTTCCTTTATTCCTGCAGATGTTTTTGTCTCTTTATTAATTCACTATACCACGTAAAACTGTCTTTGGGTATTCTCTTCTGCGACTCATAATCCACATACACTAAACCGAACCGGTCTGTATATCCCTTTTCCCATTCAAAATTATCCAGAAAACTCCACTGAAAATATCCCTTTACATCTGCACCGTCCTGTATCGCCCTTTGCAGTTGTTCCAGATACTCTGACAAATAAACAATTCTGGCAGGATCATGTACCTTTCCATCTTCCGATATCACATCCAGTGAAGACATACCGTTTTCCGTAATATACAGTGGGATCTGATACTCCTCATAGAAATTCTTCACAGCCCAGTACATAGCCTTCGGCGTTACCGACCATCCCATTCCTGTTTTCGCATGACCTACAGGTTGCTTTCCCAAGGTAAGCCAGCCATCCTCTGCAATAGAAACCGAACATCCCTGATACAGATTCATCCCGCAAAAATCCAGTTTTTGCCCAATTAAATCACTTTCTTCTTTCGTAAGTTTCGGAAGACTCTCGCCAAATAATTCCGTACATTTAAGATGATATCTTCCCTTTAAAATCAATTCGTTCCAAAAGGAAGAAGAATACAGCCAGTCATCTTTTTCTAAGCCATTCGTAAGTTTCCTGGCCTTTCTAATATTTACTTCTGTTTCTTCATAAGGATAATAAGCCGCTCCACAAGTCGGCGCATATCCCACCCGCGCATCAAGAATTTGTCTGCGAAGCTCCTGTACTGCCAGACCATGTGCCAATGCCACATGCCTGGTCATGGTCAGTAATCTTTTCTCCGAATAATGCAGTCCCGGTGCATGAGAACCCTTATCATATCCAAGCCATAAGAAAATCTGTGGTTCATTAAAGGTAATGAAATGCTTTACCCGATCACCAAATGCTTCTGCCACTACCCTGGTATATTCCTGAAACCGCTTGGGACTCTCCGGATTCAGCCAGCCGCCCCGTAATTCCAAAGCATTAGGATAATCCCAATGATACAGTGTCACATAAGGTGTAATATTATATTTCAGCAATTCATTAATTAAGTCATTATAAAATTCTATCCCCTTGGGATTTACCTTCCCTGTCCCCTCCGGCAAAATCCTGGTCCAGCTAAGAGAAAACCGGTATGCCTGCACCCCCAGTTCTGCCAACAGTGCCACATCCTCTTTCCACCGATGATAATGATCGCACGCCACCTCCCCGGTATGCCCTTCCAGAATCTTCCCTGGCTCCTTTACAAACTCATCCCATATAGAAACACCTTTTCCATCTGCAAAGGCAGCACCCTCTATCTGATAAGAAGAAGTTGCTGCCCCAAATGCAAAGTCCGAATTAAATTTTAGTTCCATAATATACCTTTCTTTTCTATTATACGTGCCAGATATTCACCGAAGATAGACTATCAGCACGTACATATAATACAGGAAACCTTACGCGTGGTTTTTCGCCAAAGGCAAAAACCGGTGTGAAGGGATTTCATCCCTTCACACTGCCTTCCGTAACACCTCTGATAATAAACTTCGACAAACACAAATAAACAATTGCTACCGGTATAATCGCAATGAACACCAGCATATACACCTGCCCCATATCAAACTTCAGGAAATCCGCGCTTCTAAGCTGTGCAATCAAGATAGGGAGTGTCTTTTTGGTAGCGGTCTTTATAACCAAAGACGGCATAAAGTAATTATTCCAAGACTCTACGAAAGTAAAGATCAGTTCCACTGCCACTGCAGGTTTCATAATCGGCATAACAATCTGGTTAAAGGTTCTGAATTCTCCTGCACCGTCGATTCTGGATGACTCTACGATTTCCAATGCCAGATTACTTTCCATATAAGAAATCATAAAGTAGAATACAACCGGATTTACCATTTTATAGGTAACCAGCGGAACAAAAGTGTCCAATAATTTCATCTTCGTAATGACCTGTATAAATCCCAATGTAGTAACCTGGGTCGGAATCATCATGACCATCAGGATAAACATGTAGGCTGCTTTTTTCATTTTAAAATCATAGGCATAAATGCCATAAGCTGTTAAAGTTGCTATGTATACCGAGCTTACTGCTGAAACTGTTGCAATGAAGAAACTGTTCCAGATACCATGCAAAACCGGTAAATTTTCATTTTGTAATACATTTTTCAGATTTGAGAAAAATGATTTACCCGGTATAAAAGAAAACCCTTTTGAAATCTCCGGATGAGATCTTGTAGAGTTAACCAACAGGCAGTAGAAAAAGAACAAACAAAGGAAAGTCAAAATGCTGAGTACCAGATACGCTATCGCTCTTCTGATAAACAGGGATAATCTTTCATCACCTTTTTCGCGTTTCATTTCTTCTCACCTGCTTTCTTTTTATGTTGGAACCCTCCTGTTAATGTAGAGAAAACAATCAGGCTTAATATTCCGGTTACAATAAACAGAATCACTGATAAAGCACCTGCCATACCATAGTTTTTACTATATAAATGGTTGTTCAGGAACATAATCAATGTAGTACTGGTTCTATCCGGTGTTCCTTTTCCATTGGTCAGGACCTGTGGTACATCGAACATCTGCAAACCACCTACCAGAGAAGTAATTAACACATAAATAAAAATAGGTTTAATCGTTGGTATCGTAATTTTTGTAAATATCTGAAAAGATTTTGCTCCATCAATTTCCGCTGCTTCAAATAATGCTTTATCCACGCCCATAATCGCTGCCATGAGCATGATTGTCGTATTACCAAACCACATCATAAAATTCATCAATCCGATCAATCCTCTGGTTCCCCAGACACTGGACATGAAACGGAATGGTACACCCAGGATGCCCATACTGATCAGTAAATCATTAATAGGTCCTTCATCAGAAAATAATGCGAAAAACAACATGGCAAAAGATGCTGCCATAATAACATTAGGAAGGTAAATAACGGTTTTAAAGAAACCGGTTGCTTTCAAACGAAGTTTTAAATCCGTAAACCAGATTGCCAACAGCAATGAAATAGTGATCTGTGGAATAAATCCAAGAACCCATAAGATCAATGTGTTTCCGAAATATTTTGGCAGGTCGCTTTGAAAAATAGTAACAAAATTCTGAAGACCTACAAATGTTGGTCCAATCTGGGTCAGTCCCGATCTGTAATTTTCAAAAAGACTGTTATAAAAAGTGCTAATAAGGGGAATCAGTGAGAATATGATATAAATTACAAAGAAAGGAACCAGAAAAATATATCCCCACTTTGCATAGCTCACCTTGTTCTTATTTTTCTCTTTTCCCGCCATAAGGATCTCCTATCCAGATCATACCCGGGGCAGGCTGCCCTGCCCCAAGTAATAATCTTACTTTTAAAACATATTAGTTTGTTTTTAATTCAGGATATTTCTCTTTGATAACTGTGTAGAAATTCTGTAATGCTGTATCGTAATCAACGTTTCCATCAAAGTAATCTCTCATGCAGTTCTGGAATTCTTCATTTAAGCCCTGATCATAAGGAGAAATCTTGCTCATATCAATCTTAGCTGCTGCGTCACAGTACATCTGTAATGGATTCTGTCCACCCAGGAATGCTGAGCTGTAATCGCTCTTTGCCATGTCTTCCATAACGGTTTTATTATTTACAAAGTCATTCTTTTCTTCTACGATTTTCTTCATGGTTTCATCATCACAGCAAATTGTTTTCATAATATCTGCAACTATTTCGCCATTATCTGTTCCACTTGCTGCACAAATCCAGGTACCGCCCCAGTTATAGGATTCCGGTCCGGTTGTTGCACCCCAGTCACCATAGCATCCGTTTCCGACTTCCTGTTTGCCACCGTCAGCTTCTGCTTTTTCAAGAGAGTTTCCAGCCATTACGAAATCAACGCCCCATGCCGGCATGAAATAACCAAATACCTTACCGGTAGGTCCCTGTCCTGCTGCCCATTCAGGTGCCCACAGTTTTGTTTTTTCGTTGTATCCTTTAGCTGTATAATCTTCTGTCTGCTCTACCCACTGCTCCATCTTAGGATCAATAACTACATTCAGATCTGCATCTACCCAAGGTGCTGATACGTTATTAGAGAATGTACGATAAGTATCGTCATAACCGGATACCATGAAATAACCAGCGTCTTTCATCTTAGCTGCTGTCTCATCAAAAGCACTCCAATCTTTAATATATTCCTGTACTTTTGCAGGATCATCAGTTCCTAAAACCTCTTTTGCAACAGAACGTCTGTAAATATACAATCCAGGACAGCCCTGCCATGAAATACCCTTCTGTGCACCGTTGGTATCCTGTGCGATAACCTTGGTGTAGTCATACTGTTTTGACATATCATCATCGGTAATACCGATTTCCTTAATATCCATAGTGGCATCAGAATTTACATATTTCAAAATGTAATCTGCTTCTACCAGGAACATATCTACCTTATCATCTGCTGCTGCGCTTTCCTGATTCAAAAGTGCTTCGTCCAGAGCATTCTGATAAGCATTGTTCTCACTTGGTGTAGTAATAAAGTTTACGGTATATCCATCCGGTAATTTACTTGCATAATAGTCATCATATCTTGCCTTGAACTCATCATTCCAGCAGTAAATATTAACTACCTTGCCAGCATCCCCGCCTGCTGCCTGTGTAGCTGCTGTACCCTCTGCCGCTGCGCCTGTGCTCTCAGCTGCACCTGCATCCCCTGCTGTACCTGTAGCCGCACCGCTGCCACATCCTGTTACCATTCCTGCCATCATGGCTGCACATAACACTAAACTAAACATTCTCTTCCTCATAACTTCCTTCTCCTTTTCTAAAATAGTTTTCCCCACTTTGTTAACAGTTTCCTTTTACTGATCCAACAGATTTTCCCTCTAACAATTCTCCCGGTATAATAATCTGTTCCGCAAATGTAGTTTTGGGCTTCTCGATGGTATCGATCAGCTTCTTTGCCGCCTGGGCTCCAATCCCGGTTGTATCCTGCTTGATGGTGGTCAATCTTGGACTGATCAGCTTTGCCAGTTTCGCTCCATCATATCCTGCTATGGAAATATCCTCCGGTACTCTCAAATTTCTCTTTCTAATCTCATTCATCCCCCCTACCAATGAAGTATCGTCAGGATATAAAATACATGTTGGCGCATCTTCCAGATCCAATAATGTCCTCGTATGCGCTGCTGCCTGTTTGGCATCCAGATAAGCTGATTGTAAAATATAGTTCTCCGGAATCTTGATATCGTTTTCCTCTGCAAATTTGTAAAAGCTGGTTAATCTTGCTCTGGTAACAGAAGAATTAGGCTGCCCGTGAATATAAGCAATTTTTGTATGTCCATTTTTATATATATGCTCCAGCAGATCCTGCATTCCTTTCACATTGTCCGATAGTACGGAAGAACATTTTTCATGGATGTGATCAATAGTCACAACCGGGATCTCTCCGTTCATCAGTTCAACTACATCCGGATTGTTAAAATCCACACAAGCGATTACTACGCCATCTACATTCCGGTATTTACAATGTTCATAATAAGAAACGGTACGCTTTCCGATGTGGCTGTTAATAAAAGTAATATCATAACCCTGTTTCTCAGCCTCTACTTTAAAGCCTTCCAGAACTGCCGCGAAGTACTCATGGGTTAAACCACTGTTGGCTTCATCTGTAAACAGAACACCTATGTTATAGCTCCTGTTGGTTTTCAATGCCCTGGCTGCTGCATTTGGAAAATACCCCAATTCTTTTGCAGCTTCTCTTACCCTGCGTTTTGTTTCTTCTCCAATATCACTCTGGTTATTCAATGCCTTACTTACCGTGGCAACGGATACTTCGCAATGCTTTGCCAGTTCTTTTAAAGAAACCATATGTTTGACCTCATCCTGCATCCCGAAGGACACTTTATCGTTGATTGTCTGTTACTTAATCGTTTTCGTAATTTGAATATAGCTTACTTTTTTATGCTTTGCAAGTGTTTTTGTTTAGTTTGTATGTTTTTAACAATTCTATTTACTTTTTTTGTTTATTTTCACTATTCTTTGCTGTGTTTTATAACTATTTTCAAATCTTCTTTTATATTTTTACGAAAATGCCTTGCTTATTTTTAGAAGTTAAGCTATGATTTGCTTGAAATCCATATTGTTTTAAGCTTAATCGTTTTCGTTATGTGGTTGTTTTCTTATATAGTTCATATAAAGCTTCCTATAAAGCATTTTAAAATGAACTATATTTAGATTAAGTTATTTATGAAAGACTAACTATTAAAAGTCAAGTCTAAAATGATATTTTTGAATGAATTGCAGAAATGCATTTCAGATAGATTTGAACCTTGAAAACTGCATGACAAATAGAGCATCTGTGTAGGTGCTCAAAAG
>JAQUUX010000081.1 GCA_028693705.1 Lachnospiraceae bacterium | reverse complement strand
CTTTCTCGCATTTTGTTGCTGATCTATTACATTACAGCTTTATACGTTATTGTGCATAAATGCTGTCATAATCATAATTCAAATAATATTCCCGCATATATTGCATATGCTCGTCCAGATTATCCATGGTCAGACGATACTCATCCCGTGATATATACTGTAAAATCAGTGAATTAATATCTGCATCGTAATGTTCCTTATCTCGATAGTTTTCCAGATCATTGATCGTATCATGATCTTCAAAGAACTCATATAATCTCACATTATCATACTGCAAAAGCGCTTTTGCCACCATTTCTTCTGCCTTGAACTGTTCCTCCATACGACCATCCCGGTACAGTTCATCAAAAGATACAATACTATAAGGTGTAAAGAATAGATAAAAGGTAACATCCGGGTGTTCTTCTACAACAGGTGTCAGCACTTTTTCAATGGTTCCAATGATCCGTGCATAATCATCTGCCGGAATATCCATTACCATTGGTGAAATTTCCTTCGGTCTTTCAAATCCGCTGTCATATATCGCCTGCAAACCGGTGTCGCACCCCCAGGAAGCATACTCATCAAATGTGGTACTATCTCTTCCCTGAAGTGTCCACAAAATATTGGTAACTGCTCCTGTCAGCATAATGTCCTTATTAAACAGATAAGAGCTATCATTTAAAATATTATTATCATATAAATACGTGGGTTCTCCACCATACTGATCCCAGTCATAATCTCTGATCAAACCATAGTAATCAATTCCATACAGAACAGTTTTACAATCCGGATTCCGATCCAGTGACCGATCCAGGTTACCGGATATCTCTTGAAATCCACCACCCGAAAATGGCATTTTAACGGATTTCACACCAAATAATTCATCGAATTCACTTGTTTTAAAGTTCTGGGTCATGGAGGTTCCTGTTATAATCGCATCATAATCAAACTGCCTGCCTATTCCATCATTGATATAGCGTTCCTCATACAGTCTGTAGGACAGAAACGGAAGCGGTTTATGGTAATGAAAATAAGGATCTACAACCACAATAATTGCAGCCCATACCATTGCAACTATGATTATTCCACCTAAGAAACCAAAAAACCATTTTTTTGCTTTATTTTTATTCATACATTTCCTTACATCTTATTCTCTATGATCTAACTCAAAAGTTAAAATACAAAAACTCACTGATCTGCGACAACGAAGCCACACACCAAAATGTCAATCCCACAGTAATCAGCAATTCCCATTTCGAGAAATGGAATTTTTCCACTTTTTCCTGTGTGTTCTCTGCCTTAAATACAACAATAAGTGCCAGGAGCAGCAGGGCAACCAGCATAATAACCGGATATGCTGTAATAAAACCATTCAGTCCGAATCGGGCAAGTATCCTAACCTCTGTCAGATCATTAATAATATCCGTGAAATCATGGGTGACGCCGCCGAATCTGAATTGTATCAGGGAACGCATTACCTTTTTCCATTCTCCGATATTGGTCTCTCTAAAGAGCAGCCACAGAACATTGGTAATGCCAAAGGTAACACCAACTCTGATGCACTTAGGCACCTTCTTCCATATCTTATCTGTGAGTTTATTAAAACAGATACAGATACCGTTTAATAATCCCCATAGAATAAATGTCCAGTTTGCCCCGTGCCAGAGACCGCTTATCAGAAATACGATCAGCGTATTCACATAGGTTCTGACAGTACCTTTTCTGTTTCCACCCAACGGTATATACACATATTTGGTGAAAAATCTGGTCAGTGTCATATGCCATCTTTTCCAGAAATCTGCAATGGAATCTGCTTTATATGGAGAATTGAAGTTCATCGGCAGCTTCACATTGAACATATAACCAATGCCGTATGCCATATCACAATATCCGCTAAAGTCAAAGTAAATCTGTAAGGTATAACACAGCATCACTATGATGATCTCAGTCGCATTATAATCTTCCAGATTATACATACCGGCATTTACGATCTGTGAGAAAGTGTCTGCCAGCAGGACTTTCTTTCCCAGTCCTCTGGCAAATGCATAAAAACCTTTGCTCAGATTTTCATAATCCACCTGTTTCTTCTGAATATCCTGAAACTGTGGTATCAGTTCTTCATGTAATACAATTGGTCCTGCGATTAGCTGCGGGAAAAAGGTTACAAAAGAAGCATATTCCAGAAAAGGATAACACTCACATTCCCTGCGGTAGCTGTCAATCACATAAGACAATTGCTGGAATGTGAAAAAGCTGATGCCAAGGGGCAATACAATGTTTCGAAGCACAAAATCCGTCCTAAACGCTGCATTCATATTTTCCAAAAAGAAATCAAAATATTTGAAGTAAAACAGCAGGCCTACGTTAAAGAGAAGTCCCAGGGTAAGGCATAGTCTGTTGGCTATACTTTTCTGTTCCACAGCATACATTGCTCTGGTCAGTCCATAATTAAATAATACACTGACTATCAAAATAGGCAGATAAGCAGGATTATTATAACCATAGAACAGCATGGACATAATAACCAGCAGTCCCATTGCTGCCTTATAAAGTTTCAGCCGGTTCAGTCCATAATATCCCAATAAAACCACCGGCAAAAACAGCAATATAAAAATATAAGAATTAAAGAGCATAATTTATCTCCTGATCTTCTTCCCGGCGGCATGGAGATAATCCATCACTTTATGCTGCCAGATATAATGCAGCAGTTCTGTCCGGTATGTTTTCCCGGAAATGCCACATTCTTCTGCCAGACTTACCGGTTTGTAATAAGGAAGCAGGAAATCATTTTTCAGATATTCCATACACTCCGGGCTGTCTTTCAGATTATATTTTTGATACATATAGAGGTAATCTCCAAACTTCCTCTCATCATGATCTTTAAACGTATAGGTATATTGATCATGATGCATTCCAACAGAAACCAGAGGTTTCTCAGTGGACACAAAATTCGGATTCTTCACAAACAGATCAAAATACAGGAACATATCAGAGGCCCAATTACTCCTGGGATCAAACAATACATCGCATCGTCTGAATATAGTAGCACTCGGAGTTCCAATCTCATTTCCCAGAAACAGATGTCTGTAATCCTTTCTAAGTCCATCCACGAATTCTGCGGATGCAGCTCTGTCCCATGCGCTGCTCTGATCCAGCCTGCTGACTGCCCATTCTCTCTGGTCGCTGATCACAGTGATCTGGCTGCTGCCGGAAAAAGCCATGCCTGCCCCCGGATGCTCCTCCAGCATATTCACAAACTCCTGCAGGGAATCAGGATTGGAAAACCAGTCATCACTGAACATGATCTTACAGTATTCCCCTTCAGCAAGTTCCAGCGCTTTATTCCAGTTATAAACAGGACCCAGTTTCTCTTCATTATGGTAGTAACGAACCAGCGGTCTCTTCTCTACTTCCATATTTAAATTTACCTGATCTATATAGATTTCGATGTCATCATTATCAGAATCATCTGTGATGATCACTTCGTAATCCTTGAACTTCTGCTGCAGGATAGATTCCATGCAGCGTTTGATCTGTGCGATATTGTTATATGTCGGTATGCAAATCGAAACTTTCGGCATATCTACCTCCTGTAGTTCCTTTTATAGCTAACGTTGGTTTCATCTCAGTCCTCCTGATACTTTCCCAGTAATTTCTTAACGGTTCGCTTACTCTGCAATATTACCTGCTGGTAAGCCTCCCGGCATTTCTTATGAACATGACGTAATCTCTTCTGACTCGCCGATTCTTTCTCCATGATCAGATAGGCATATTCCTTCTGATGTTCCCGCAGATAAGCCGGAAAAGATGCATCGATTTCCACTCTCTGAAAGGAAGCCTCTCTACCAAACAGATCTTCCCCATCCTTGATCTTATCTGCTGTCTGGGACAAAACTGCCTTGCTGTTATATTCTGTATGTGCTGCAGATCGCACTTTTTCTGCTACACGCTTACGTATATCTGTTTCTCCATGACCACCCATATAGCCAAAGTGCCATCCCCCATCATCCACGCGGATACCGATTTCTTTTCTCTCCGGAAAACGTAATTCGCCCAATTGCAGGTTTTGCTCTCTGAGAAGCTTATAAGAACACATTTTAGAACCAATCCACTTTTTACGTGTTACCCCTTCAAATTCTCCCGCATAAGACAGCAGATTGCCGGAGATTTCCTCCATATTTAAATAACAGTAGAATAAACGCTGTGCGAAATGATATATTTTATCCTGTTTAAAATCAGCAAGAATCTCTGTAATCTTCTCCGGATTGGGAATTTCATCCAGATCACTGAAGATAATAATATCATCATCTGTGCAGTCTTTCAAACCTCTACCCACCGCGTTCTTCTGGAAGGTATCTCTGACATGGGTATCTCCTGGAGGAGTATCCTCCACAGTCACATGGATGACCTTGTCCTTAAATTCAGCAAACATCTCCTCATTTTCCAGATAGTATAAGGGTTTTTCCATCCCGGAAAATGTAGTAGTTGCCTCACTGATGACGAATTTATCTACAATGGGGCTTAAGATCTGCATTCTCAATTTTAAAATGTCCAGTTCATTAAAGAACTGAAAGCAATCATATATCATAACATACCTCTTTTATTTCCGTGTCTGCCTTTAACCGTGTATCGCATGATGCAATGTGCCATGTAATCTGCGTATTCTGTCCATAACCGGATGTTTCTTCCTAAAGTCAGGATAGGAAGCATTGGTTCCTGCCCATTTATGGAATAAAAATGGAGTGATGCCCTGTACCTCCGGGATCATATTCTCATGTCCAAAATATTTTGCCACTTCCAATGGTGCGATTTTCATGCCGTCTGCTTCGATTAAATGCCTGATCCTGCAGCATATGAAGCCATCCTCGTTAAACCAGCCTTTTTCGGGCGTCCATGGTATATTGGCTTTTCTTGGGAAATCCATTAATCGTTTACTCCTGATGGATACACTGTTTCCCACCCGACACAGATTCCCATTGATATCTCTGTAGGTCGTTGTGTCCCCGGGATTAGGAAGGGGCCATGGAGATCCTATATAATCATAGTCCAAGAACTCATCCCGCCACATTTCCGGATGTACCACAAATCCATCATAATGCACCAGCAAGCCAAATTCCGTGTCAATATAGTCTCCCATATGATAAACCGTTTCGTAATTGAAACGATCAATATTATCTAATTTATCAATATGCTTATAAGTAATCGTCTCCGGCAGATGCTTTGGTCTCTCATCTGTGATCAAAACCGCGGCGCCAAAGTCAATTCCCCGCATACTGTATTCCATTGCCTTTATGGTCTCCGGTACCAGCACGCTGGACATCGCCATCAGTGTTACATTTGGCAATTGCAGTTTTCCATTTTTATATTCAGCCATTGGTCAGTCTCCTGATTCGTCTCATAACGCCCCGTGCAATTCGTTCTGTACGATACTTCTGAAACAGATAAGTTGCTTCTATTGAATTGAAAAAAGAGGTGATTTTACCAGGTTTCTGGTTTAATCTTCTGTATTTTGCCGAGGTTTTCTTATATTCTTCCAATTCCTGTCTGCATTCCTCTGCCGTGAATACTTTACCGGCTCTGTCCATATAGTGAAAGCCTTCATAGATATTCTGTTCAGATGCCCAGAATCCATCGGACACATTGTGTCTTGCCCAATATTTCGGTGCAATGACATATCGTAACGTTTCACTGGTAAATGCAGGAAAATAAGTAAAGGAAGAGTTTGCCAGTAATAAATATCTGGCATTTTTGATAATGGCATAATCCTTTGCCAGGTCAAAGTTAAAAGCCGGTATGCCCGGTAAATATTTATTGGCTTCCGTTACATCATTGGTAATGATCATGAATTCCATATCCGGATTGATCTTCTTCATATTTTTCATGCCATTATACCAATATTTCCTACGCAGGAAAAGTTCCGGAGAATCCATATAATCTGAACAGCGTAGATGAATGATGCAAAGATTATCTTTGCAGTATTCCATACAGTCATATTCCGGCTTTACTTTCAGCCATTGCCTGATATCCGCTTTATAATCCAGATAATAGTCCTCTGCCTGCATATTCCCAAACAGTAGTGTGCCATCAGGGGCATTTAATAATTTTTCATCAGTTCCTGTTACATAGGCACCATGTTGCATATCATGCCTGGAGGTTCCCAGAAAGAGTCTGTCTTCTCTCTCTGCATAGAAATAGGGAAAATCCTCTTTCACAGCAGGTACTCCATAATCTAAGTCCATAAAATACAGTCCGCAGTTACTATGAATATTATTAGCCATTGTCTCGCTTCCAAGGATACTGAAATCCAATCCCTGTCGCTTTGCAATGCATCTGGTGGTCACATAGCAGAATAACTGGTTACCCAGTCCCTGCCCTTTTAACAGTTCTGTTCCTATCATAAATCTGCCTCCTGCTCACAATTGAAAGCTTATCCTAAACTGGTTCTTTCAATTTTGGCATCCTGTACTTTGTAGATCACATCACATTTCTCAATGGTGTTCAGACGATGGGCGATGATTACCATGGTCTTCTTGCCATGGAAACTGTTAATGGCTTCCATAACTGCTGCCTCTGTTTCATTATCCAATGCGGAGGTTGCCTCATCAAATACCAGTATGCTCGGATTATGATAAAGCGCTCTGGCAATACCGATACGCTGTCTCTGGCCGCCGGATAATCTCACACCTCTGTCGCCAATGGTGGTATCCAGCCCTTCCGGCAGTTCTCTGATAAAATCTGCTAGCTGGGCTTCTTCCAATACCTGCCAGATTCTGTCATCACTGATCTCTTTGGCATCAATGCCAAATGCGATATTATCTCGGATAGTCTCATCCACCAAATAAATGGACTGCGGAATATAACCAATATTAGCAAGCCATCCCGGATAATTATCAAAAACGTCCTTACCGTCACAGGTAATAGAACCACTCTGTACCTTTAAAAGTCCCAGCAGAATATCCACGATAGTTGACTTGCCTGCGCCTGAACTACCCATAATACCAACAGATTTGCCCACCGGTACTTCCATATGTGCATTTTCAAAGATTTTCTTATCTGTACCCGGATAAGCATAGGAAATGTTCTGTAATTCGATTTTGTCCGTCAGTTCCAGTTTATCAACCTTCTTACCTGCTGCGGTTGCACGTCCGGTAACTGCTGCCAGTTTCTTCGGATCCATATTCTCATAGACATAATCCAGACTTGGCTGTTCATACGCCACATTGTTTACATAAGTATTGATTCGATTCACACTGGGCATCAAACGGATTGCCGCTACGCCAAAAACAGATAGAGTAGATATCAGCTTTGCTGAATCCGTACCGGAAAACATCATGAGCATAATATAGAATAACAGCGCACAGACAAATAATGTTTCGATCAAAAGTCTTGGAACTGCATTTAATACTGAATAATTTCTGGAAACTGCCGCGCCGATTTTGCCGCTTTCCTCATAGTTATGAGCAAAGAACTCTGTACGGTCCAATACCTTTACATCTTTGATACCGTAGATCGCTTCAATTCTCCATTTGGCGATTCTGGACTGAATGGATAAATTTCGTTTCCCCAGCTTGTTTAACTGGGGTTTCATAAATTTTCCCATTCCTACTGTCAGTATGCCCACAATGATCAGCAGGAAAAAGGTCATTTTGACATCTGTAACCAGTAATACGACACTTAAGCAGAATGCAACTACGATTTCTGATGCCAGCTGGATCAAATCCAGCATCATATTAAAAACCTGTGGAATATCGCTGTCTGTCATACGAAATACAGTTGGAATATCTGCATCCAAATAGAACTCGTAAGGTCGATTCAGGAAATCTCTCAAGACCTTACTGATCATCTGGTTACGATTATAAGCAATAAAACGGCTCTGCTGATATGTCAGAAAGAGTAAATACAGATTTTTGAATACATAGACTAACATCAATGCCACCAGGAGAACTACTGTCAGCTTTTCCGGATCCTGCAGGCCAAGCACTTCCAAAATCTTTTGCACAGCATCATATTCCTGTAAAGCTTCCGAATTCAGGATAACGGCAACAACCGGCAGCATCATGGATACTCCCAATGTCTCCAGCAAACCGCCAATGAAAATCATGATACCCAGAATCACCAGGCTGGCTTTCTGTCTCTTATCAAACAGGTAATTCAATTCCTTAAATATCTTTTTCAATCTCTTATCCTCTTCTAATAGCCAAAATAGTTTTTTCGTAAAGTGTATTGGTCAACCGGTACAATGCGGGAGAAACCAGAAACAGCTTCATCCTCGCCCTGTCTCCTCTTTTTACAAAGGAATGACTATATATAATATTAATTTTGTCTTTTTCACTTTTAATCAGCTGTTCCAGTTCCAATGCGTAACTATGATTTGCCTTGCTTTTGCGAAACCGCAGATCATATATCAGCAATCTCTTATAATAATGGTAAGCGGCCTTTTCTGCAAGTTCTTTTAATCCTGCTTCCCTGATGCAGACAATATGTTCCTGCCAAAAAGGAATCTCATCACGCATGGTTCGCTCTCCGCTGATCTCGTTCATGATGCTGCCTTCACGCTCTACTACATAATTGTAATAGGAGTGATCCAGATAGACACATTTTTCCATTCTGCAGAAAGCTCTGGTGGTAAACATGATATCCTCCGAGTTATGCCCCACCGGAAATCTCATTTCTCTGATCAGCTCTTTAGAAAACAGCTTACTCCAGACTGAATTATAAATACAAAAGCCATCTCTTTCGCAAATATAGATATCCAAAGCTTCTTCCCTGGATAAAATATCTTTCCTGCCGGTGCCATCATCCACTCTTTGACTTCCATGGATCTCTGCATATCGGCAAATGGCCAACTGAGCCTGATGATCCTCGCAGGCTGTGAGCATCTCTTCATACATGAGAGGTTCTATCCAGTCATCACTGTCCACGAACCCGTAATAATCTCCTGTGGCAATACCCATCCCCGCATTTCTGGCATCGGATAATCCACCGTTTTGTTTGTGTACCACACGGATTCTGTCATCTCTGACAGCATACGCATCACACATTTCAGGTGAGTGATCTGTAGAACCGTCATCTACCAGAATGATTTCCAGATTATGATAACTCTGTCCTAAGATAGAATCCACACAGCGTTCCAGATACTGTTCCATATTATAAATTGGTACAATGACCGATATTTTCTTCGTTGTCTGTTCTATAATGTGATCCACTCTTTTCCTGCCAAAGGTCTTGGCTCATTCTTATTATAATGTGCCGGTGCGATGACAATCTTACCGGTATTCGTATTCAACAGTGCTCCCAGATAGCTGAATGTACTGTTAGCAATGATCAGATTGCTGCACATAGCCATTAACTGCATATCGATATAAGCATTTTCTCCTTGATTCCATGTGACATATTCATAGGAATATTCTTCCGGTAATACCTGACTAGCATCTTCATCCGAGAAAACATAAAGTTTGATATCTCCCAACCGCTCCCTGCAATAAGCAATAGCTCTGGTATAATATTCTTTGTCACAGACATTCCACTTGTCATCATTGGTGTAATCTCCCAATCTCACATGAATGCCTACTACTTTTTCTGCCCGAAGCTTTTCTGCTATCTCTTGATTTCGTCCATCCAGTTTCTTTTGAAAAGTAAATGCTTTCTGTGCTTTCTCCTGTACTGCATCAAAAAACTCGTGATTTAGGAAATATCCATCTATATACAGATGATCCATGATCATCTGTGTCTGCATATAGTTATAGGCATCAAATGTGGAAAAACGCAGACATTTCCCTTTCCGAACAAGACGATCCCTCTGCTTTCTCCAATGGGAAGGACCTACCAGTTTAGGGTGCAACTCTATGCCGTCAATTCCCAACTCTCTTACTTTATCCAGCCAAGTACAATATTGAGGTCTGATACCAAATACCTTTTCCAGTTCATACCCCTGGTGTGCCCCATGGAATCGAAATCCTGATATATCAATTTTCACTTCCGGTTTCACTGTGTTTTTCAGATACAGATAGAAAATATACTGTAGCATCTGATTTCCAAGTCCACCCTGACATTTCACAATTATCATACAATCGTTCCGTCTTCCTTTATCAATACCCAGTCTTTCCAGGCATCTTTCATATATTCCACAGAGAAATCCTGTACGTTATCATGTCTAAATGGTCTGATCATGACTTTATCTTCTCTCTTACTCAGTCTGGCCCCCCACATACTGAATGTGGAATTTGCACAGATCATTACCTTACAATGGCTCATCATCAACATATCATAGATGGAATTGCCTTTTTCATTCCAATCACACAGTATTACTTCCGGTGGTGGAAACATTCCTCTGACTACCATTGAAATTTTACTGTTCGCATAATCAAGATCATCTGTGAAAACGTAATAGATCGGGTTCTTCACAAATTTCTGCGCATATTGTATTGCATTCCAGTAATACTGATCGGTACAAATACCGCCGTAACGCCATCTATGTTCATCATCCACATAATCCGTACGTCTGATGTGGATACCAATAGAATCATATTCATGCATTCTGTTCACATGAAAAGGAGTTATGATATCAATGGTCTTTGGAAATGTAAATTTCTCTTGCAGAAGAGGAATAATATCATAAAAATATTTTTCACAATTCCAAAAGCCATCCAGATACCCTTTTTCCAGTTCAAATACAGCAGGATCATAGTCCTGATGCTCTTCATAGATATGTTTTCCCCTGCCAAAGAGTTTGCGCCATACTTTTCCTGCAAAAGAGGGATCATCATGCTTTACCAAAAAGCGCTGTAACCTGGTACACCTTTCAAAATCCGCATCAGTAAAACGTAAAATATCCAGGCTTCGTGGCTCTGCCTCCCATGCGTAGGGCATATAATCAGTGACATCTATGCAGACTTTTTTTCCAAGGCTTTTCAGTTTTAAATACATTGCATACTGGTACATCTGGTTGCCCAGACCACCAATCATATGAATCACTATCATAAGCTGCACATCCATTCCTGGAACATCAAAATGTACCAGACCTGAATCCTCCAAACATCGTTCTCTATATAGTCTTTCCAGATGAACCAGACCACATCCGAATCCAGTACATTCTGCTGTTCCAACGTCTTACGATCGATCAGGCTTTCAGCCCAGCCACGCAGTTCCGGCTCTTTTAACCACTTGGAGATAGGAATACTAAAGCCTTTCTTCGGACGCTCCATCATCTCCTTTGGTACATATCGATAAAGGACATCACGTAAGACACGCTTTGAAACACCGTCTTTTTTCTTATAATCAATAGGAAGGCTCCAGGCGAATTCCACCACATCCTTGTCCAACATCGGAACTCTGGTTTCCAGAGATACTGCCATGGCAGTACGATCTACTTTAACCAAAATATCATCCGGATGATACATGGTCATATCCATCAGCATAATATTATGGTTGATCTCTTCAATTGCACCATATTGATACTGATTATGTTTATAAGGAGCCATGGTATGATCCAGACTGATTTTAAGTGCCAACGGCTCTTCTCTGTTATCCAGTTCATAAAGTTCAGCCGGGTTTTTAGCACCCAAGAGCATACTCTTAGTCTGCTGCACTTTAGACTTCATAAATGGGCTGTGTACCAGCATCTCACTGGCCGGTTTTCTGATGAAGTATGGGATCTTTCCCATTTTCCCCCAGATACGGCTAACAGAATTATACATCTCATATCCGCAAAACAGTTCGTCTCCTCCATCACCGCTTAAGGAAACCGTCACATGCTCTCTTGTCATCTTGCTTACCAGATAGGTTGGAATCTGAGAACTATCTGCAAAAGGTTCTGCAAACATATGTGCCAGTTTAGGAATCACCGCTTTTGCATCTTGTTCTGTGATATAAAGTTCTGTATGCTCTGTCCCGATATGATTTGCAATCTCTTTGGCATAAACAGCCTCATTAAAAGCCTTGTCCTCCATACCAATAGTAAAACTGCGCACTTTCTGATTACTCAAAGACTGCATCAGTGCCACAATGGTACTGGAATCTATACCGGCAGAAAGAAATGCACCAACAGGCACATCTGCCACCATCTGTCCTTTAAGTGACTCCTTTAACAGTCTCTCTAACTCGTCTGCTGCCTCGGTTTCTGTTCCCTTGAACTGATTCTTCTGCCCGTTAACAGCAGCCTCTGTCATGGACCAGTAAGGTGTTATCTTATATTCCTGATAAGGGGCACTCATCTCCAGTATCGTTCCCGGTTCCAGTTTATAAATATCTTCATATATAGAATAAGGTGCCGGTATATATCCATGAACAAAGTATATGTTTAATATCTTTGTATTGATCTTATTGTCAAATCCCTGAAGTGTCTGAATGCACCCAAGATCTGAAGCAAAGACAAAGCTTTTACTGCCATCACTATTCTTCACAAAACCATAATAAAGGGGTTTCTCTCCCACACGGTCGCGCATCAGATACAATTTTTCTTCTTTTTGATCATATAATGCAATGGCAAACATACCTTTACACTGTTTAATCGTTTCTGTGATGCCATATGCTTCAAAAGCCTCCAGCAAGACTTCTGTATCAGAAGTGCCGCGAAAAGCAGTTATCTTCCCCTCTTCTAACATTTTGTCCCTGAGTATCTGATAGTTATAGATCTCCCCGTTATAGCAGATCACATATCTGCCACTTTTCGATACCATTGGCTGGGCGCCATTCTCTGACAAATCTACAATAGAAAGTCTCCTATGTCCAAATACCACATCCTGCTTCACACTTATCCAGGAACCTCCTGCATCAGGACCACGGAGTATCATTCTCTCATTCATTGCATTTATTTCATCCTGCCAGTTGGCAGGTCTATTACAAAATCCAGCTATTCCACACATTGTATGAGCCTTTCTCATTTATACATAGTTTGTAGATATTTTACCACAATACACCTAAAAGTGAAATAAATGATTCTCTTGAGTTTCCGCAAAATGTTATTTCAAAATGATTAACTTCTCCTAAAGTGTCAATCCGTCAGTTTTCTGAATGATGATGAGTGACGTTGAACAGAGTAGAGACACTTAAATAAGCCCCGCT
>JAQUUX010000080.1 GCA_028693705.1 Lachnospiraceae bacterium | reverse complement strand
TCTATTCAAATTTTCTGTCCAATGGCCCAATATCATCAAAATGGCAGAAATGCCCAGGCGACTGCAAATACAATAGTTGGTAACATATTTGCCACCTTGATTCGCTTTCCAAAAACCAGATTCGCACCAACACAAAAAATCAGCATGGAACCGGTCAGAGAAAGATTAGATAATGCCTGGGGCGTCATCAAAGGTTCAATAAATATTGCTAAAAAAGTAACCGAGCCCTGAAAAACAGCAACAGGAATAGCTGAGAAGATACATCCCTTTCCCATGGTGGAGGTCATAACCGCTACTAAAATCAAATCCAGTACTGCTTTTGCCGTTAATAGAGAATAATCTCCATAGATACCGTCCTGAATCGCACCAACGACTGCCATGGCACCAATGCATACGGTTAGGGATGTAGTCACAAACCCATCTATAAAACCGGTATCCTTATCACTTTTGGTTTTAATCTTCAGCCAACTGCCAAACTGCTCCATTTTGTCCTCTAAATTCAGCCACTCGCCAACTAAAGAGCCAAACACAAAAGAACCAATCATCATCATGGTTCCTCCGGCTTCTATCTTTCCGCCATTTACAGTGTACATCTGCTGCAGTGCTCCGGAAATACCGATAAAAATGGTACACACACCAAGAGTTGTAATCATTGTACTCTGTACACGTCCACTTAATACTTTTCCAAATACCAATCCAAATATACCGCCAAACACAATGGCCGCCACATTAATTATCGTTCCTAAACCTATCATATAAATTACTTCCTTTTCTTTTTTACGTGCCACAACAAACTGTAGCACAAAATTTAAATTTACGCTACAATAGGCTTTGCAGTTTTATCATAACAACAAAAGAAAATCCTTGAAAGGTTTCATAATCATGCTGACGAAAGATAAATCATTTTACAAATCCTTCCTTATACTAACTGTAACGCTTATGCTGGAGCAGGCTGTCGTGTTAAGTGTCAATTTGGCCGATAACCTGATGCTTGGTAACTATTCTGAAACAGCTCTGGCCGGTGTAGCAGCCGTTAACCAGATCCAGTTTATTTTACAGCAAATGGTTTTTGCCATCAGTAATGGCATGATTGTCTTAGGCAGTCAATACTGGGGACAATTAAAAAAAGAGCCCATCCACAAACTGATCTCTATCGGTTTCTGGAGTGCTCTGGTTATTATTTTACTGCTGTTTTCCTATGTTTCCTTATTTCCGCATATAGCTGTTGGTATATTTACCAATGACCGGGCAATCGTGGCAGAGGGTATGTCATACCTTTCCATTGTAAGATTCAGCTATCCCTTCTTTGCTATTACCACTGTTTTATTGGGTGGACTTCGCTGCGTGGAAAAGGTAAAAATAGCACTTTATGTTTCTGTTGCCGCCCTGTTTGTAAACTGTTCCATTAACTATGTACTGATCTATGGACACTTTGGTTTCCCTGAAATGGGGGCAAGAGGTGCTGCTGTTGGTACTTTGACCGCCAGAATACTGGAATGCACCATTGTCGCTCTCTATCTGTTCTGTGGTGATGATGTTCTACACTTCAGACCCTGGGAACTTTTTTCTATTGACCTGAGTTTATTAAAAGATTATGTAAAGGTTTCCACCCCTATACTTATCACAGGCTTGATTTGGGGCTGTAATACTGCAATGCAGACAGTAGTGCTTGGTCATTTATCTTCCAATGCCATTGCAGCACATTCCATTTCCTCTACGATCTTTTTATTCCTGAAAGTAACCTCTGTTGGCTGTTCCTCTGCTGCCTCCATTCTCATTGGCAAGGCAGTCGGACAAAATCGTCTGGACAAAGTAAAAGAATATACCCGTACACTGCAGGTACTATTCCTGTGCGTAGGTTCTACCCTGGGTTGCACTATGCTCCTGATCCGCAGACCCTTTTTATCATTATATGCCATCTCGGACCAGACCTATCAGCTTACCCTGCAATTCATGATTGTAGAAGCCTTTGTGTTACTCTGCACCTCTTATCAGATGTGCATGAATACCGGTGTCATCCGCGGTGGTGGAGATACGCGTTTTGTTATGATCATGGATGCTTTCGTCATCTGGGGCATTGAGATCCCGCTGGCTCTTTTGACTGCCTTTGTATGGAAGGCGTCCCCACTCATAGTTTTCATGATGTTAAATTGCGATCAGATCATCAAATGTGTACCGGCTTTTCTATATGGCAACAGCTATCGATGGGTTCGAAAGTTAACAAAATAAGTATTCGATATCAGCCCTGGATGATATTGACTGACTCAGTCCTGTTTTTGCGACAATAAGAGTCCTGCCAACGTACAGGCTATACCAATTCCAGACATAAGATTTACACGTTCTCCAAGCACTATCATGGAAGTTACCAATGTAATCACCGGAGTCAGATAAATATACAGACTGGTCTTCACTGCACCCAGGAATTTAACTGCCATATTCCAGGTCACAAAGCAAAGTGCAGATGCACAAACTCCCAGAAACAGCAGATTGGCCAGGATAACCGGATCAGTCAGTTTACTGTAATCGGGATGATAACCCATATTGATAACTGCCGGGATCATAAACACCATGCCATATAAAAACATTCTCCTGGTTGCCGGAATGGTCGGATACCCCAGATCACCTATTTTTCTGGAAACAATAGAATAAACAGCCCATACAACAGCCGCCAGAAGTGCCAGAAGATCTCCCAATGGATTTAACTGAAAATTGGTACTTCCATTAAAGCTCACCAGGAAGATTCCTACCATGGCCAGTAAAAATCCGATGATAAAGTATTTTCCTAACTTCTTTGTTTTCAAGAATATATGTGAAAAAATTGCTGTGAAAAAAGGCGCTACCGAAATAATCACCCCCACATTCGTAGCCTGCGTATACACGAGTGAAATATTATCCAGCAGATAATAGCATGTAATTCCTGTCAGACCCGCCATGATAAAATACTTTTCATGACCTCTTTCCACCTTCATAGGACGAGGGTAGATCAAGAGCAATCCCAGAAATCCCATCACAAATCTCATCAATAAAATTTCTACCGGCTGAAAATGCACCAGCAATACCTTAGTAGACACATAAGTTGTGCCCCATACTACAATCGTAAAGAGGGCAAGCAAATGCCCTCCGGATGTTTTGTTCTCACTATTCATAGTTTACCATTCCCCTTTACATCGTTTAATCACATATACGTATTTGCTTCCCAATCCCAAACGCAATATCTTCTCCATCCCCGGATTCTGCAGTCCAGTTATCTGTCAAAACCTGCACTTCCAGTTCTGGCATTTCATCAAACATTGGTGTCGCAAATCCGTTTATCATTAACCCCGGCGTAAACTGCATCCAAATTTCATCACCTAATGTAAAACTTATCTGATCTCCTATATTTATGCCCTCCACTACAAGTGGTTCCCCGGCGCTCTCTTCCTCTGTCTGTATCCAGTCCAGTGTTGTTTCTACGATTTTTTGCCCGGAAACTGTGTCCCGCAAGGTCAGAATATAATTTTCCTGATCAAAATCATATTCCAGACGATTATTCAGCAGTTCTGTATACATATCCGGCGAAAATACATAATCCCCTAAAGTCATGGTCTCATACTGCTGCAACACATGGAGTTCTTCCACACTTACACCCGTTCCGGTTCCATTAAGAAGAGATACCTGAAGTTCTTTTCTATCCTCATTCCAATACATCTGTGGTTGAATCATTCTTGGAGACCAGTAATACCAGTCAAAATAATTAACATCTTCACCTGTATCAATGGCCACACCTCTTCCCTGATATTCTTCATCATTATATCCATAAAGCGTAATATTCTCTTCTGGAAGTTCTGCCAGATAAATAATATGATTCTCCCAATCCTTATCTGTCTCTATATGACGGGGATCTAACTGATCCCAGGAAATTTGCGTAAAACGGTTTAGGACCTCTCTTCCGATGGCATCCATGCCTATCACTGTGTCTGTCCCTGCATTGTCCACTTTGGGATAGTTTTCTTCTATTTCTGTATTTGCGGCTGTATCTGTTTCTGTGTCTGTTTCTGTATTTATTTCTTCATTCACAGCTACTGTTGAATCTATATTTACTTCAATAGTTCCCTGCGGCTGCTCTGGTTCTGCCAAAGAAAATCCCCATGCATGTCCTAAAAGCATCCCTAAACCAGCTAACATAATAATCACGTTCACATATTTTTTCTTCATCTATTGCTCCTACTATTTTGTTACAGCTGTTTTCCTGCCGTATCCGTTGGTTTAAACCGGTTGCCTGGGAAGTACCTTTTTACTTTGGGCGTGAAATTCTTATCAAAGAGCTCCACTTCTTCATCCCGTACCTGTCTTAAAATAAAACATCCTTAAAACGAAATTTCTTCAACCGGAATACGATCTGCCTCCGTCACCGGACGAATTACCCGACAGGGAACGCCCGCCGCTACAACTCCGGCTGGAATGTCTTTATTCACAACACTTCCCGCCCCGATTACAGATCCTTTTCCAATTGTTACACCGCCACAAACTACCGTGTTGGCACCGATCCATACATCATCTTCCAAAGTAATAGGTTCTGATGTGCTGATAGCCATTGCCCGCTGCCCTGCATCCAGAGAATGACCTGCACAGGAAAGGCATACACCGGGGACAATAAAAGCATTTGCTCCGATATTTACCGGCGAAGTATCCAAGATCACACAGTTATAGTTGATAATCGTCAGGCCATGTGTATGAATATTGAATCCATAATCACATTGAAAAGAAGGATTGATAAACGTCAGATCATGACAGGTTCCCAATAGTTTCTGTAGAATTTCTCGTTTCTTATCACTATCATCTGGTGCCAGTTGATTATATTCCCAACAAAGTTTCTTAGCCGGCATCCCGATTTCTCTTGGAATGCTCAAATTATTGTTATTGTACCCTTTAGGGCTTTTCATGATTTCTATAATTTCATTATTTGTCATTTTATGCTCCATTTTCATCAGTATTTTACTTCCAGGTCACCGGCTTTTCCAGATAATCCGGTAACTTGGTATGCCGGTTTCCTTTTGCCGCATTGATCTGTCCCTGTGTTAAAAATAATGCTCTCCGCAAATCTGCATCGCAAAAATTCGTATCTCTGGTATCAGCCCCCAGGAAGATAGTCCCCTCACAAATACAGCTTTTTAAATTGGCAGCAATAAGAAGTGCTGTACTGAAATCACAGCCACTAAGATTTCTGCCTTTCAGATTCTTTCCAAGAAAGTCGCCATGATACTTCTCCAGTTCCTGTTTTATCGCTCTTTCAGGCACTTTGCTTTGCTGTATGTTTTTCTGTTGCGTATTTCTTTGCTGTATGCTTTCCTGCTGTAATGCTATCACACGCTTTAATAATTGATTTGCCTGTTCTCTGCACTCCTCTGTTTTTATTGTTTGAATCTCTTCCAGTGTCCCAAGACATAAGTCAGTCAGCTTTTCCAGACAAATTTGAATATCCGTTTTCAAAGGACTTTTTTCAATTAAAATAACAGCTTCTTCCAGATAATACCTGACCTGATATAATTGGAATACAATGGTAAACACATTAAAAATCTCGTCTGCATTCGAATAGTTCTGCCAGGTTTCTCCCTTATAAATCACCTGTGTCACATGTTGTCCGGCACCAAAACAATCATAGCCGATGCATCCCCGCATATGCCTTTCCGCTAATTTATCATGAATCCTGCAACGAAAATCCTTTTCCAAATTCATGCATGGTTTTCCTGCCATCTTATCTTCCGGGAAACCGTCCACTTTTGAAAAGAACAGCGCAGTACAACACAGCCCTGAACAATGTGCACAATCTGCTTTCATATTTTTTAAACTATTTGTATTGGTATTATGTAAACCGTTCATGTTATTTATCCTTAATTGCTTTTATCAATTCCGCCGGATTAATAATAGTTCCCAGTCGGTATTCTTTTCCATCTTTTTCAAAAATATTAACTGTCCCTGTTTCAAAAGCTTTCCGTATAAACAATTCCGGTGTCAGTTCATCATCTACCTGTAAACAAAGAGCATACATACCTGCTATCCATGGAACCGACCAGCTCAGTCCCCCGTTGGCTCCAAATTCATAGTCCTCTACTCCTGTCCATCCGGCATAGGCTCTGGCGTCCATGGGTACTAACAGCATAAAGTTCGGATCATATTCTTCCGGATTTTCATAAAAATAATCTGCCCAGAAAAGTCCCGGTCTGTAGGAAGAAACGTCCTCCGGGTCATCCATTAAGCCACGGCCTAATCCCATCAATGAGAAGGGATAATTTTCTTCCGTAGAAGTGGAAATCACAAACACGCCTGCTTCTTTTGCATGATCTATTGCCTCTCTGGTCTCGACAGAACCTTTTTCATCATAAAATCCTCTGGAAATAGAAATGACTTTGATTTTTTCATCCATTGGAAGAAGTTCATTAATGGCAAGAACTCGCTCAATACTGTCTGCCATGTAATTCAGGTCAATATCGAAATCAAGGAAACTATATTTTCCAAAGGTAGAAGAAATATAGTATACCTTCGCATCCGGTGCAACACCGCAATCCTCTCCAACTGCAATACTGGTTACTGCTGATCCGTGCATCTGTGCCTGTGTGTCACAAGAATGAAGCAATTCATAGCTCATCAGATTATCCCCGTATTCCGTATGATCCAGATTCAACCCCTGATCCACGATGGCAATATTCACACCTTTTCCGGTAATTCCTTCTTCGTGCAGACTTCTGATACCTAAACCGGGATTTTTACCCAGTTCCATGATCTTGTCCGGATCAAATTCCTCCGGTAGTTTTTCCGGCCAGACTGTCGTATTATTAAAAGCTGCTTTTTGCAGGCTGTCTTTTTCTCCGGTCAGATCAAAAGCAGAAACATCGTAGCTACGCAAATCAAACCCCATGTTTTCATCTGCCTGGGGCAGTTCTTTCAATTCTCCACGTTTCCATGGACCATATGCTTCCTGTCTGAAAAAACCTTTTTCTCCATTCCGGTAAACCGTATCTGCTACCTGCCCGGTAACAGGACGAAACTGCCAGCCAATCATAGCAACGCTACCAATGATCAAAACGAATACGACAGTGATTATAGCTATTGCAACCCGCTTTATTACTTTCATGGTTTTTGTTTTTTCTTTTTTTGTCTTTTTCACTACTGCCAGGTTACCTCATACTTTCCATCTGCATGCTGAAAGCTTACCACAAGATAATATTTACGATTAGCCTCCACCATAATGCTGCCTTCTTTTTTGTCCTGATCCAGCACCAGTAGCTCCTGCTTGTCCTTACTCTTAATTTCAATTACTACGCTTCCATCTGTTATGCCGTATTCCAACAAAAAATGATATACTCTGCTTTCCGGGAAACGAATCACACGCCTGGTGTGCCCTGTGCAGCCCTTTACCTTTGCACCACTGAGATTTCTCCCCCAGCCTACGGTTCCAATGTACATCAGTGCTCGCTTTGTCTGAACCGTTATATAGCCATAGCTGTATAATATGTAACAAAGAATCCCGCAAATTATCACTCCGGCAAATGCTAAATAATCCATATGTAATCCGCCTTTCTAACAAAAACAATACCCGGCTTCTTTCAAAATCTCCAGTGCCTTTTCAAACTGATCGTCTCTTGTAAACACATAATCCGTATTATAAGTTGATATGGCACAGATTCCTATTTTGTGTTCCGCCAATATGGCTGTGATTTTGGATAAAATACCGATTAAAGAGAAATCCAGCACTCCCTGTATGCGAAATGCTTTCCAGCCGTCCTGCCTTTCTATGGTATTATCCGGAACTTTCTCTGTCAGGCAGACCAGCGAATTTTCCTCATCTGTTTTTCCGGTAAAACAATAGTCGTCTGCAAGATTCACCTGTGAATAATCTGCAACCTTACATACTGAAAATTTTCCATCTATTCTTTGAATATTCATAATTGACTTTCTCCTTTTTTTGAAACAGTACCATTTATTTCTTTCGCATACGCCTTATATGATGCACTTCGTAACCAAAAGATTCCTGTTATGAACTGTATCATATTATCTACCAGCGTCATTCCCACAAACCAAAGAGACAACGTAAAACCAGCCCCCAATAATTGCACCATACTCGTGAAATTAACGAGAAAAGGCAAGATGCCGCCGATTATCATCAGCCACAACAATACTCTTGTTCCGTTGCAGATCATCACTGCAAATAAAGAAGCAATCAGAATCCCTACAAAAGAAGGCAGCAAAAAAACCAGCACTTGTAACAACATCATTTCGGTAGATACATAATATATATACACAGAAATCAGGCAAGTCAGTACATGAAACCCGATCCATATCAGCATTGATATTTTCAGATTGTTTCTGACTGTTCCATATTTTTCCTTCACTGCCTGCATCATTCGTGTTTGTTTTTCTTTCGAAGCCATATCCATTTAAAAATCCCCCTCTTACAGTAATTGTTTTTATTATACTCCTGAAAACACCACTCTGCCATGCTCTGAGAAGAACTAATATCTTAATATTTTATGTATTTCTTTTCATAAAAAAGACACCATTTTTTAAGGATGATGCCATTTTTCCTTACCTAAATTTTCATAATCCTGCATACCGGTTTCAGGCACGATATAATGCCGCCAGCTCCTCTGCCTCGATATCCAGTTCCGTATCCCCGGGCTTCACGCAGGCGATAACCGGAAGTCCTGTCATGTATGTGATCATCTGACGATTGTCCTCTTCCATTACTTCTTTAGGATGAAAATGATTCAGGATAATCCCTTTGATTTTCATGCCTTCCTGTTTCATATAAGAAGCAGTTAAGACCACATTATTGATGGTTCCCAGGCCTGCGTCTGCTACCAGTATGGAATCCAGATCCAGTTCTTTTACAATATCTTCAAGCCAGATTTTCTCTTCATCAAAACAAATCGGACATAGAATACCGCCGCTGCCTTCTACGGTTACATACTCGTATTTCTCACAGATGTTTTGAAAATATGATTTTACAACTTCCAGTTTCACCGGATTGCCTTCCAGTCTGGATGCCAGATGTGGTGAAACTGCATGTTCATATACATAGGGAACCATTTCCGTTAGGTCCCCTTGTATTCCTGCAATCTGATCCACATAGGCTGCATCTCCCGGAATCAGTCCTTCTTTTCCATTTAAAATTCCCCTTTTATTACCGCTGACAGCAGCTTTGAAATAACCGGCATTAAGACCTGTCTGACGCAATTTTTTCACAATCAAGGCTGTTACATAGGTCTTCCCCACATCGGTTCCTGTCCCTGTCACAAAAATATGTTTACTCATTCCACAAACGAACCTCGTATCCTAATTTCTGAATCATCTGCTTATCCTGATCAATAGTGATCCCTGAGGTAGTCAGCATGTCCCCGGAAATCGCTGCATTGGCACCTGACTGAAAACATTTTGCTCCTTTATCAGCCAGCAGACCTCTTCCTCCTGCCAGACGAATAGAAGCATTTGGCAGAATAAAACGATAAATTGCTACAATTCTCTGCATATCCGAAATGTCCAGCCTTTTGTTATGCTCATAAGGTGTTCCCGGAATGGAATTTAACATATTAACGGGTACAGATTTTACCTGTAACTCCCGCAGGGTAAGTGCCATATCAATCCGATCCTCCATGGTCTCTCCAAGTCCCATGATACCCCCGCTGCAAATACCAAGTCCCGCTCTTCTGGCTGCTAAGAGCGCTTCCTTTTTTTCTGCAAAAGTATGGGTAGTACAGATATTAGGAAAATTACGTTCAGAAGTTTCCAGATTATTATGTACTCTGGTAGCACCTGCCTCTTTCAATTTCCTGTAATTTGCTTCGTCCAAAAGTCCCATGGAAATACAGACTTCAATGTTTGTTTCACGCTTAATATCACGAATTGCTTCACATGCCAGATCCACATCTGCATCGCTTAAGCGTTTCCCTGAAGTTACCAGTGAAAATCGCAGCACGCCCCTGTCATCGTTGTATTTGGCCTGTTCCACTATTTTCTCTGCAGCTAAAAGAGGATAGCTCTCTGTCTGCGTATCATAAAAGGAGGATTGTGCACAGTACTTACAATTTTCAGAGCATTTTCCACTTTTCGCGTTGATAATGGTACAGATGTCAAATCCATTCCCGCACATAGCCTCTCTGATTCTATCAGCCTCTGCTGTCAGCTCGTTCAAATCAGCATAGGTAAGTTCCATTGCTTCTTCTTTTGTAATCTGATATCCTTTTATAATTTCATCAGCTAATTGTTCTAAAGCCTTCATGCTTTTCACCATCCTAATATGTGATTTACGTCGTTATATTTTTGTCATTCTGACATTTTCATCTGCCATCAGTTTCTTCATAACAGGAACCAATCTCACAGCCAGCAAAGAAGAAAGCACACAAAGTACCACATCTCCCGGCATATCCAGTGGAAAGCAATCCATGATCACTAATACAAATGCAGTTTTGTCGCCCACATAGAAATTCAGCATCAGATATTTATATACCAGACCAATTCCATAGGTCACCGCAAATCCTCCAAAAGCTGCCAGCAAATACCATAAGAATTTGTTTTTCTTGAAAATCTCTGCCAGTTTTCCGGTTACAAATGCTGCAACTACAAAGCCAAGAAGATAACCAAAGCTCGGCCTGAAAATATAAGTAATCCCCCCACCTGCTGCAAAAATAGGAAGTCCTACCAGGCCCAACAATACATAAACGCCAACGGAAATCGCTCCGTCACGGCTTCCCAATAACAGACCTGCCATCAGTACAAATAAAAACTGCAGGGTAAAATAATCCATGCCCGGAACCGGCACCTGGATAAAAGCACCACAGGCAACCAGTGCAGTGAACAAGCCACACATAACCAATTCTTTTGTCGTAAATTTTCTTCTCATACAATCCTCCAATGAATATTTTATTTTCACGGTTCATTATACATGGGCAAAAATAAATGTCAACCTTTAATGTGTAGAAGGTTGACATTTCATGATTTTACTTTCGTATTTTATTTTACCTGCGCAAATGCCGCATTAGTATTCTGAATATAGGCAACTCTTGGAATCATCGGGGTATCCAGTATCTGCCCGGTTTCTTCACTGATCTTACCCTGTTCCTTATACTCAGCTCCGGCTTTTCGGACAGCCTCCAGATAGCCTGCCGTTAACGGCTGCGTCTCAGGATACATGAACAGCGCTGCCTCTGCACAACAGATTGCAACAGTTTGCTCACCATACATATGTTTAAACTGAAATACCAGTCCGTCAAAATTACCCTTTATATCCGGTAATCCCCCACTTGAGATTAATACAGTCCTTTTAGAACCATCTTCATATCCATAGTGATGTGTTTTTCCATCCTCGCCCACATAGATTTCCGGTTTGTTAAAGCAAAGAGTCCTGTCAATCAGTGACTTGCAGTTAGCCAGAGCTGCGTACGCATACAAAGGAACAGTCCAGATTACCAGATCTGCCTCCCTGATTTTCTCCAATACCTCTATTGCATCATCCTGCTGTATACAATGCCCTGCTGTTTTCATCCAGCAGGCATAGCAAGCCAGACATGGATTGATATGCAGATCCACAGTATTGATAACCTCTGCTGTTTCTCCCATTCCCTGCAAAAATGTGTTCGTAAGCCTTAAAGTTGTGCTGTTTTCCCTGTAGGGTGATCCATTAATTACTAAAATCATTTGTCGCCCCCCTTTGCTACTGCAATCCAGATTTCACACTGATAGTCTGGATTATCCACGTCATCGGAAGGATAAGCTTCAAAATCTACGCCCCCACAAGGCTTATACTCGCTTGTCGGGAAAAACTCCGAATAAATTCTTTGATAAAGCACATTAAAAGCTTCCGGCATTTTGCCCCTGCACGGAAACACCACATAAGTATGTGCCGGAATCTCTTCCACAGAAAAATCTTCATCTGTAACAGGCAGACCATTATAATAAGCCTTCCTTCTGTCATAGATTCTAGGAGAAAATGAGACTTACTTCATGATATTTTGTGCGGAGTAGTGTTAATTTGTCCGTTTTTCTTAACCCGACTTCCGGTACCTGCTTTACTCCTCCAATAATCGTTTCAATACTTCTTCTTTATTTTCCAAAAACATTTTTGTAATCTGATAACTTTCCGTTTCTTCATATTGGCAGGTATGTATTTCTCCCTCATCAAAAGTCCAGATATCCGCATTTGGCGTGCCTAACAAAATAGGAGAATGCGTAACAATGATGAACTGTGATCCGCGTTTTGCCAGATTATGAATATGCAATAACAAAGAAAGCTGTCTTTGTGGAGATAATGCTGCCTCCGGTTCATCCATCAGATAAATTCCATTTCCTTGAAAGCCACCCAAAAAAGATAAAAAACTTTCTCCATGGGATTGTGTATGATAATTGTTATTTGATTCGTATTCTTCCACTGCCGCCGTGGCAACATTGAAAAAACTTTCTGCCCTAAAAAAATAACCGGTTTTAGGTCGTTGAAAGCCTTTCACCAGTTGTATTGCCTGAAAAAGTTCAGATGTATCTTCATAGGTACTGAAATGATAATTCAAAGTACCGCCTTCCGGATTAAAGCCATATGCTTTTGCAATGGCCTCCAGCAATGTAGATTTTCCGGATCCATTTTCACCTACAAAGAAAGTGATATTTTTCTGAAACGCGAGTTCCGAAATATTTTTCAAAGCTTCTATCTGACGAAGATAAGAACTCCTGTCAATCTTCTCCCAGTCAATTTGAAGCAGCCTGATGTATCTGTCTTCTAAAAAATCCGTCTGCATACTATTTTGCTCCCACTTTTCCATAGAGATGTGCCATCTCTGCGTTATAAGCTTTTACGTCTTTTATCTTATCCTTCAAAGTCCGGTTTGGAACCGACCCACACAGTATTTAATAATTCTTCAAATTCCGGTTTCAGATTTTCCCAATCTGCATTGGGAACATTGGCTGTAATTGCATAGGTAGCGCCTTTTTGTTTATGAACCGGATTATTAAGTGTTATTGTCAGCCAAATAATATCCTCACTCTTCGTATTATAAGTTTATAGACCTCAACCATAGAGGCTATAGACTTATTTTTATGATATAGGTATTCGATGAATTGTTGGTCATACCTACATAGTTAATAAGTTACTTTATAGTCATGGTCCCAGATG
>JAQUUX010000153.1 GCA_028693705.1 Lachnospiraceae bacterium | reverse complement strand
GAGTTATCAATTTACTAGAAGGATATGGAAATGATAACCCTGGTGCGAAATCACAGGGAATCAAACAGCTCATGGCTGGAGGAGGAATTATTATTGTAGCACAGACGGTGATCCCACAGCTTACAACACTATTCTCATAATAAATGAATGGAATCATTGATAAGATTACTGAATTCATAACTGAGATGCTGCAGGGGTGGGTATTATCCAATCTGGAAACCATGTTTACTGATGTAAATGACAAAGTAGGCACAATAGCAGGAGAGGTAGCAAAGACACCCAGCACATGGAATTCCAGTATTTTCAATATGATTCAGACCCTATCAACAAATGTAATATTGCCCATAGCGGGGATGATTATTAGTTTTGTCCTTGTCTATGAGCTGATTACCATGGTAATAGATAAGAACAATATGCATGAATTCGATACATCATTGTTCTTTCGTTTCCTTGGGAAAGCATTTGTGGCGGTTTGGTTTTTAAGTAATACATCGACAATTGTTATGGCACTTTTTGATGTAGGAAGTCATGTAGTTATGCAGGCACAGGCACAAATAACAGGATCTACCAGTCTTGATGTGACAAGCACACTGACAACCATGTTTAATAATCAGATAGCCACTATGGGGATAGGGGAACTGATTCAGCTTGGAATGGAAACCATGATTATCAGCGTATGTATGAAGATCATGTCAGTCCTAATCACCGTCATATTATATGGACGTATGATTGAAATATATCTTTATGTTTCAGTAGCACCGATACCATGTGCAACCGCAACCAATCGGGAGTGGGGATCAATCGGGAATAATTATTTAAAAGGAATTTTAGCTTTGGCATTTCAAGGGTTTTTCATTATGGTATGCGTGGCAATTTATGCGATCTTGGTGTCTAGTGTAACGGTTGCAACAAACCTCCACACAGCGCTCTGGTCCATTGCTTCCTATACTGTTATTTTATGTTTTAGCTTGTTTAAGACAGGAACGCTAGCAAAATCAGTGTTCAATGCACATTAGAAAGGGGGGAACCAATTTTGGCAAATATATCGGTAGCCGTACCGAAGAATTTATCAGGAATCAAAAATAAAATAGCACTAAATTTAACCAAGCGTCAGATAATCTGTTTTAGTGGAGCAGCATTTACCGGTGTTCCGAGTTACTTTCTGTTTAAGAATATAATCGGAGTGCAAGCTGCATCCATTATCATGGTAGCAATCATGGTGCCATTCTTTATTTTTGCAATGTATACAAGAGATGGATTTCCGGCAGAAAAAATATTGTATTTTATGATACGACAGAAGATTCTAGTGCCAGGAATAAGACCATATAAATCAGAGAATCTTTACAGACAGTTAGATGAGAAAGAAAAAATTAGGGAGGAGGTAAAATACCTTGAAGAAAAAGCAAAAGGAAGCACAAAGGAATCAAAAAAGAAAGCCGGGTTTTAGAAAGAAAAAACCAAAAACAGGTCTTTCTATTAGAGAAAAAAGCCGACTGGCAGAATTATTGCGATTATTGAGTGGTAATCCCAGAACCAAAAAGATACCAACCACAGCACAGAAAAGCATTACGTTTGAAAAAATGTATCAGGATGGCATTTGTCAGGTCAAACACAATTATTTTACAAAAATGGTAGAGTTTTATGATATCAACTATGAACTCTTGGAGATTGATGACCAGGGATATATCTTGGAGGAGTACAGCAAGTTCATTAACTATTTTGATCCAGCTATTAAATTTGAACTCTTTTTATTTGGAAGACAGGTAAATGAAAAGGTATTAGCAGATCAGTTTAATATTCCTTTGCAACAAGATATCTTCGATGACATTCGTGAGGAATATGCCACTATGTTAAAGAAGCAGGCAGCGAAAGGAAACAATGGTATCTTAAAATCAAAATACATTATTTTTGGTACAGAGTGCAATGGTTTAAAGGAAGCCAGAGCAAAGCTTAAAAACATCGAAAAAGATGTCATTCGCAATTTAAATAACATTGGCACAAATGCCAAGGCACTAGATGGGAAGGAAAGAATTCGTATCCTCTATGAGTATTTTAATCAGGGAACGATGGAACCTTTCCATTTTTCATTTAAAGAATTAGCGGAATCTGGAAAATCAGTAAAGGACTATATTGCACCACCGGGATTTGATTTTCGATATCCAAGTAGATTTCGGTCGGGAGAAATGTATGGTTCTGTATTTTACCTGGATATGATTGCACCAAGAGTTTCCGATGAACTTGTAAAAAAGCTACTGGATATTGATGATAATCTGACCATTTCAATGCATATGCAGACTATGGACCCTGTAAAAGCAATTAAAGAGTTAAAGGGTGCATTAAGCAACATTCAGAAAATGAAGATTGAGGAACAAAAGAAGGCAGTTCGTAGTGGATATGATATGGATATTCTTCCTACGGATATCATCACGTATGAAAAGGATACCATAGATCTTTTGGAAGATTTAAATAGCAGTAATCAGAAAATGATTAAAATGACCTTCCTCATTACCTGTTATGGAAAGACAAAGCAGAAGCTTGGAAATATCATACAGAGGGTATCCGGTATCATTCAACAGGCAAATTGTAATCTCAGATGCCTGCAGTATTTACAGGAGCAGGGTCTTATGGCATCGGCTCCAATTGGCTGTAATGAAACGGAGATTGAAAGAAACCTTACCACAAAGAGTACCGCTGTTTTAGTACCTTTTTGTACACAAGAGTTATTTATGCCATCGCCTGCGATCTATTATGGCTTAAACGAACTTAGCAACAATATGATTATGGCGGATAGAAAGAAACTTCGTACACCAAACGGTGTTATTTTAGGAACACCGGGTTCTGGTAAATCATTTGCTGCCAAAC
>JAQUUX010000152.1 GCA_028693705.1 Lachnospiraceae bacterium | reverse complement strand
TTTAACAGATTGGATGAAGTCAAAATCGGAGATGAGATTATTTTGGAAACAGAAAAGGGAACTTATACCTATCATGTAACCGGGACAAAGGTAGTAGCGCCGGATGAAATGTCTGTATTAGATCCAACAAAAGATGCTACGGTTACTTTGATTACCTGCACGCCTTTATATGTTGCGACACACAGACTGATCGTAACCGGTGAACTGGTGGCAGAAAGCATTTTTCTTGACAAGTAAGCAAGGAATGGTAGAATTAGTGGGTATGGATTTCTGCTTTGAATATATTTCAGACAGGGATCTTTGCAATAAATAGTTTCAACATGGAGGATTAAAATGGCTGAACCTTATAACCACCACGAGGTGGAACCGAAATGGCAGAAAATCTGGGCTGATGAAAAAGCTTTTGCAGCAACAGATGATTATTCCAAACCAAAATATTATGCATTAGTTGAATTCCCGTATCCATCAGGACAGGGACTTCATGTAGGTCATCCAAGACCTTATACAGCAATGGATATTGTTTCACGTAAGAGAAGAATGCAGGGCTATAATGTACTGTTTCCAATGGGCTGGGATGCTTTTGGTCTTCCTACTGAAAATTATGCTATCAAAAATAAAATCCATCCAAAGATTGTAACCAAGAATAATGTTGCCAGATTTAAGGCGCAGTTACAGTCTCTTGGTTATTCCTTTGACTGGGATCGTGAGATCAATACCACGGATCAGGAATACTATAAATGGACCCAGTGGATTTTCCTGAAATTATTCAACGAAGGACTTGCTTATAAGAAAGAAATGCCTATCAACTGGTGTACATCCTGCAAGGTTGGTCTTGCTAACGAAGAAGTTGTAAACGGCGTTTGTGAACGTTGCGGAAGCCCTGTTGTTCGTAAAGTCAAGAGTGAGTGGATGTTAAAGATCACAGAGTATGCAGACAAGCTTCTGGAAGGCTTAAATGACGTTGATTATATTGAACGTGTAAAAACATCCCAGAGAAACTGGATCGGTAAATCCCAGGGCGCAGAAGTGGATTTCCAGATTGCTGGTAAAGCTGAGAAGCTTACGGTTTATACCACACGTTGTGATACTTTATTCGGTGCTACTTATATGGTAGTTTCACCGGAACATCCTTTATTGGATAAATATAAAGCAGAAATCAAGAACTGGGATGCTATTGTAGAGTATCGTGAACAGGCAGCCAGAAAGTCTGATTTTGAGCGTTCCGAGCTGGCTAAGGATAAGACTGGTGTTGCTATTGACGGTTTAATGGCAGTTAACCCTGTAAATAATAAAGAAATCCCGATCTGGGTTTCTGATTATGTTCTGATGAGCTATGGAACCGGTGCTATTATGGCAGTTCCTGCCCATGATGACAGAGACTGGGAATTTGCAAAGAAATTTAACCTTCCAATTATACAGGTTGTTGCAAAAAATGGGGAAGCAGTTGATGTAAATGAAGCTGCTTTTACAGATGTTGAAACCGGAGTCCTGATTAATTCTGATTTCTTAAATGGATTAGAAGTAGTGGAAGCAAAGAAAAAGATGATTGCTTTCCTGGAAGAAAAGAAAATTGGTACAGCAAAGACTAACTTCAAATTACGTGACTGGGTATTCTCCAGACAGCGCTACTGGGGCGAGCCTATTCCGATTGTACATTGTGATAAATGCGGCTATGTTGGTATTCCGGAATCCGAATTGCCTTTACATTTACCGGAAGTAGAAAGCTATATGCCTACCGATAACGGAGAATCTCCATTGGCAGCAATGACTGACTGGGTCAATACTACATGTCCCCACTGTGGAGGTCCGGCTAAGAGAGAAACAGATACCATGCCTCAGTGGGCAGGTTCTTCCTGGTACTTCCTGCGTTATACAGATCCGCATAATGAAAATGCTCTGGCAAGTCCGGAAGCTTTGAAATACTGGATGCCTGTTGACTGGTACAATGGCGGTATGGAGCATACCACATTGCACTTACTGTACTCCAGATTCTGGCACAGATTCCTCTATGATGAGAAGGTTGTGCCTTGTCCGGAGCCTTACCAGAAGAGAACCTCTCATGGTATGATCCTGGGTGAAAACGGTGAAAAGATGTCCAAGTCCCGTGGCAATGTTATCAATCCTGATGATATTGTAAATGACTATGGTGCAGATACCCTTAGAACCTATGAAATGTTCATCGGTGCCTTTGATCTTGCAGCTTCCTGGTCAGATGACGGCGTAAAAGGCTGTCGTCGTTTCCTGGATCGTGTATGGAAATTACAGGACATCCTGGTAGATGGAACCGAATATTCAGCTGATCTGGAAACCAGAATGCATCAGACAATCCAAAAAGTCAGCCAGGATTTTGAGAACCTGAAATTCAATACCGGTATTGCAGCACTCATGTCCTTGATCAATGATTTCTACAAAAAGAATGAAGTAAATAAGGCTGAATATCAGACCTTCTTAACATTATTAAATCCTGTTGCACCTCATATGACAGAAGAGTTATGGCAGCGTGCAGGCTTCGCAGGACAGATCTACAAAACTGCATGGCCGGAATTTGACGAAGAAAAGACAAAAGAAGACACCATCGAAATTGCTGTACAGATTAACGGCAAAGTGAGAGCACAGATCATGGTAGATGCCGAGATCAGCAAGGATGATGCAATTGCAGCCGGTAAAGCAGCTGTAGCAGATAAACTGACAGGTACCATCGTAAAAGAGATTTATGTACCGGGCAGACTGGTGAATATTGTGCAGAAGTAAACTGCAGGTTAAAGAAATAAGGATTGATGTAAAGGGACGGTTCAGCCGTGTATCATATGCTCACAAGCCCGTTTTCACTACGGTAAACACGTAGCTGTACATAAGTTCGCACAAGACGCGAACTAAGTACAG
>JAQUUX010000079.1 GCA_028693705.1 Lachnospiraceae bacterium | reverse complement strand
TTATCTGGTATGGTATAACGAAAAAAGAATCAAATTATCATTAGGAAATATGAGCCCAAGGGAGTACAGACAAAGCCTCAGATTAGCAGTTTAGCCAGTCCAAGAAACTGTCCGCACCCCCGTCTCACAATTGTGTATCATAAATCCTAATTGTATAAAAGGATTTTTTAATCCACTTCCATATAACGATACATATTTGATGCCATAAAATTGTTTGATATGCTTTTTGTATTATATATAGCTTCTTATGAAGAACCATGCGATCCATTTCATTCTCTAAACTGTCACAATTCCTCTATATTTTTTTGAAAACATCAGCCTTGTGTGATAAAATAAAAATCACGGAGGGCTTTTGCTTATGATCAGGGAATTATTTCGTGACAATAAAAAGAAAATAATCATTGTCTGTATGATAATTCTCGTGATCTGTCTTACAGAGGTCATATTTGAGACGAATGGAATTGCAAAACGCAGGACAGCAGAGGCAGAGGCTAAGGCAGTCTTATCAGAACTTACCTTAGCAGAGACCCAGGCAGAGTCGGAAAAAGAGCAACTGGAGCAGTTATTGCATCTGGACAAATTAACTTATGGCACCAGAGGCCGGATTTATAAAAGCCTGGCAGAAATTTCCTATATGTCAGGGGTGGATAGAGAATATAACGAGAATGTGGCAAAAGCGATGTTCTATCTGGAAAAGGGAAAACTGCCGGACGAAACAGCTCGTCTTACCATGGAATATGCGGGTCGTTTGTATGCCAATGGCGGCTATGATGCGGCCAAGGAGATGCTGGACGATCTGGAAAATAAAGGGATCTTAGAAGAATGTAACAATCAAAGTCTTTGGGCAAAGTTCTATCTGACTTATGCTGATATTCAGGAGATGCGGAGAAATCTCCGTGATGCAGATATTCGTCTGGGAAAAGCACAGCTGGCTATCGGACAAATCGAAAATGATCCTTATACAGATCTTTTGCAGGCAAAACATGATTTATTGCAGGTACGTCTGTATGTTTTGGAACAGAACTATGTGGATGCAGATTTGCTTTTATCCAAGTATACTTATGATGATACATTTGGAATGGATCCGGATAATTTATATCTGATCTGTGATTATCGTTTGCCGTTTTATGAGCTGCAGACTAAGGTACATATTTCCAAAGGTAAATTAAAAGCAGCGTTTCCTTATGTAAATGAATATTTGGAATATTGTGACACTTATAATTTCAGGGTTATGAAGTTAAACATGCTGCAAACTGTAATCAATGCAGGCAAAAACGGTGATGCAAATCTGATTTCCGAATATCAGGTAATGAAATCTTTGGAAAATCAGAAAACCATAACAGAAATGACCAGTTTATACGGACAATATCTGTTACTTAATCTAAATGATGGTATTCACGAACTGAGTGATGATGCCATGCAGAGAGAAGCACTTAGCAGAGCAATTTATTTTGTCTTATTCTGTACCGTCATTATATTGCTCTTTTCCATGATTGTTTATGTCGTTGTTCAATACCTGAATATGGATGCTTTAACCATGCTTCGGAATCGAAAGATCTATGAACACGACAGACTTCTGTTTGAAAAACGTCATTATTCCTATTGTCTGGTTATGCTGGATATTGATGATTTTAAAAAAGTAAATGACTGTTTTGGTCATGCTGCAGGGGATTTTGTCTTGAAAAGAATCGCTGCCATTGTGAGGGAACAGCTGCCGGAACAGGGAAGGGCATACCGCTATGGCGGTGAAGAAATCTGCATGATATTAAAGAATGTAGATTTACGAAAAGGCGTTGCAATTACGCAAAAACTGATTCAAAGTATTGCGTCAGAGCAGATCAAAGCGGGAGCACGTATTACTGTCAGCGGAGGTGTGGCTTATTCAGAAAATGGGGATAATCCTTTTAGAGAGGCAGACCGATGTCTTTATGATGCAAAAGAAAAAGGCAAAAACCGGGTTTGCAGTAATCTGGCTGTATGATTTTAGCGGAATTATCAGATTTGTCAGACTGGATTTGATTTGTCAAGATAAATTACTTGACAAAAAGGCCGCAATGAGGCATTATATAAAGATATGCGGCTTTTGCGGAAGAGTTGCATGGTAAACAACACGAATCAGTGCAACAATAAGAAAGATTGAGGAATTGAATGGATCAAGAGAAAAATGTAAACGTGGAACTGGAATCCGAAACACCAATAGCAATGAGCTATGAGGATTCTAATGTTGACGAGCGTATACTGCGTGCAGTAAAAGAAATGGGATTTGAGGAGATGACACCGATACAGCAGCGTGCCATTCCAGCCATGCTTACCGGACGCGATATTATTGGTCAGGCGCAGACCGGAACTGGTAAGACAGCAGCGTTTGGTATCCCATTACTGCAGATGATCGATACAGAGAGCAAAGATGTACAGGCATTTGTTATCTGCCCAACAAGAGAACTTGCTATGCAGGCAGCAGATGAATTACACAAATTTGCAAAATATATGCATGGAATTAAGATCCTTCCCGTCTATGGCGGACAGGATATTGTAAGACAGATTAAAGGCTTAAGAGCAGGTGTTCAGATCGTAGTCGGTACACCCGGACGTATTATGGATCATATGCGTCGTAAAACCATCAAGACAGATCATGTGAAAATGGTAGTCTTAGATGAGGCAGATGAAATGTTAGATATGGGCTTCCGTGAGGATATGGAAACAATCCTGAAAGAAATGCCGATTGAGAGGCAGGTAGCATTATTTTCCGCAACAATGCCAAAGCCTATTTTGGACATCACTCGTACTTATCAGAGAGATGCAGAATTTATTAAGGTTACGAAAACAGAGATCACTGTTGATCTGGTAAAACAGTATTATTACTGGATGAGAAGAGAACAGAAGGAAGAGGCTTTATGTCGTCTGATGGATTATTACAATCCTAAGCGTTCCTTGATCTTCTGTAATACCAAGAGAATGGTAGATGAACTGGCAGAGCATTTGAAGAAACGCGGTTACAGTGCAGAAGGTTTACATGGCGATTTATCCCAGAACCAGAGAGATACTGTTATGAAGTTATTCAAGGCTGGCAGAGTCGATATCCTGATTGCTACAGATGTAGCTGCCAGAGGTATTGATATTAATAATGTAGAAGCAGTATTTAACTTTGACGTTCCGGATGACATTGAATATTATGTACATCGTATCGGACGTACAGGTCGTGCAGGTAAAACAGGTCGTGCATTCTCCCTTGTTTGTGGAAGAGATGTATATAAGATCCGTGATATCGAAAAGATCTGTAAGACTAAGATTGAAGAACGTAAGATTCCTTCTGTTACAGAAGTAACTACCAGAAAAGCTGATAAGATTTTAAAAGAAGTTCTGGATACAATGTCTAAAGAAAATCTGGCACCTATGGTAGAGATTATTGAAGATCGTATGTTAGAAGACGATTTCACAGCACTTGATCTGGCTGCAGCTTTCTTAAAGCAGCAGATGGGCGAAGAGATGAAGGAACTTGTTATCGAACGTTCTACCGGCGGCAGACGTGAAGGCGGTAACAGAGGAAGCTATGGCAATCGTGGAAATGGTGGCAGAAGTTACGGTGGAAATCGTGAAGGCGGCAGAAACTACGGTAATCGTGATGGTGGCAGAAGCTATGGTGGACGTTCTGAAGGTGGTAAACGTGAAGGCGGATATCAGAAGGACGGCGAGCATACAAAGAAGTCTTCTTTCTTCTTTGAACGCAGACAGCGTGATAAGAAACCTGGAGAAGGCATTGGAGCATCTGCAGGCGGAGATAATGGCGGACGTAAGAAGAAGTTGGAAATGGGATATGACGGTCAGCTTCATGAAAAGAAACGTAAGTATTAAGATTTAGATCTGACATAAAAAACTGATTAGCAGAATATGCTAATCAGCAGAATAGGGAACTGGTTCGTAGCTTGCTGCGAGTCGGTTCCCGTTTTGTTTTAACCAGGTACGGGATATTTTATAATCCGGTAGAATATTTTCTACAGACTGCCAGAAAGCCTTGGAATGATCCATATGGAGCAGATGGCAGACTTCGTGTACGACAACATAGTCCAGGATCGTTGGCGGAGCCAGAATAAGTCTCCAGTTAAAGGAAAGGGTTCCTCGCCCGGAGCAACTGCCCCAGCGGGTTTTCTGATCTCTGATCGTAATATTGGAATAGCTTTTACCCACCAGGGCAGTATAATAATCCACCCGTTTGGTAATATAGGTACGGGCCAGTTCGCGGTAACGTTTTTCCAATCGTTTCTGTTTGGCGGCCAGCTTTGGCGAAGCAGGTTCGAACAGCTGAGGATTTTGTTCTCTGGCTCTTTGTAATTCTACCTGTGTCTGCGCCAGATGCTTGATGATCCAGTCAGATTTCTCTGATAAAAATTGATTTACCTGTTCGGTTCTTACTGTCAGGGGAATGCGTACCTGCATGCTGGCACCTGCGGTAATTTTAATAGAGATGCTTCTGCGGTCCGAACGGATCAGCGTATATGGAATTTCCTGGTTTTTCGCATAAAAAATGCAATGTTCTTCTCTTGATTTCATGGGGCTATTATAGCATAATGAATTCATATGTGGCACAAAAATAAGGAGGCAATTTTGGAACAGCAGGTTAAAACAGGAAAATGTATAATTATGGCAGCCGGTGACTTTACTCCGGTGGAAATAGATGTAAAAGATGAGGATTATGTAATCGCAGCAGATGGCGGTTTCTTATATTGCAGTCTGGTAAATGTACTGCCGGATATGATCGTGGGAGATATGGATTCAGTGGATTCTTCTGTAAAAGCAGAGCTGTTACAGTGGAAAGAGGAGAATCCGGATCGTTTTGTATTGTTACCAACGATCAAGGATGATACAGATACTTTGGCGGCTATACGAATCGGTTTGGAAAAAGGCTATCGTAAATTTCATATATATGGAGCGATGGGGGGCAGACTGGAGCATTCCATGGCCAATATTCAATGCCTTACTTATTTAAAAGAAAATGATGCGGTGGGATATTTAATGGATGCCTCCTGTATGGTAACTGTTATTAAAGATGAGGCTATTCATTTTAATAAAAATTTAACCGGTTATCTTTCTGTTTTTTCTCTGGGAGATCAGGCAGTAGGTGTGAATGAAACGGGACTGAAATATACACTGGATCAGGCAACTGTAACCAATGCTTTTCCTGTGGGAATCAGTAATGAGTTTATCGGAGAGGAAGCTGTAGTTTCCGTGGAAAAGGGAACACTTTTAGTTATCGTCAGCTGGGCGGAAGAAGACTGATAGAAGTAGAATGAAGGAGATTAAACAAAGTTTGGGATTGCAGATAATATCAAATCATTGTATAATTCAAGATTGTGAGAGAAATAACAATCTTTATAAAATGTAAAGTTCCAAGTTTGAAAGGAGAACATATAAATGAGTAAGAAACCTACCGTATTAATGATTTTAGATGGCTACGGCTTAAATGACAAAACTGAGGGTAATGCAATCGCACAGGCTAAGACACCTGTTATGGACAAGCTGATGCAGGACTATCCTTTTGTAAAGGGGTACGCAAGCGGCATGGCAGTTGGACTTCCGGATGGACAGATGGGTAACTCCGAAGTTGGACATCTGAATATGGGAGCCGGTCGTATCGTATATCAGGAACTGACCAGAATTACTAAGTCTATTCAGGATGGCGATTTCTTTACAAACGAAGCATTATTGGACGCTGTAAAGAATTGCAAGGCTAATAACAGTGCACTTCATTTATTTGGTCTGCTAAGTGATGGCGGTGTACACAGCCATAATACACACTTATATGCATTATTAGAGCTGGCAAAGAAAAATGGTCTGGACAAGGTATTTGTTCATTGTTTCTTAGACGGACGTGACACACCGCCGGCAAGCGGAAAGGGCTATGTAGAGGCTTTAGAGGCTGAGATGGCTAAGATCGGTGTTGGTAAGGTTGCTACCGTAGAAGGTCGTTATTATGTAATGGACCGTGATAACAACTATGATCGTGTAGAAAAAGCTTATAACGCCATGACAAAGGGCGAAGGCGAGTTATGTGATTCTGCAACAGCAGGTATCCAGGCTTCCTATGATAAGGGCGAAAATGATGAGTTCGTTAAGCCTACCGTTGTAACAGAGAACGGCAAAGCAGTAGGAACCATACAGGATAAGGATTCTGTGATTTTCTTTAATTTCAGACCTGACCGTGCAAGAGAAATTGCACATTGCTTCTGTGATGATGCTTTTGATAAATTTAATCGTGCTAAGAGACTGGATGTAACATTTGTTACCTTTACGGAATATGATCCTTTGATCCCAAACAAGGAAGTTGCTTTCAAGAAAGTAGAAGTAACCAATACATTCGGGCAGTGGCTTGCAGCAAATCACATGACGCAGGCAAGAATCGCTGAGACAGAAAAATATGCACATGTTACTTTCTTCTTCAACGGCGGTGTTGAAACACCAAACGAAGGCGAAGACAGAATCCTGGTAAATTCTCCTAAGGATGTTGCTACCTATGATCTGAAGCCTCAGATGAGTGCACCGGCAGTCTGTGAGAAGCTTTGCGAAGCAATTCGTTCTGATAAGTATGATGTGATCATTATCAATTTTGCAAATCCTGATATGGTTGGTCATACAGGTATTATGGAAGCTGCTGTAAAGGCTGTGGAAGCAATCGATGAATGTGTAGGCAAAGCAGTTGCTGCTTTGAAAGAAGTAGACGGACAGATGTTTATCTGTGCTGACCACGGTAATGTTGAGCAGTTGGTTGACTATGAAACAGGTGCACCATTTACTGCACACACCACCAATCCTGTTCCATTTATTCTGGTAAATTATGACAGTGCCTATACCTTAAAAGAGGGTGGCTGTCTGGCAGATATCGTACCGACCATGATTGAGATGATGGGTATGGAGAAGCCGGTTGAGATGACAGGAACTTCTTTATTGATTAAAAAATAAAAACACATAATATATAGTAAAAAGGGCATTCTAACTTGTAAAACAAAGTAAACATCGTTTTGCAAATTAGGAGGCCCTTTTGTTATGAAAACATATTTGAAAATTACGTCAGTAAAAGGACATGAAATACTGGATTCCAGAGGGAATCCTACAGTGGAAGCAGCAGTTACGGTAAAGGATATTCTGACAGAACAGGAATACCGGGCAAGGGCTGCAGTTCCTTCCGGGGCTTCTACCGGGAAATTTGAAGCTGTGGAATTAAGAGATGGTACGGAGCGTTATCAGGGTTTGGGGGTAAAAAGTGCCGTAGAGAATATTAATACCACGATCAACCAGGCCATCCTGGGACAGAATGCCCTGAACCAGATGGAGATTGATGCGCTGCTTAAAAAAGCAGATGGAACGGATAACAAAGAAAATCTGGGAGCTAACGCCATACTGGCAGTTTCCATGGCTGTGGCAAGAGCGGCGACAGAGGGACTTCGGATTCCTTTGTATCAGTATCTGGGTGGTGCAGTGACTAAGTGATTGCCGGTTCCCATGATGAACATTTTAAATGGTGGTGTCCATGCCAAGAATACGGTGGATTTTCAGGAATTTATGATTATGCCGGTTGGTGCGTCTTCTTTTTCAGAAGGTCTCAGAATGGGAACGGAGATATACCACACATTAAAGAAAATTCTTGCAAAAAAAGGACTTTCTACCGCGGTAGGCGATGAGGGTGGATTTGCACCGGATGTGGGAGATGCTTTTGCAGTTTTCTCTTATTTGTCCAAAGCTGTAGAGCAGGCAGGCTATAAGCTGGGTACGGATATTGTCTTTGCTATGGATGCAGCAGCGTCAGAACTGCATCAGGCAGATGCCGGGATGTATTATTTTCCAGGAGAAACAGAGATGCTTAACAGACAATCCCCCATTGTACCGGATACGGAGAAAACAGCTGTGATGCGAAGTACGGATAAGATGATTTCCTTATATGCGGATCTGTGTGAAAAGTTTCCAATTCGTTCTATTGAAGATCCCTTACAGGAAGATGACTGGGAAGGCTGGCAGAAGCTGACAGAGAGGCTGGGGAAACGTCTGCAGCTGGTAGGGGATGATTTATTTGTTACTAACACCAGAAGGCTTGCAAGTGGCATTAAACTTCATTGTGGCAATGCCATTCTGGTAAAGGTAAATCAGATCGGTACTCTGACAGAAGCAATGGAAGCTATTGAAATGGCGAAGAGAGCGGGATTTCATTCCATTATATCTCATCGCTCCGGTGAAACAGAGGATACCTTTATTGCAGATCTGGCGGTTGCCGTAAATGCCGGCCAGATCAAAACAGGAGCGCCTTGCAGAAGTGAACGTGTAGCGAAGTATAATCAGCTGTTGCGAATCGAAGAGGAACTTGGCAGAACTGGAAGCTATACGTCCCCTTTTTGAAAATAGTTGTTGAAAACAAGTCTCTTCTATGGTAAAATTCTAATGTTAAGTGTTTAGGAGGAATCGAAGATGGCAGTTTTAAGAACAGTATTAACCGTAATTTTTATATTAGTAAGCCTTGCATTGATCGTACTGGTACTGATGCAGGAAGGCAAATCTGCAGGACTTGGCGCCATCAGCGGTGTGGCAGAGACCTACTGGGGTAAGAACAAAGGCCGTTCCATGGAAGGTGCTCTTGTTAAGATCACCAGAGTGCTGGCAGTTGTGTTCATTGTACTTGCGGCAGTGTTAAATATCTCTAAATTTTAATTAGGTTGATAGAAGGCAGTGATGACACGTCATCGCTGCTTTTTTTATAGAAAAAGAGTTGTACCGGGCAAGTGGTGCAAGCGTATCGTCAAACAGGGTTTGACATGGAGGAAAGATTGACAACAGAACAATTAGAAAAAAGAAAAAAAGTAATATGTGACTTATTGCAGGATGAGCTTTATGTTCCTATGAAGGAAAAAGAGTTTGCTATGTTTTTGCAGGTGCCAAAAGCAGATCGTGCAGCTCTCGGCGAAGTATTGCAGGCATTGGTCATTGAAGGTAAAGCAGAGATTACCCAGAAGGGCAAGATCATCAAAGGTAAAGGCAGACAGCTGATCGGGACCTTTATCAGTAATGCCAAGGGCTTTGGCTTTATTGAAATCGAGGATCAGGAAGATGATTTATATGTACCGGAAGGTAAAACCCATGGTGCTTTTCATAAAGATACGGTTCAGGCTGTACTGTTACCGCCTAAAGGCGGAAAGCGCAGAGAGGCAGAAATCGTAAAGGTTCTGGAGCATGGGATTACCAATGTGGTTGGTACTTTTCAGGTGGCTTCTTCCGGTAACTTTGGTTTCGTAGTACCTGATAACGGAAAGCTTGCAGCAGATATCTTCGTACCAAAAGAACGCAGCAAGGGTGCGGTAGAAGGTCATAAGGTTGTAGTAGAGATCACAAGCTATGGCGGTGACGGCAAAAAGCCGGAAGGCAAGGTAATCGAGATCCTGGGACATATCAATGATCCGGGTGTGGATATTATGTCCATTGTCAGGGGGTATGAGCTGCCGGTGGAATTTGCAGAAAAGCAGTTAAAGCAGGCAGAACGTGTGGCAGTTCCCGTAGGGGAGATGGACATGACCGGCAGAATGGATCTCAGAGATGTGCAGATGGTCACTATCGACGGAGAAGATGCTAAGGACTTGGATGATGCGGTCAGCCTTTCCATGGAAGGCAATTTGTACTGTCTGGGCGTTCATATCGCAGATGTGTCCAATTATGTACAGGAGAATTCTGCACTGGATTGGGAAGCAAAGGAAAGAGGCACCAGTGTTTATTTGGTGGATCGTGTCATCCCTATGCTGCCGCACACCTTAAGTAATGGCATTTGCTCTCTGAATGCAGGAGAAAATCGTCTGGCACTTAGCTGTATGATGAAAATAAATAATAAGGGCGAGGTAGTGGATTATAAAATCGCGGAAACTGTTGTGAAAGTGGATCGTAGAATGTCCTATACCAGCGTTAGTAAAATTCTGGAAGATAAGGACGAAGCAGAGTGCAAGGAATACGAAGCACTGGTTCCCATGTTTGAACGGATGAATGAATTGGCACATATTTTACGAAAAAATCGTAGAAAGCGCGGTTCTATCGACTTTGATTTTCCGGAATCCAAGATTATACTGGATAAAGAGGGGCATCCTACTGACATTAAGCCATATGACAGAAATGAAGCCACCAAATTAATTGAGGATTTCATGCTGATCGCCAATGAAACAGTGGCAGAGCATTTCTTCTGGATGGAACTTCCTTTTGTTTATCGTAATCATGACAATCCGGATCCGGAGAAGATCCAGAAATTAGGAACCTTCTTAAAGAATTTCGGTTATTCCATTAAAGTAACCGGAGATGAGATACATCCAAAGGAAATTCAGAAGCTGTTAACTAAAATAGAGGGAACACCGGAGGAAGCATTGCTTAGCCGTCTGTCACTTCGCAGTATGAAACAGGCAAAATATACAACGGAATGTACCGGTCATTTTGGTCTGGCGTGTAAATATTACTGTCATTTTACTTCTCCAATCAGAAGATACCCTGATTTACAGATTCATCGTATCATCAAGGAACAGCTTCGTGGTAAAATGAAGCCGGAGAGAATAGAGCATTATAATGAAATTTTGCCGGAGGTTGCCAAACATTCTTCACAGATGGAGCGACGGGCAGATGAAGCAGAGCGGGAGACTGATAAGCTGAAGAAGGCAGAATATATGAATGCCAGAATCGGTGAATGCTTTGAAGGTGTTATTTCAGGTATTACGAACTATGGCTTGTATGTGGAACTGCCGGATACAGTGGAAGGACTGGTACATGTGTCTTCTATTCCGGGAGACTATTACTACTATGATGAAGCAGCCTATGAGATGGTTGGCGAGAAGACCGGTAAGCGATACAAACTGGGAGAACGAATCACAGTACAGGTGCATGAAGTGGATGTAATGGCGCGTACCATTGATTTTGTACTGCCTGTAGAGTAAGAATTGAAACTGTCGAGAGAAAATAAAAACTGACAGATGAAGAACAAATGCAATGAAAAGGCGCTAGCATAAAAATAGCACCGGGAGGAGAACATGGCAAAGGAAGCTATGAAATTAGTGGCCAATAATAAAAAGGCTTTTCATGATTATTTTATAGAAGAAACCTATGAAGCAGGACTGGAACTTCACGGAACAGAAGTGAAGTCCATGCGTATGGGTAAATGCAGTATCAAAGAAGCCTGGGTCAGAATTCAAAACGGGGAAATCCATGTGTATGGTATGCATGTAAGCCCCTATGAAAAAGGAAATATTTTCAATAAGGATCCGCTTAGGGTCAGAAAACTGTTACTGCATAAAAGTGAGATTTTGAAACTGGATAATAAACTGAAGGAGCAGGGCTATACCATAGTACCACTGGAGGTTTATTTTAAGGAAGGCCGTGCAAAGATTAAGGTAGGGCTGGCAAAAGGTAAGAAACTGTACGATAAGAGACAGGATATTGCAAAGAAGGACGCACGCAGGGAGACTGAGCGGGAGTTCAAGATCAAAAATTTGTAAACTGCAGTTTAAAGGAATAAGGATTGATGTAAAGTGACGGTTCAGCCGTGTATCATATGCTCACAAGCCCGTTCTCACTACGGTAAACACGTAGCTGTACGTAGGTTCGCACAAGACGCGAACCAAGTACAGACGTGTTTACAGTGCTTGTTCGCATACGATACACGGCTGAACCTCGTTTTACGGCAATATTCATTTTCTTTTAGCCGCAGTTTATGGTGCCCGGTGGTGCGACCTCAGTTACAGCAAGTGAATAATTGCGATAGTTTGGCCTTGGCTACAGACTGGACTAACTGCAGATTGAATTGGAATAAAGTGCAAAGAAAGGGATGACTATATCACTCTGAGAGACACTTGAAACTCGTCAGTACTTGCTTGCGTATTTTGCAAGCTTATGTACTGCTACGAGTTTCAAGTAGCGAAAGCGAGTCTCAAAGAGTGAGTATAGTCATCCCTTTCGGTTTGCTTTAATCCATTTAAACTGCAGATTAGTGGACTAGACGGGAGTCGAACCCGTGTCCAAAAGCCTATTCCCTGTCCTTCTACTATCATAGTTGCTTATTCCGGTTGTGCTTGCCACAACCTGTTCCCGCGGAAAACCGGAAAACAACAGCCGATTAACTTTGGTAGCTTCATAATACGCCCAACCGGCTCAAAGCTTTGCCGATGTCGTTTCCTATCTAGTCGATGCCAGGTTCTTAAAGGATAGGTGCTCTAAGGCTGACAGCTGCCATTAGGCAGCGTATGCTAAATTGTCGTTAGCGTTTGTGTTTAATTTGCGATTTGACGCATCTTCCTACGGATAGCTTCTCCAGCTGCAAGACCCCTGTCGAAACCTTGACTAGCCCTTGAAAATAATACTTGAAAGGATATATATGGCAACTGACAATTAGTGTTTTCCTTCAAGCAGTATTTCATTATAACACTGAGTCTTCAGATACGCAACAACTTTAGAATTTTCGGAGAAAAGAAGATAAATGATTGATTTTACAGATTATTCAATTTATAATAAAAAGAAACGGGCCAATAAACGGTCCTTTCAGCACGAATCTTGACGGGAACAAACTGATGGGACTTATCAGATTGTTTTTTTTTTGCTTTTTTAGAGGAAGTGCATTTTGTTTTAGATTAGCAGGATGACAGAGGAGCCGTACAAATGAAAAATCAGATTCTGATAGTAGAAGATAACCTGATCAATCGTAATATTCTGAAAAAAATATTGCGGAATGAATATGAGGTTATTTCTGCAGATAATGGACTGACAGCGTTAGAAATTATAAAGGATAATTACAGTGCTATTTCGGCAGTTATTTTGGATCTTGTTATGCCAAAAATGTCCGGAAAAGAACTTTTGGCTATTATGGCCAGGGAAAATAAATATCAAAATCTTCCGGTTCTGATTGCTACAGGAGAACATGATGATGCACTGGAAAGTGAGTGTCTGCAGCTGGGAGCATGGGATTTTATTACAAAACCCTACAATCCTATTGTGTTAAGACTGCGTCTGCATAATATCATAGGCAGAAGCCAGACACACTTGATGCAGCAGATTCAGATTCTTGCAGAAAGAGATACATTGACAGGGCTTTTCAACAGACGGTTTTTTATGAAAAAGACCATGTGATGTTGTATAAATAAAGTTGGCACCCTTAATTCAAAGATTATGTATATAATAAAGAGAATAAGGAGGTGCTGACAAATGGCACGTAATCAACGTCACTACGATCCCGAGTATAAAGCTCAGGCCGTTAAACTCGCCCAGGAAATGGGTTCTTGTAAAAAGGTGGCTGATGAATTAGGTATCTCACCTAATACATTATTTGGCTG
>JAQUUX010000151.1 GCA_028693705.1 Lachnospiraceae bacterium | reverse complement strand
TTTGGTAGCTTAATTTTACATCAAAAAGGAATGAGATTCCTTATATTTTGGGCATTTTTTTAAAGTTGTTCATTACAATGCTGATAAAATCAGGAGCTTGTGGATAAATCTGCGGAAACTCAAGCCATACCAATATTGAACTTTTCAAAATCATCTAGTATATTGTTATAGAAGAAAAAATGAAAAGAGGACATGTAAAATGTCATTGGAAAAGGTACAGGAAGCGTTAAAGGGAACTGAATTAGAATCAGAGATTATTGTGCTGGAGCAGTCCAGTGCAACTGTGCAGCTGGCAGCAGAGGCATTGCATTGTGAGCCGGATCATATCGCAAAGACTTTATCTTTTATGGTAGATGAGAAACCTATTCTCATCGTGGTATCGGGAGAATCTAAGGTAGATAATAAAAAATTTAAGGATCAGTTTCATACTAAGGCTAAAATGATAGCTTTTGACCAGGTAGAGGAATTGGTGGGACATGCACCGGGTGGTGTTTGCCCTTTTGCTGATAATAAAGACGTGATTGTTTATCTGGATCAGTCGCTAAAAAAATACGATATAGTATACCCGGCAGCAGGCAGTGGCAACAGTGCGGTAAAAACAACAATTTCGCAGCTGGAAAAATATTCGGATTTTGCTGAGTGGGTTGATGTCTGTAAAGAAATATGTTGAAAAATTGAAAGACAAAGACGTCTTGTGTGTGCAAGGCGTCTTTTATTTTGCGTAAAAATAATGGAGGATTAGTAACATGAGTCAGGATATCACAGTGGCACAAATGCTGGTAAAGTGTTTGGAAAGTGAGGGTGTCAAATATATATTTGGTATTCCGGGAGAGGAAAATCTGGCAGTGATGGAGGCCATTAAGGATTCCAATATTCAGTTTATTACTGTAAGACATGAACAGGCAGCAGCTTTTATGGCAGATGTGTATGGACGTCTTACCAGAAAAGCAGGCGTATGTCTTGCTACTTTGGGACCTGGGGCCACCAATCTGATCACGGGTGTAGCAGATGCCAACAGTGACGGTGCGCCACTTATTGCGATTACGGGACAGGTGGGAACAGAACGTATGCATATCACTTCTCATCAGTTTCTGGATCTGGTGGAACTTTTCAAGCCAATCACCAAGAGAACAAAGCAGGTAGTGCGTCCTGACACGGTAAGTGAAATCGTAAGAATCGCATTTAAATATGCGGAAAGTGAAAAGCCGGGAGCATGTCATATTGACGTGCCTTGTAATATTGCAGCCATGACCATACCGGAGGGACCTTCTGCCATTCCTCTACATCGCGGCCAGCAGAGTCATGAAGTGGCATCCCTTGATACCATAGAGCTGGCAGCCGGAGAAATATACCAGGCCAAAACACCGGTTATACTGGTGGGTCATTCGGCGGTTCGCAGTCAGGCAAGTGGGGCTTTGACGGCATTTGTGAATAAGCTGCGTATCCCTGTGGTACATACTATGATGGCGAAGGGGATTATCCCTTATGACAATCCTTATTGTATGTGGAGCATAGGTATCCCCCAGAAAGATTATCAGAATAAAATATTAGAAGAAGCCGACCTGATCATTGCTGTTGGTTATGATATTGTAGAATTTGCACCGTCTAAATGGAATCCGGATGGAAACCATAGAATCATCCATATCGACAGCCGTTCCGCCCACGTGAATAAATTGTTTCAGCCGGAGATTGAAGTTATAGGTGACATTTCCGAATCTTTAAAGCAGATCATGAATCGCTGTACCAGAACGGTAGAGCCTACAAAGATATTGGCATTAAAGGAAGCTATGGTAAAAGAACATGCGGCTTTTGAAGAAGATGATGCATTCCCAATGAAGCCACAGAGAATCATATCTGATATCAGAAAAGTATTGGGTAAATCTGATATTTTGATCTCCGATGTTGGTGCACATAAAATGTGGATCGCCAGACAATATCACTGCTATGAGCCCAATACCTGCCTAATATCCAACGGGTTTGCCACTATGGGCATCTCGGTACCGGGAGCTATCGTTGCCAAGTTGATTTATCCGCAGAAAAGAGTGCTGGCAGTTACCGGGGATGGAGGATTTATGATGAATTCCCAGGAACTGGAAACCGCTAAACGGCTGGGTATTAATATCGTGGTACTGATCTTCCACGATTCCAGCTACGGTCTGATTAAATGGAAACAGGATGAACGCTATGGGGATCATTGCTACGTGGATTTTGATAACCCTGATTTTGTAAAATATGCTGAAAGCTTTGGCATTGGCGGTTACCGGATCAACAAAGCAGAGGAGCTGGTACCTACTCTGGAAGAAGCCTTCTCTAAGAATGAGCCGGCGGTGATTGACTGCCCTGTTGATTATGATGAGAATATGAAGCTGACAGAGGAATTGAGGAAGATATATGAAAGTTTGTCCTAAACTGTAGGTTAAATGGATTAAAGCAAACCGAAAGGGATGACTATACTCACTCTTCGAGACTCGCTTTCGCTACATGAAACTCGTAGCAGTACATAAGCTTGCAAAATACGCAAGCAAGTACTGACGAGTTTCAAGTGTCTCTCAGAGTGATATAGTCATCCCTTTCTTTATACTTTATTCCAATTTAATCTACAGTTAGTCCAGTCTGTAGCCAAGGCTAAACTATTGCAACTATTCATTTGCCGTAACTGGGGTCTTTGCGCCCCAGGGCACCACAAACTGTAGCTTAAAGAAAATAAATATTGCCGTAAAACGAGGTTCAGCCGTGTATCGTATGCGAACAAGCACTGTAAACGCGTCTGTACTTAGTTCGCGTCTTGTGCGAACTTATGTACAGCTACGTGTTTACCGTAGTGAAAACGGGCTTGTGAGCATATGATACACGGCTGAACCGTCCCTTTACATCAATCTTTATTCCTTTAAACTACAGTTTATTTATT
>JAQUUX010000078.1 GCA_028693705.1 Lachnospiraceae bacterium | reverse complement strand
ATATTTTTGCCAAACATCAAACCAACACTAATGTTTCGCAAAAATATGTGAATCAAGTTTTGAATCGCTGAATATGTTAGTATTATATAATTGTAATTCTATTTTGTCAAGCACTTTTATTTTTCTTTTTAATAGGTCTTTCTGCCTCTGCAATTCGGGATATTTAATTCCTCACGATATTTTGCTACCGTTCTTCTGGATATATCAATACCCTTGTCATTTAATAATTCCGTTAATTTTGAATCACTATAAGGTTTCTGTTTATCTTCCTCTTTAATAATCTGTGAAAGCTGCTGCTTTACCTCTAAAACGGCCATTCCTTCGTCAACCTCTCCCAGTCCTTTGGGAAAGAAAAAACTTAATGGATATTCCCCATAACAGCATTGCAGATATTTGTCTTTAATTGCCCTGCTAACCGTAGATTCATGGCAGCCTATTCTCTCTGCGGCCTCTGCAAGTCTAAAAGGTCTCAAGTTTTTTTCTCCGGTTCTGAAGAAATTTTGCTGCTTATCCACGATACATTGTGCCAGAGACAGCAAAGTGGAGCTTCTACGACTGATACTCTCCTGGATTTCCTCGGCCTGTTTTACTTTTCCCAGTAAATAATCCTTTACTTCCTTTTCGCAGTCTGTTTTCAGCATATTCATATATTCTTTGTTTATATGCAGCACCGGGCAAGTATAATTATTTAACAATATTTCAAAATGATCCTGAAATTTAACAACCGTAATATCCGGTACGACAACCCGTACCAATTCTCCGTCGTCAAATCCCTGCGCAGGATTCGGATTACATTCTTTAATGTGCTTTACAGCTTGTGTAACCTCTGATACATCTACCTTTAAATTTTTTGCAATAATATGTAGCTGATTTTTTCCCAAAAGCTCCATATATTCCCGTACAATGGTCAGCTCCAGTTCGCCGCAATCTTCCCGATCAGCCAGCTGCTTCAAGATACATTCCTGCAAATTGGCAGCACACACACCAACCGGCTCCAGGTTTCGCATAACTTCTACACACGCACTTGCTTCATCCTCCGTCACTTTACAGGCCTTTGCCACCTCAGAAATGCCAACAGAAAAGAAGCCTCTGGAATCCAGACACTCCATAACGTAATCAAATACCCTTTGCTCCTTTTCTGAATGTTTCTTTCCCATCAGCTGAAGTCTTAAACTGTCCGCAAGGCTTTCCAGTCCCGGTTTAGAAACATTGTTCATACCCGTGTCTTCCTCAGCTTCATCCTTATCATACTGATAATAGAATCTGTTTTGTTCATCCAGGCTGGCTAACCATTCCAGTTTTTTAATTCGTTCCTGATCTTTATCTTCTGTTTCTCCATCTGAAAAATCAATGACAGGATTTTCCAGTGCCACTTCCTTCATATATTCAGCAAGCTCCTGGGAACTCATCTGCAGAATTTTAACTGATTGAATCATCTTTTGTGATACTGTCTGCTTTTGTATTTGTTCTAATCGAGTTGCCATATTTTTCTCCATGTCAGAGCCTTTTCGCGTAGATGCCAAATTATTGTTCATATTGCTTTGTACATTTTTAATACTCACGTGTGATAATCTAACACATTTATACCACATTATAATTAGGAAACCAATTCCTTTTTATGCGTGCCAGCTTTTGATCGTATGAAACTCTGCCTCATTTAATCCTTCTTCACTGAAGATACTTTTCTGTGTCAGATTCAGAAACCTGATATATTCATCTTCTTCAACCTCTGTAAATTTCTTCTGAAATTCCTTACTGCACTCATAGGGAAATCTCTTATCTCCCTTCAAAGAGCACAGCATAAAAATTTTCCAGACTCTTTCATAAATGATACGGCACTGTTTCTTTGAACCGCTGAACTGCTCCAGCTTTTTTTCAAAATAATGTATGCGCAGTCCGGCCTGTATCCGGACCAGATAAACAATAGCAAACAGTATTAATATCACCAGGATAATGATACTGAGAACATACACAACCCTCTGTACTACCGGCAATTGCTCCGTTTTATCCGGTTCCTTGCCACTCAACGTATCTGCTGTGCCGGCTTTTAACGCATCTGTATTATCCTCCACCACATTTACGGTACTTTCCGGAGATGCGATAACATCCTCTACCGTATAATCTGCATAATAATTTCCGGGCACCACTTCTACCGGCAGCCAGCCGATTCCGTCTATGTATACTTCCACCCATGCATGGGCATCTGCCCGGGTTAAAACCGCCTCAGTTTTTACTCTTGCTGCCGCATCGGCTGTCAGATAATATCCTTCCACATATCTTGCCGGGAGTCCGGCCGTTCGATAGGCTAACACCGCTGCGGTTGCATATGCAGCTGCATTCAGTTCATGATCCCCTTCGCAAAACCAGGTAATAAAATCTTCTGTTCCACCATATGTATCTGCATTTCCGGTTTTGTACTCATTCAGCTGCTGAAGTGTCAGTCTTACCTGATTGGTTATCTGATAATATGTTGCTTCTGTCATATCCAGACCGTGATAAAAATTATCTTCTATGACATTTCGTTCTGTTTCCTCCACTGTCAGATAATTTTCATGCACAAATGCTCGATAGACCGATTCTGCCTGATGATATTCTTCTGATGCCGCATCATCCACGATTAGTCTCTGAACCTCCTGTATATCTGCCTCATTAATATCACTTGAGTCAAAAGAATAGGTGTGCGCTCCAATCAGACCCTTAGAAGCCACTTGCCAGTCATATGCCATTTTTCCATTTCCCGCGGTCAGATTTATTGCCGGATATGGAAGATAAATATATTTCCTGTAAGCACTCTTATTTTCCACAGAATAGTTCATTCTCCTGCTGGCATTTCCACTTCCCAGAGCAAATCTGCCAAACTGATACGGTATCTGAAATCCATTTTCACTAAGCCAGTCCATCATGCCGGCATTCTCTTCATAATAAACAGAAAGTGCAAGGGGCGTCCATGAACGCCCATCAAAATCAGCTCCCACAAATCCCCGCAGATGCATCTCATCCAGCGTTTCCCCCTGAATAACCAGCGCCTCTGCTTCCCTGAAAATCATTGGTAAATAACAGCACCGTTGCCAGAACTATTGCCATACTGAGCATAATAGATACTGCTATTTTCATGCCCTGATAATAAAAAGATTTTCCCATCAGTGTAAAGAGCAGTCCTGCTGCAAAAAGCAGACATAAAACCGGGTTAACTGCCAATTGAAAATAAATTGCTATAAAAGAGCAGTTTCAAAAAATCCCAGATATTTTAATCCGCTATTATCACTACTCCATTTCCACAAAAGGTAAAAAGCACCGATCACAACGCCCCAAAACTGCATCTGATTAAAATCAGATATCCCGCTTAACTCATATAAACTGATATATACCGTAAAGTGGTGATTCCAGGCTGTAATACACTGGTTTACAAAATAAGCCAGACCAGTAGAAAATCCAACGGGATTTATCAGCACGCAGACCAGCATAAGAGCAACTGCTGCATATTTTGGAAGTTCTTTCCATTTTCTATCCGTCGTCAGACACATAACAACAGGGAGGAGCAGCGAGCAAAACAGTAATACCCTACTTCCCCGACTATAGTAAAAACATCTGACTACCGCCAAAAACCCGGGTAATAAAAGGAAAGCAGCAATATTATATCCCAGTTTTTGCTGCCAGTTTTCCCGATTTTCCATATGCAGTTCTTCCAGTATGATAGATTCTGCTTTCATCTCTGCATGGTTCCTTCATTATTCCTTAGAATTTGATCTTTGAGAGTCTTTATATCTCAATCTGGTGAATTCGGTCATTCATCCCCTGTAATGGAACAGCCAGAATCTTATAATGATGCCTCTCTTCTATATACGCTTTGTCTCCGTCTGTTAATAGTACCACTGACAGCTCTGTTTTCTCACCCAGTCGGTTGCATTTTGCCTCATCCAGGCAGCCTGTTACCAATATTACATGCTCCGTGAATACTTTTTCTTCCAGAAGTGCACTTTGCAATTCCATCCCTGATAAATGACAACCCAGTAAATCCGTCAGACAATTCATCATCTCATTTTCATTGGTAATGGATTCCAGCTTCATATTATAGTGATAGGAATAAGCTATTTTATGAGGTCTGTCCCCTCGTATCATTGCCCTGCTCAGTGCCGCCGTCATCCCAAGGACTCCATTTACAGCAGTATGATTATCCTGATATCCTGCAAAAGCCCCATCATATAAAACAACGGTTTCATGACTGGTTGGATTACCAAATTCCCTGACGATAATCTGATCTAATTTACTGGATAATTTCCAATGTATCCTGTTTAAAGCATCTCCCTTTTGGTAATCACGCAGATCATGTACTTCCGTTACATCGTTTCCGCTTAGATTAGGATTATATTGCTCGCCCTCGGATTTTCTTTTATTCCTGTGAGAAGTACCAAGTTCAATATCCGGTATCAAAGGATAGGCTCTGTAGGAAACCTCTTTCGGTGCCGGGACAGATAACTGCCAGATACCCAGAACATCCTCGATTCTCCCCTGTTTACACACTACTTTGAAAGTTCCGCATTCGGATTTTCCAAGAGAGATTTCATATTCTGAACGAATTTCATTTGCCGGCTCCAGACACAGTTCCACAGCTTCTTTTTTTCATATAGAGAATTCTCATATTCCAGATGCAGTCTGAGTCTTCCAATCGGTAAGATCCACTTGCGTTCAATCACAAAATGCAGGGCCGGCTCTTTTCGGATATCTCCGCTTCTAGGGAAAACAATTGTGATATTCTGCGTACTTTTTTCATACAAAAGCACACCAAAAGAAACTGCTGCCACTGCCAGAAAACAGATCAGCAAAAGGAGTATCAGATAATGATTGGTCGCCATGAACATAACTGTAAACATCAGAACGAATGCACAATATAAGATGCGATTCTTAATCATAAGATCAATCCCTTCTGATCTTCTTTTTTTCAATTCCCATACCCGGAGGGTTCACATCAGCTAATATTCCAAGCAAAAAGTCCCTTGCAGAAATATCCTCTATTCTTGCCTGTGACCGCATAATCATACGATGTTCGCATACATCCAGAAATACTGCCTGCACGTCTTCCGGGATTACATAATCTCTTTTCATCAAAAGTGCATGAGCACGGACGATCTGTCCCAGAGCCAAAGCTCCACGGGGACTTACTCCCATTTCCACCAGTTCCGAATCACGGGTTGCCTCACATAAAACTGCGATGTATCTCAAAATATCATCAGATACTGTAATCGATGTCAAATATTCCTGTACATCCAGGATGTCCTCCGGTGAAACCACAGCATGCACGTCCTCCACAGTCTCTTCGTCTTCTGCAGTCTCTGTTGTCAACGTCTCTTCTTCAGTACTTTCCTGATTCGGTTTCATTAGCCCAAACATTGCGGTTTCATCCAAGGACATGATCTCACCGCCATCACCGGATCCTCCTGAAATTGCAGCTTTTACACTTCCAATTGGTTGTACATATGTGGACAGCGAAACCGGCTGCGGCGGATTCGGATCTGATTCATCAGGTTCTGATCCGCTATTTACAAACCAGACATTTTTAAAATGATAACTTGCCATTTCATTCCAATCTTTAAATGCCTTATCATTTACCATAATATCATTTTTGGGAATACTCATTTTAACCATTTGTTTGCATTCAGCAAAAGCATTAGTTCCTATAAACTCCAGCTTCGTAAATAATGGAACAGGGGTTCTCCCTTCACGATATTCGCCCTCAAATATGACACAACAGTCATACGTTCCTATAGCAGTTGGGGTTCCGCTACCCTCAGTTACTCTCGGTATCTCGCTTATCATCGTATCCGGTAACCCGGTCAAAGCTGTCGCGTAGAAAGCGTATTCACCAATCCGCTCCAATGATTTGGTGGCAGAAATACTTTCCCATACAAATCTGCTCATAGAAGAGCACATATCAAATGAATGAGCACCGATGGACACCAGCTCTGTTCCTGCCGGAACTCTTACTGCTGTTATATTCTTATTTTCACAAAAAGCATATGGTCGTATCTTTGTAGTGTTTGCATTTAGCGTATATTCACCTGATGCACTTTTTCCATCCAGCAAAATTCGAGAACCATCCTGCAACTCTACATAAACCACGCCGTCATCGTCCGTTATCACATTGTCTCCCTGCGGATGTAAAAAATACATGACTCCTTCCGATCCATAGCTTGTATTTAAACTGCTTCCCACCCATTTATCATAATATGTCTCATAGGCAGTTCCCGGTATATACAGTTGAACGGAAGTATTGTTATTTCTACCAAACAGCGTTCCATTACCGTCTAAATCCGGTGCACTTGAAGATTCAAAATAAATATGTATGAGTGTAGAAGATTCAAAGCAGCCGTCCTCCAACACGCTGATACTGTCCGGTAAGTACAGATTTTCCAAGCCCTGCAGATCTTTTATCACGTCTTTACCTATAACCTGCACACCGTCCGGCACTCTGACAGAATGATTTTCAATTAGCAGAGCTTCCGTTGCAGCTTCAATCTTTGTACCTCCTGCAGATAACAGCCATCCACCATCAATACTATATTCCGCTATCGGACCGGATGATGTTTTTAACGTAACGCTGGCTAACTGATCTGCATCTGTATATCCTTCCTGTAACAGAAAAGAATAAAGTTTTAGCAAATCATTTTTAAATATATTATCTGACTCCCCATCTTTTACCATGATCTGTTCAACAGACAATTTATCTGCATCATTTGTAGTAAATACTGCATTTCCAAATTCAAGAGTCTGATCTGTCAAACATCTTAAAATACCAATTTGTGCATCAGCAAACGCATGAGGTCCTAATTCATAAAAACTTTCCGGTAATGTTACCTGCTCAATCTTTGTATTCTGAAATGCATATGGTTCAATAACGGTCAAATATTTTGACCACGAAATAATATCTTTTATCCCCCATGGAACACGAACCAGCTTGGTTCCTGTTTTATCGTATAAAATACCTGCAACATCAACAAAATGCTGATTTTCATCAGCTACGCCAAATGCTTTTAGAGAAGGGAAACTATCAATATCATTCGGATAAACAATCTTCGAAATATCTTTGGATAATTTAATCACTTCCAGTTTAGGGAAAGTCTTAGCTCCCATAGCATTAAAATCCACTTCAAAAACATCATCCGGTAACGCCATTCTGGTAATTGAATTGGCATCGCCATTGTACCCATCTACTATAAAAGCACCGTCAGAAGCAATGGATATGTTAAACAAGCTATCTTTATCCGCTTTTTCACTCCATACAGGATATAATGTCAATTCATAAGAATACTGATCTCCAGAATTTACAATATCTTCCATTTTTGCTTCTGGAAAAGTATACTGATTTCCAACAGATGATCCCCCGGGCGTTGTGGACCAGCCCATAAATGAGTTTACATAATTTCCTTTTTTATTTTTTTGAAATACATATTCGTAGTCCCTGGCAGTATCCTCTGTTCGTTCCAATATCTTTTTGTTAAAATTTTTCCTGGGCTCTACAAGAGAAGTTGTATAGCTATTGGTCAAATGAATCGTCTGGATATACTCCTCTGAAGGATCCTGAAAATCTTCCTTTAGATCAATAAGCTTCACACTGTAATCGATAACATAATAGGTAAAGGTATCGCCATCCTTAGCATTATTGCACAGCTTTCCGGTCTTCGTGTCATAAACCCGGACTTTTGCCGTATGTGCCCCAAGCGCCTGACTGGCTTGATCCTCTAACACATCCGTTGTTGCATCCCAATCAATATAATAATCTCCGCCATATTCTTCTTTATTATTGTTGTAACTATAGTTTACATTTTCATATCTGTTAGAACCTCTTCTTGATTCTACCGCAATAACAACATTCAAGTAATCCGTCATCTTACTGCTTGAAGGATGGTCTGAAGGTAAAAGAAAAACCGGGTCATCTTTGGGAAATAATTCCACCCAAACAGTCATAGTAGACAGCGGTGCATTCGTGAGATCTCCGTTAGATTCGCTCTTGTTGCTTTCAGCCGGATCCTCTCCATATGTTGCATCGTCCGGATCAATATGTATATATCCCGGATATGGATTCACTATTGTTCCGGTGCCGCTCCCACTTTGGCTGCCATTATCGGTATTATTACCATTTTCATTACTACCGCCGCTACTGCTCCCACTATCGGTATTTGCCCCTGCACCGGAACCATTTCCTGTCCCGGTTCCATTACCATTTCCGGCACCGCCTGCGTTACCGCCCACAGTCTTCTCGCCACTGCCATCTGTAACTGCTGTGGCTCCGGTTCCATTCTGGTTATTGCCGTTATTACCGATTACCGTACTATCATTATTCTGATCCTGTTGAATCAGTTCATCATTGCCATCTTCTACCGACTTTTTATTCTCTGCATTTTCATCCGCAACCTGCCCGGTATCTCCGCTTTCATTTCCGTCAAAAGCATTCTTTTCAAACATATTTTCATAACTGCTGCTATTACTATCTTTATTATTTCGAGGGGTGAATTCTGTAGTGATCTTATCCATATTAGCCAGTACAAGAGCTTAAGATCCCAGTACAAGGGCGCAGACTACCAGCGGGGTTACCATTTTTCCGGTCAGTACTTTCTTCACTTTTTTAATGATATCTCTCCAATCCTTCATCTTTCGCATCTTCTCTTTCCTATTGCAGACTTCTTTGTACTTCTCTCTCCAATTCCTTATAGTCAATTGGCTTGGTGATATGTCCGTTCATACCAGCCTCTATGGATTTTCTCTTGTCTTCTACAAAAGCATCTGCCGATAAAGAAAAAATCGGTATTTCTTTTCCATTTGGCATGTTTCGAATCAGCTTTGTTGCCTCCCAGCCATTCATCTTTGGTATATGTATATCCATCAAAATCACATCATAATACCCATCTGCATGTTCTGCGAACATATTAACGGCTTCTTCTCCATCCTTCGCAACCTCTATGCCGATATTCTTTGCACCTAACATTTTTACAACAATCAGGGCATTAACCGGCTGATCCTCAGCTGATCCCCTACCATATAAGGATCTTGAATATCCAACAGTTCCACATCGAATTTTATACCCTTATCCTCCAATGTTGCCTGGAACATATCGTTCAGTTTTTGTCCCAGTTCACGCATATCAAAGGCTACAGACTCCAGTTCGGTCTTTCCGCTCTCAATACGGGACATATCCAGAATATCATTAATAACAGATAGCAGGAATTTGGACTATTCCTCTGATTTATCCAGGTAATTCTTAGCTACTTCCCTATCCTCTAAATTCATTCTTGCCAGGCCGATCATGCCCAACATACCATTCAAAGGTGTACGAATTTCATGACTCATATTAGACAAAAATACTGTCTTAGCCTCTTCGCTGTTTCTGGTATCTATGATCTCCTGTTCCAATTGCTCTATGTGTTTCTTCTGCTCTGTAATATCGCGCATACCGATCAGATAGTAAGGACTGTTTTCACTATAACTTATGGTAATCCGGCTTTCCAAATCTGTTTTAAGGAAATGCCAGGAGGTTTCAAAAACAAACCTGCCTTTTTTATCCCATGCCTCATACTCCGCATGAAAACGCTTTCTCTCTTCCGGAGAGAAACCACGGAAAATAACAGTATAATCTCCATATATACTTTCATGTCGGATACCGAATAACCGCTCTGTATTCCGGCTGACAAAGACAGGTACATTATTTTTCGAGCGTACCAAAACAAAGGCCTCATCTCCACTTTCCTGAAGTGAAAGCAACGCCTTCTGATCCCGCTCACTATTCTGTCCATATTGTTTCTGTGGCTTTCTGCCTGCAAATATATGTACCAGAATATCTATTATGACAATGCCTGCCAGAAACAATAAAATGATAACAGCATTTTCATTAATTGAATAAAGTATGGTTTCCATATGCATTTACCTGTTTGTATTTAGATAAATTATAGCACGGCTATGACTTTTCTACTAGTTTTGACACAAAAAGAACCGGAACATTTACTATGTCCGGTCTTTTTTCTTTTTATTATGGAAGAGAAGCTGCCGTCACAAATATCTACTTGCAATGTGCCCTTACTACCACGGTAACAATATAAACTGCCAGTCCATAAATCGGCGACAAAATACAAACTGCCAGATTGGGGCCAAGCAATGACATGTCCGGAAGTGTTGCAAGCACAATCACAAACCCGAACAGGGCAATAAAGAGACTTGATGGGATACATATTCTCTGCAATATCCCCAGAATATCTCCAGTTGTCTTTTTTCCGGATAATAAAATACCGGCGCCACAGAATAAGAATATCAAAATAGCTGTCGGGAAATCCAAAAAATATGTAATAAGTGCCGGATTCTCCCCACCTGTATTGCCACCAGAAAAGAGCAGCATAAATGCAAAGGCAAAAACAATTAACACAGTTCCTATAATATACTGAATTTTATTTCCCTTTTGTGTAATTTCATTTTCTTTCATAAGTGCCATGATGTTTTCCTCCGCTTTCAGCGAATAAACTGTCTCAGATAAATGTTCACCGGACAGCAGTTCATTCACATTAATGTTAAGGATTTCACATAATGGTCTCAAAATTGTGATCTCCGGAAGCCCGTTTCCACACTCCCATTTTGAAATGGTTTTGTCACTGATGCCAACCTTTTCTGCCAATTCCTTTTGTGTCATCCCGGAGGCTTTTCTCGTCTCCGATATGAATGCTCCGATCTTATTCTGGTCCATCATGTGTTCTCCTTCATCGTTTATCGTAAGCGCATGCAACTTATATGCTTATACTAGTGAAGAAAAAAGTAGAATGCAATCCCTAATGCGTAGAATTGCACTCTACTTTTGGCAGAATTCATAATTAAAGTAATTTTAATCCATACTATCTGTTTCATCATTGATTTTATGCAGATAGATATCGCTTTACTATGCCAATTATTATACCTATAAAAGAACTTCGTAATACAACCGAGATTTCGGAACTTGCGCACAAAGAACAAAAACCTATTTTTATCACAAAAAATGGCTATAGTGATCTTGTACTTATGAGTTCGGAACTCTACGACAAATTTGCCAATATCAACAAAATTGATCATCTTCTCGTGTCAATGTAGCAGAATCCGTAATACCTAATTTGTTTTCCAATACCATTCAGCCATCCCCTCTGCATTTTAAGTGCCACAATAACTATATCTAAAACAAAACTACACCAAGTATTCAAAACTAATTACCAGTTTTTCATCATAAAATTTCAATGGAACCTTCTGATCAAAACCATACACCGTCGGATACTCTTCACCCTCAAAAAAATAAGTAATTACCTTTTCCTGTATTGGATCAATCATCCAGTATTCCCGCACACCAGCTGCTTCATATTTACCCAGTTTCAAGACACAATCCTTACGTCTGGTAGATGGGGACAATACTTCAAGAATAAAATCCGGTGCACCATAAACACCCCAATTCTGAATTCTGTCAAGTTTACAGATAATCGCCACATCCGGCTGTATCATGGTCTTCTCATCACAATCCAGCTGTACGTCAACAGGAGACATAACAGGTTGACAAGTTCCCTTCTGTTCAATGATATAATTAGATATTTGCCGATAAATTTCTCCGACTATCCTCTGATGTCTAAAGGTAGGTGCAGACATATCGTAAAAAACTCCGTCAATCAGCTCCACTCTCTGTTCATCCGGCAATGCACGATAATCAGCAATTGTATACTCTCCACTTCTTTCTGCCGAATAAAAAGTCGGTACTTGTGCTACACAATTTTTATTTTCCTGAAATATTGCCTCTAATGCCTGTAAGGTATCATATCTGGGAGATTTCGTCTCCCCACTGAAAATCTTCTGTATTGTTCCCTGAGGAATCCCTGACAGTTCTGCCATTTTACGATAGCTTAATCCACGTTGCTTCTTACAATGCATCATTTCTTCGATTGTCATGCACACCCCTCCCTTTTTAAATCACGTCATATTTCTACGTTTATCTATTTCTGTTTGTAATATTATTATATATGTCTTTTGCATTTTTTCAATCCGTTTTGTAACCGTTTTTACATTTTGTTTCGTTTTATAACCGTTTGTGATAATTCTCCACATGTTCTGCATATACTTTATCAACACCTCTCTAGGAATTTTCATCATGAAACCAAAACCAGCACTTACCTCCCATTTATCCCACTATAAAGACATCCTCCTGTCTCCATCCCGTATTTTTAAATCTGCTCTTTTCATCTGTTGCACCTGTGCTCTGATGCGCGGTGTTTTCTTCCTGCTTCGGTCACTGCCAGTAATACGGTAAACGGCAGAGAACTTCCTATTTATTGTGTGGAAACGGATAAGCCGCAGATTGCCTTTACGTTTGATGCCGCGTGGGGCAATGAAGATACCGGTACTATTCTGGACATTTTAAAAAAACAAAATATCCATGTCGCTTTCTTTATGACCAGCGGCTGGGTAGAGTCCTATCCCGAAGATGTAAAAGCCATTCTGGCAGCCGGACACGACTTGGGAAATCACAGTGAAAACCATAAGAATATGAGTCAGTTAAGTGACGATGAGATAAAAGAAGAACTGCTGAAAGTCCATGATAAGGTAAAAGCCTTAACAGATTATGATATGTTTTTATTCCGTCCCCCCTTTGGAGATTATGACAATCATGTCATAACGAATGCGGCGAAATGCGGTTATTATACAGTGCAGTGGGATGTTGATTCTCTGGATTGGAAAGACTATGGCATCGACTCTATTATCGACACAGTCTGTAAACATAAGCATCTGGGAAACGGCTCCATCATTTTATGCCACAATGGTGCCAAATACACCGCCCAGGCCTTGGATCGAATGATTTCAATATTAAAAGAAAAAGGATATGAGTTTGTCCCTGTATCAAAACTTATTTTTAGAGATCACTACCACATGAATACAGAAGGACGTCAGCAGCGAAACTAAGGCTGTTGACGTCTCTGGATTTCTATTACTATTTTGTCATCTCATGAATAACCTCTGAAATTTCCGCAACTCCGGATTTAATCGTCAAATTGACATCCTTGCTGTCTTTGGACAATTTACCAAATTCGTTTGCAACAACAGCAAATCCCTTTCCCACATCTCCTGCACGAGCACTTTCAATACTTGCATTTAAAGAAAGTATTTCCTGCTTTTTTTGTATAGCATCCAGCTGCTGTGTGTTAGCCTTTATTTCGTCAATCAATTTCTCACATTGATTCACACCATTTGAAAGCTTCTCAATCAAAATACTGTTATATTTTGTACTGTACTCTGCATTAATAAAATTATTTAAAACCTCTCCCAGCAAGACTGCAGATGCATTAATCTGTTCTTCTGTTCGGATATTAACCTTCCCCAGTGCCGCAATGTATGAATCTTCATCAACGCCGATTTCCCTTGCAACCTTTCTAAATGCTTCTTCATCCGGATGCTGGGGCAAAACCTGTCCACCAATTACAGATCCAACCTTTTCACCATTAATAGTCAAATCGATTCCAAAATCCACCAGGCCAGCATGACAATGATATACACCCTTTCCTTCTTTATCACATTTCTCACACCTCGTATTATAAGTTTATAGACCTCAACCATAGAGGCTATAGACTTATTTTTATGATATAGGTATTCGATGAATTGTTGGTCATACCTACATAGTTAATAAGTTACTTTATAGTCATGGTCCCAGA
>JAQUUX010000150.1 GCA_028693705.1 Lachnospiraceae bacterium | reverse complement strand
AAAAAATCAGAAACATAAAAAGAAAGGGGTTGGACCTCATAGAAACCGCTAAGAAAATTGGAAAAAAATTGTGTGATATCTATTTAGGTATCGGAGCTGCCGTACTTGGTGTGTTAACTGTAAGCGTGATCTTTGCAGTCATAGCCAGATACTGTTTCTCACTGAGCTGGAAGCAGCTTTCAGAATTTAATATTACATGTTTCTGTTTTACAACCTTCTGGGGCATGGGTGTATGCGTTCTGAAGGATGAGCATGTTATGATCGACATCTTATATGATGGATTAAAACCGATGATTAAGAGAATTTTGTCCATTATCAATTATGTAATCCTGCTGATAGTAGACCTTGTGTTTACATGGTATTCCTACTTATATACTTTAAAAATGGGTATTCAGATCAGTCAGGGTATGGAGATCCCCATGTATCTCATGTATGGAATTATGCCAGTGAGCGGACTTATCTGTGCACTGTGTGTAATCTATCGTATCTACATATTTGCAACAGCACCGGTAGAGTATTTTGCTCCAAAGAATGCAGTTGTAAAAGCAACAGGGGAGGACAAATAATATGGCAATGATTATTCTTTTAGTGCTGTTAGTATTCTTCGCAGCATTGGGAATTCCGCTTGCATTTGCAATCGGAGCTTCCTGTATTACCTATATTGGTGTCTACTCACCACAGTTTTTCAGTATGCTTCCTCAGAAAGTATGGTCCGGTGCATTCAGTGAATTAATGATTGCTATGCCTCTGTTCATGCTGGCTGGTGAGCTGATGAGTGTTGGTGGTATTACCAACCGTCTGATGGATTTTTGTATGGCGATTCTTAGACCGTTCCATTGTGGAATGGGTGAAGTAAATGTATTGGCTTCCATGTTATTTGGTGGTATTTCCGGATCTTCTGTAGCAGATACTTCTGCACTGGGTTCTATTGAAATTCCTGCCATGCAGAAACAGGGATATCCACCGGCAGTTGCAGCAGGTGTAACCGTTGCTTCTTCTACCATGGGTATGATTATCCCGCCATCTACACCAATGATCGTTTATTCCATGATCTCCGGTGCTTCTGTAGGTGCTTTGTTTATGGCTGGTGCGGTTCCGGGTATTCTGATCGGCTGTTCACAGTTGATCGCGGTCTGGGTTATCAGTCACAAAAAGGGTTGGCATCCTGCAAAAGAGAAATTTAATTCAAAGAAGTTCTGGCATGCAATCGTCGCAGGTATTCCTGCACTGTTAATGCCTATATTCATCTTTGTCTGTGTATCCTTTGGTGTATGTACTGCATCTGAATCAGCAGGTGCTGCAGTATTATATTCCGTTATCTGTGGATTCCTGCTGTATCGTGAACTGAAAGTAAAAGATATCTGGGTTGCGTTGGAAAAGACCTTTATTTCTTCTGCTTCCATCATGATCATCATTGGATTTACAACTATCTTTACATGGGTACTGACCATGGAAAAGGTACCTCAGATCGTAGCAAGCTTCTTTATGGATCTGAATATGCCAGCATGGGGAATTGCAATTGTTTTTGATCTTATCATTCTGATGATGGGTATGTTTATCGATGTATCACCATGTATTCTGATGTTAACCCCTATTTTGTTACCGGTTATGCAGTTGTATGGTTTCAGTGCATTACAGTTTGGTGCCATGATGATCACCGGTCTTGCAATCGGATTGGTAACACCACCTGTTGGTATGTGTCTGAATGCTTGTAACAAGATAAACAGGATGCCTATTATAGATATTTTCAAAGGCGCCTTACCATATATTACCTGTAACGTAATCGTTCTGATCGGTATTTCTCTGTATTCACCTTTGACTACAGCATTACCACTTCTGTGCGGCTATAGTTTGTAACAGGTAAAAAAACATATGAAACAAACCTGCAGTAGTAGAGAAACAGGTTCGATTTTAGCGTGATTCTCACTCTGCAGGATTTTTTTACCCAAAAATCGCTTGAAATGCGTGAAAATCATTCGAAATAAATATGAATTGTAAACAATAGAAACAATTTTGTGAGTTTAAAATTAGATAGAAAATAAAAAAAGAAAAGAGATTATTATGACATTAAAAGAAAAAATGAAAAAGGGTCCTGTCTTCGGAATGGCCTGCTTTACAGGAACAACCTGTATCGTTGAAAATATTGCATTATCAGGATTGGATTTTATCTATCTGGATCTGGAACATACTAATTATATGCTGGACGAAGCTTTTGAAAAGCAGATCATGGCAGCAAAGCTTCATGATATCTCCGTTCTGGTCAGAATGGCTGATGACAATGAAGTTGCTATCAGAAAAGTTCTGGAATGGGGCGCAGACGGCGTAGTCATCCCTCATTGCAAGACCAAACAGATGGCACAGAATGCTGTAGATGGTGCTAAGTTCTTCCCTATGGGTCGTCGTGGCGGAGAGACCAATGTACGTGCAGCAGGCTTTGGCTATCATGACTTTGACTGGAATGCTTATATTAAAGAACAGAATGAGAATACCATGGTTATCCCAATGGACGAAGATTTTGAATTCAGTGATAACATTGATGAGATCTTAAGTGTTCCAGGCATTGATGCTGTTAACTTCGGACCGATTGATTACCAGGTATCTCTGGGACAAAAAGTTGGATATACAATGGGAGATGACTGCAAGGAAGCATTTAAGCTTTTAGTTGGCAAATGCAGAGAAAAAGGAATCGGTGTCTTAGGCCCTGCTATCCCTCCTACAGAAGAAAATGTACAGAAGGCAATCGACGATGGTTATAACATGCTGATCCTGGGAAATGATATGTGGCATTTCCAGAAATCTGTGAAGGATCTGATGAAGGGGACGGTTGAGCCGCTGAGAAGCAAGAATGTGAAGTAAACTGTAGTTTAGCAACTTGAAAATATAATGTTTATAATGAGACGGCAGTGGTGTGGGTATCTATCCTTCCATTACCGCTCACACGTAAAAAGCCACTAAATCATTCCTTTTAGTTTGCTGTTACT
>JAQUUX010000149.1 GCA_028693705.1 Lachnospiraceae bacterium | reverse complement strand
ATGACCTAGCATTTTTTATCAAAATCTATTATACTTATGATATCTGTATTTTTTATACCTTATTATCAAAAAGTTTATATACCGTAATCTTCTGTTTCAGGTTACGGAAGATTGGAGTACTATGATTTTATCTTGTCATTCTATAGCAAAATCCTTTGATGAACAATATGTTTTGAGAAATTGTTCGTTTCATATTGAAGATAATGACAAAGCCGCAATTGTTGGCATTAACGGTGCCGGTAAATCCACGCTTTTAAAAATAATAATGGGAGAACTGACCGCAGATGATGGACAGGTCGTTCTTGCCAAAGACCGTACCATTGGATATCTTCCTCAATACCAGATTATGGATAGTGACAATACGATTTATGAAGAGCTTTTATCCGTAAAACAGGATATGATTGATGCGGAACATCAGTTACGTTCCATCGAACTGCAGATGAAATCCGCTGAGGGGGAACATTTAGAAAAATTAATGGATACCTATACACGTCTTATGCACTATTTTGAATCGGGAAATGGGTATGCTTATAAAAGTGAAGTAATTGGCATTCTGAAAGGTCTTGGATTTGAAGATTATGAATTCAAAAAAGAAATCTATACTTTATCCGGTGGACAAAAAACCCGTGTTGCATTAGGTAAGATTCTATTACAGTGTCCAGATATCATTCTTCTGGACGAACCAACAAATCATTTGGATATGGCTTCTATCTCATGGCTGGAAACCTACCTGCTGAATTACAAAGGTGCTGTGGTAATTGTATCCCATGACCGTTATTTCTTAGACCGTATTACCAATAAAATAATTGAAATTGATAATTCCAATGTCACTACTTTTTCTGGTAATTATAGTGCCTATGCAGAAAAAAAAGAAATTCTCCGTGTGGCTGCATGGAACTCTTATATGAATCAGCAGGCAGAAATCAAACATCAGGAAGAAGTTATTAAGAAATTAAAATCTTTTAATCGTGAAAAATCTATCAAACGTGCAGAAAGCCGTGAAAAAATGCTGGATAAAATAGAAGTTATCGATAAACCTGTCGAAACTGCCTCCAACATGCATATGCGTATTGAACCAAAAAAGATAAGTGGAAATGATGTCTTAACTATCGAAGATTTACAAAAAGCATTTGACTCCCAATTACTTTTTAACCATCTGAACTTCCAAATCAAACGTGGCGAACATGTTGCAATTATTGGAAATAATGGTACCGGAAAAACAACGATACTAAAGATTATCAATGCTCTCATTCCGGCTGATAAAGGTAAAATCGAATTAGGTGCAAATGTTTCCATTGGTTACTACGACCAGGAACATCATGTACTGCATATGGAAAAATCTCTCTTTGAGGAAATAGCAGATGACTATCCAACACTTACCAATACCGAAATTCGCAATACACTTGCTGCCTTTCTCTTTACCGGTGATGATGTATTCAAACAGATTTCTTCCCTGAGCGGTGGAGAACGTGGACGTGTTTCCCTTGCAAAGCTGATGTTGTCGGAAGCAAATTTTCTCATCCTCGATGAGCCAACTAACCATTTGGATATTATGTCAAAAGAAATTCTGGAAGATGCCATTAATAATTATACGGGTACGGTACTCTATGTATCCCATGACCGTTATTTCATTAACCGCACCGCCACGAGAATTCTGGACTTAAGTAATCACACACTTACGAACTATATTGGTAACTATGATTATTATCTGGAAAAAAGTACAGAATCACAGAATATATCAAACCTTGTGAATTCTGTTTCAGACTCCTCTTTCTCCACGGATGTCAGTGAAAGTAAACTGGATTGGAAGCAGCAAAAAGAACTGCAGGCGCAACAGCGAAAAAAAGAAAATGAATTAAAAAAGGTAGAAGACAGAATCGCCGAATTAGAAGAACGTGATCTTGCCATTGATACAGAAATGTCCAAACCGGAAATCGCCACTAACGTAGCCGAACTCCAGAAACTTACCAAAGAAAAAGCCACTATTTCCGAAGAACTCACTACCCTCTACGAACAATGGGAAACCTTATCCGAATAAACTTTAATTTTGTACATTGACAGGGGTGTGGCTGCACGGGAGGGGTGTGAACGTTTCAGATAGCGTGGGGCGTCCCTTCTGTTTGCATCCTGTAACTTTCCATTATGCAAGAAAATTTAAAAGTGGTAAAAGAAAATGTGTTATACCTTTATCTAAGACGTACAAAACCGAGGGATTATGCGACATCGTGTCGCAAACAACGGAAGCTTTGCTTCCTTATGTTATCCCTCTCGCTCACACTTCGTGTGTAAACCCACCTTGTGGGTTGGCGTTTTTGTCTTTGACATTTTCTTTTACCACTCTAATATTTTCTAAGCATAATTCCAAATGTTACAGGATGCAAACAGAAGGGACGCCCCACGTTATCTGAAACGAGTTCTACATTTATGAAGCAGCCACAAATATTTTCATGTACCAACCATATAAAGGCACCTAAAAATTGTAAGATATTGAGTTATATTTTAATTATGTCAGAAACTATCTGTGGCTGCTTTGATATAGTAGAATACATTTTCACGATACAGACGTAAATATGCCGAACTTTGTGTGGGACTTCCGAATAATGTGTAGAAAATTTTAGAGTTTAAAAAGAAAATGTCATTGTCAGAAACGCGAACACACGAAGTGGGTTTACACACGATGTGCGAGCAAAAGGGATTGCGACACGATGTCGCATAATCCCTTGATTTCGTACGTCTTAACAAGCGTCACACATTTTCCTTTTGAACTCTTAGATTTTCAGCATTATGAGGCGTCCCACAAAAAGTCGGCATACTTACGTCTGCACCTTGAAAATGCACTCACAACCTCCCGTGCAGCCACTCATTGTGTGCTAACTTAAAGTTTTATTGGCATTAATTCAACGTAGCCTCTTGTTCCGATGGGTTCTAATTGAATTTTTGGATTGGCACTATCCCATTTATAGCCAATTATAGAAGGGTCATATTTCTTTTCTGCTTCCCAA
>JAQUUX010000077.1 GCA_028693705.1 Lachnospiraceae bacterium | reverse complement strand
TGAAAATACGTAATGTAGAAAAATTACCTATCGCAATTTCTTATGCTCTTTCGCTGGTTACAACCAGTGATTGTAAGGGGTGGTTTACCACATGTGGATATTGCCTGTAATTTTGAAGATTGCTATAGTAACTTCCAATATCCTGATTTGTTCGATCCAACTCGTTCAATATAACCCTTTTTCTTTAAAGTACTTATCCCTTTATCGATTGTAGTTTTCCCTACTGGAAGAAGTTCGATCCGTCTTGCTTTTGTAATATTAGGATTATTTCTAATCTCTATTAGTATTTTATTCTGTGTATCTGTTAGTGATTCGATAACAGATTTATTACCCGCTTTATTGCCTTCTTTATTACCCACCTTATTACTCATAATATTAATCCAGTTGAATGGTACTTTAACAACAATAGCATTTTCTCTGAATTCATAGGCTTTTTTACCATAAGTCTGGATAATTCTTGGCACGCCTCTTCCAGTTTTCTCACTTATACACAAGGCTTTATTAAGTGCACACTTTTTGGGGGATCGAATTAAAAATTACTCTAGATAATAGATATCAAAGCGAAGAATCGCCAGCACCGACATTTGTCGGAACTGGCGATTTCTAATTAGGGACTTATTTTACAGCCTCTTATTGCTTAATCTTATCTATATATCTGGTTCCTCGTTAAGGATTCCTTCTATGATTACCCCAATGTTACTACTAACTTTGCCTTTTAACCGATGAATATCCTGATTAATTAATCGCTCCTGATTAATAGCTGTCATTACATTTTCTGCAAGATTTCCAATGTTTGAATTCTTTTTTGCATTCATACCAGTTGCCTCTAACAGAATATTGTATGCATATGCATACTTGCCATCAATCATTGTCATAAATTCAGCTTCATGTCCTTTAATATACTTTTCAAAGCTTCCATCGATATGAAGAAGCAAAAATAATTCAAATCCCGGATTGGACACCGCAGCTATATCACGTTCCTCTATAGAAGTAATAAGCTCATCATAACCCTGTACCTTTTCCTCGAAAATGTCACCATCAAATACAATAATCATCTTATCTCTGTCTGAATCAAATTCATTTTCTTCAAGGCTCTTTTGTTCTCTGGCAAATATAACGAGATTCTTAGCAAAAGAAATGTTTTTATCCCCTTCTGTTTTCTCTCATAATCTGATATCAATAAGCGGATGTATTCCTAATTCCTTTCTCAAATCAATCAACCTTTCAAAATAAAAGGTTTCTGTATTGGCTCCTTCGCAGATAAAATAATATTTTCTAAAAGGCTCCACTTGTTCTTCCTGATCAGACGGACGCGAATTCCAATTGGTATAAGTGTGAACTGGCATGTCTATCCCTCCTTCCGGAAAGTAAACTGCCTAAATACCGGTATCGCACCATATCGACCCTCTAAGTAAGCCTTACTTAATTTTTTATCATATCTTTCCTTAAATCTATCCAGTGAATATATCTTGCTGGCATTATCAGCATCTCTTTCAACAAACCATATCTCATCTCTGCGGAATAATTCCTGATCCATGATTGTATCCTCATGTGTTGTGAAAATCAACTGCATTCTGGCCTCAGCATGTGCTTCCATAAAAAGTTTCAAGAAATGTTCCGTTAGTTTTGGATGTAAGCTTCGTTCCAATTCATCTACAACAAATACCATATCTTGGTGCTTTGTCATAAGCATATCTATCAGATCGAATAATCTCTTAGTTCCATCAGATTCTTCTGCAAAATTGAAATCAAACACTGACTTGCCATGCTTTAACACAAGTGTTGTAATCTCCGGTTCTGATTTTTCCTTTATTCGAATGTTAAAGAAACCTTCATCTATTCTCCATGTCATCTGAATCACCGGAAGATTTGTCATCTGCATCTGCTTTTTCAAATGTACAAATATCCCTGACAATACTTCTGCCGGTATCATCTTGCTCATCTCTTCAACAGAAATAACCTTCGTCTTAATCTCACTAACACCTGTATCAAATGTTTTTATAAGATTACTAATATTTTCTAAGGATTCCGCACTATAATATGCATCTGTATTGGAAATACCAATACGTGGATTAATAATCACAATGTTATTCATAAGCCAATTGAAGGTCTGAAAAAAGAACATCAACCTCGAATCTTTCGAATACTTTTTACCACGGTTCATTTCCGTCAAAAACAATTGAGTATCATGACCAGCAAAATCCTCAGAATATACTGCAATTCGATTCTTTTCAGCCGTTGTCGGATTAACCCCATCACCTAAAGTAGGCGCTTTGTCTCCTTCTCTGATAAATAAATTATGAGCAGAACCATCCTGCATTAATTCAAATAACCACTCTTCGGTAATTTTGCGCTGACTTAAAATTGCAGAAAATCCATAGGCATAAAAAGTATCACCAACTGTAAATTGGATTTCAAATACACTTTCTCTATCCTTGTTCTTCTTATCATTTCTACAAAAATCATTCACAGAATTTACCGGGAGTCCTTCCATCAAAGCACTCTTCATAAATGCAACAGCCGTCACAAGATTTGATTTACCAGATGCATTTGCGCCATATACCACAGCATTCTTTAATAAATTGGTTTGCTTAATCTTTAAACGATGGCTCTTATTTGTTTGAATTTTACTTGAAGAAAGCATCGACAATTCTTCCTTTTTATCAAAGGACTTGAAATTTTCAACTGAAATCTTTATCAACATCGCTTGCTACCTCCTAATCTCCTTTTGGAATTCTATTATAACTCTATCATATGAAAAGTTCAACACAAAATTCATTATTTAGAGGATTTTCCTCTAAATAGCAATCTCAAATATTCAAAATCTGTTATTCAGATGAAAACAAGTGTTCAAACACCCCCTTCTTCCATTTCGCGATTTTGCACACATGCCCCCACCGCCGTTTCCCTGGTGGAGTACCTGTAGAGATTTTGACTCCCCCTACCCGGTTCTTCCATAATCTCCCCGATGCGCATGAATCGTTGAGTGACACGACTTAGTTTTGCATTTTTTATGCCCAAAAACACTTTTTCTTTTTTGCTTTTAGTAGTTAAGATTTTTAACGTGGCTATTCTCCGCTCAGTTAACTGCTCTTATCCATAAATTCCTTTTTCTAAAACCTAGATATTATCATGTACATATAATTCAATTTTAATTTTCACATTACTGATTTGAATTTTTCATTATTCCCTGAATATCCAAACTTCCTATTGTATTTTCAAACGCCAAATCATCAACAAAATATTTTTCGGGAAACATTTCTTTTACGTCTTTTAAAAACGATTTTGTTCTTTCTCTCAAGTATTCATTATCTTTATGTAGTGCATAAAAATGCAGACCATTTTTTTCCCACTTCTGAATTAAATGTTTTTTGCTAGATATAACACGAATCGTTTTATCGGATGTACAAAACAAGCTAACATTTATATCTTGTCTAGTAACAGAAATATTTATATATCCAACTATTTGATTATATTTCCATACATATTGCGGAAAAAAGGCAGATCTAAAACCTTGATTCGCACTTTCTTCTGTGTGTCCATGCTTTATGAAATTTTCTTTTATTTCTTTTCTACGCTCACCCCATTTTTTATTAAAATCAACCTCTGATATAGCGTATACTGGAATTTCATATAATAAAATTTCCTTTTGCATTTCCAACCTCCTGTTCATCGTACATATATCTCACTACCTCTATTATTATCAAAAAGATGGTCGTCCATCTCCTGATAGATAACCATCTTCTTTTGATACAGCATTATCTTTATTGATTTTCATAATTTAAACAAAAGGGGGTTTGACAGATTAAATCTTGAGAAGGCACATACTTCTATGAATCTACTGTATCTCTTCCCTTTTTCCTGATACGAATTGCTTTACCAGATCAATAAATTCTTTTGCCGTATTAATCTGCTTTAAAGACTCCTCTTTGGAAGCAATATAAAATTCATCATAATCACTGGCATGTCTTATGATTTCAGCATCATTGATTTTTCTACCGATGATCCGAGGAAATATTTCTGGTTTCACATAGGTCTTATTAAAATAGGCAATCGTCATTTTATGTGATTTAAAGGCAGTCTCTTCTAATGCAAGAACCGCTGTAATTGCGTGGTAAATAGCATAATAGGCCCGATTGTTTGCTCCACGAAAATGTCCATCCATAATATTGCTTTGTGCTGTTTCCAGATCCTCTTCTGCCACTTTTAATCGGTAAAGTGCAAGATCCCCCAGTGTTCCAACATTATGCTGCATACAGCGTCACCCCTTCACTCTTAACATTACCATAAAATGGATAGGATCTTACCCAGTATTCAAAGTGCTCTATATTCTTTACCATCGGCATCAGCATAATATCGTTCTGCAGGTTCATTTCAAATGTCAATTCTGAAAGTTTTTCAGCATATTCTTTTATTTCGCCATCTTGCAAATCCACCAGGATCATGATGTCAATATCCGATTCTTCGTTAAAATCCCCACGTGCATAAGAGCCATACAATAATACCATGGCAAGGTGTGTTCCATATATTTCTTTAATACCATTTACATACTGGACTAACAATTCCTGCGTATTTTCCATTAAGTATAGCACCTCCTTCTTCTTAGCATTATTATATTATATCCCAGTTTATTTAGCAATCACAACAAAAAAACAAGAAACAGAATTGCTCCATTCATATATATCAGAACTCTTCTTTTCTTTACCATAATGTCAAGCGGTGAATTCAATTTTTCACTTAATAAACTTCCGCTTTCCATTGTAATTAACGAATCAGTGTTATAAAATTGAAGATGTCGCAGGGCGAATTTGAATTTATGGAAGGGTGAGAAGATGGGTATATTTGATTTTCTGAAGAGAGAAGATAGTGGATACAGGTATCTAAGAACAGGACCTCGAAATGGTTGGGAAATGCGTTCGGACTTATATGCAAAATGCCCTCGATGTGGTCACTTTCTGTCACTTGACCCTACGATAAGTGAAAGTTGCCCTTGCGGCAATTTATATAAAGACAATGGAGTTGGGAGATTTGGTGCAGAAACTGGTGATAATTCAATAAGGATATATGTAAAGAAGTGATATTGATAAAGTTCAGGTCATAGATCCGAAACCCTATGCATTGTGTTGAAATTCAGTAATGGAGTAGTGAAAATATAACTTCCAGCTTGTCATACAGGCAAAAAAATCACAAATCCCCACAACGCTCTGTCGTGGGGATACTGACCCAGTTTCTTCCGAATAGGCACAATTTTGTTTGTTCTTTTATATATTTCCGTCCCACTCTTTGCGCAGCACATGAAACACATAATTTTCTCCTCTTCCTTCTCTACGGAAAGATCCTTTCATTTCTCCTCATTCTCCTCAATTCACTGATTTTTTGGAAGGCTTCCTCTACCGGTAATTCTCTTCCGGCTTCCATATCATCCATTCCGCGGTCTAATGCCCGAAATAATTTACTGTTTTCTTCATTATTTTCATTTTTCCGGTTTGTTATTGCCCGTGTCATGTTTGACCTTCCTTTCGGGAATGAGATTATCTGCTTTCTTTTGGATACATCAATGCCTCTTCACCCTTTTTTTACTCTTTTTACCGAAAAAGGGGACCTCTTTTTCAATAAGGCAACCTCTGATTTTGTGCATGCATGACCATATACTTTTTTCTCTAAATCTGCAATCTGGGCTTTCAGTTCTTCTTTACTAACGGTTGCTCTTTTTACTTTTGTCTCATCTGCATATACATACATGAACTACACCTCCCATACTTCAATGTCTCCATTTACAACAAAATTATGTAATGCTGCCATTTGTGCTGCTTTCTGTTCTCTTCCATTTTCTTCCAATGCGTCCTGAACGTAGGCATTCCACAATTCTTTATTTATTTCATGTTCGGCAGTATAAACAAAAATGGATCCATCATGACAAATCACAATACCCAAAGAATAATTGAAATTCACAAAACAATTAAAATCTTCTGCACTTGGCGGAAGGCTATGTGGATGTGTATGCATTGCAATCACACATTCACACTGCCGAATTGTCCTGTCTATCAAATCTGAATGTCGTATTATTTCATTTTCTTCTTCATCTAACTTTGAATAAAGAACCTTCTCATTTTCTGCATCAAACCAGTACATATCTTCAATCTCCGTACCGGAACGATGATTTAACATTTCCTTTGCTTTTTCATACAAAAGACGATTCAGTTTCATCGAATCTGTAATAGTATCAAATTTTTTTCGGTAAAATCCCGAATTAATATAAGTATGATTAACTGCGGTAGATTTTAGTCTTCCATATCTTTGTTCTTCTTTTAAAATCAATTTCGTTTATTTTTATCTTTATTATACACAGTTTTCAGAAAAAATCACGAAAAAAATATGTTTTTCTTCCTGCCACATTTTTCTGAAACACGATAATAGAATATCACACTTTGCTGTCCTTCGCCATCTTTAAAAATTAGACTGTTTTAAGACTGTTTCACGTTTTCTCCTATTTTACCCGTATGCTCCGTACATCGGACCAGTTCCCGTAAATCACTTTTCCGCCAGCCTTTTGATACGCACGGATACGGATATAGTATTTCTTTTTGCTCTTCATTCTTTTAATGGTTTGTACCGTTTTCGTTTTGGAAACGCGATAGTTCTTAATTCCTTTCGTCATTTTCTTATTTTCCGCAACCTGGATCAGGTAGCCGGAAGCTTGCTTATCTTTTGGTAAAGTGATCAGGATCTGCTTTTTCTTTGTGCGAAGTTTCGGCAGGGATGGTTTTCTTGGGGCAATGGTAAAGGTCCGCTTTTGTTTCAGTGCTTTATGATTTCCTTTCCCGATCACCCGGACAACAGCTATGCCGGTGTTTTTGTTGTTCTGATAGGACAGGGAATAATTCTTTTTTTCCAGTAGCTTTTGGTTGCAGCGGACCTGAACCTTGGGTTTGATCGCCCTGCCCGTATAAGTATACTGATACCTGGAAAGGGTAACCGTATAGGAGTAGGTTTTCCTGGTATCTGATTTTGTCGTTTCCTGATTTACTGGTTTTTGTGTTACCGCCTCTTGTTTTTTTGTATCCTGTTTTTCTGGATCCTGTTTTCCTGTTTCCTTGTTTCCGGCAGTTTCCCGTTCAAACGAAAGGTCTGTGTTTCCCGGTTTTGTCGGTGCCTGTGGCTGCGTTTCTGGTTGTGGCTGCGTTTCTGGTTGTGTACCGATAGAACCAAAAGAATGATTTGATTCCGCTTCCGTAATGTAATAATAGGCCATACAGCTTCCCGAACAGCGGTTTTTTCCAGTAATGGTGACCGATGCCCTTCCAGACTCCCGGTTATTTTGATAAGAAAGCACATAATCCGTTCCTTCCTGCAAAAGTACCCCTTTGAATGTAACCGTCACCGTTGGACAATGGCTGGTTCCATCCGCCGGATAGGTGTTCCGGGACAGATGAATTTCAGGAGAAAGATAATCAAAATTCCCCAGGAAATCAAGAAGCGGTTCAGTGGAATCAGACAATTCGCTCCGTTCATCCGTTTCACTCTCCTGTGTTTTTGTAGGTTTGGGCCGTATGGTAAAGGTAAGGATTTTGATATCTTTATAATTCCCGCAGCCGGTCAGATAGATTCGTGCACCGGTCCCTGGCTGGGTGTTGTTTTCATACCGGATGGTATAATCGCTCCCTTTTTTCAGGATGGTCCCATAGCGGTCCGTCACCGCAACCTCCGGGCAAATGGCAGCTCCTGTTTCTTCCCATGTATTGTGGTAGGAACAGGATATATTACGAATGCCCTGATTGGATTCGGACAGGGACATTGGGATTACGGATAGTATCGTACAAGATTTCGCTTCCGGCTTTTCTTTCAGGCTGACCGTAAGGGTGGCACTTCCCGCCTTCTTTGCCGTGACCATTCCGGAGGGTGATACGCTCAGTATGGAGGGATTACTGCTTTCCCATAAAAAACAGGACGGATTTATGGCGGTCGCAATCCCTTCGTTTTCAATGGTAACGACCAGATTGGCCTGCCTGCTTTCACCGTACTGCAGCTGATTGCCTCTGCCAATGGGAAAGGAACTGTAGGCCATCCGGACCGGTATGGACTGCCGGAGGTTCCTGGTCCCGGATCCGGCTGTATTATCTCCGAAAGCGGCAGAAAAAAGAGCAACTGCCCCGCCATCTGCAAATCCGATCCCAACCGAGTGATACGCTGCGCGGATCATGGTCTGATGATGTCCGGCAGTGGAATTTTTCCAGTCCTCATAAACCAGATCAGCGGATATGGCAGCACTATGCAGGTTTTCAGCGGATGCGTCCACCTCCATCGCGGTGGTACTCAAGGTTCCATTGGGCCGCCAGTGGCTGTTTAACAGGGTCACTTCCGCTGCGCGGATCATCGCTGCTTCCTGCAGTGTGCTGTCCATCACCAATGCCGGTACACCGATGCTCTGGCGTTCTGCATTGATTTTGGCCAGCAGTTCTTTTGCATCCTCATAACGTCTGGTTACCTCCAGCGAAACGAAATACTCATCCTCAAAAGTGAGCGCATAAGCCGGGGTTACAATCAGCAGAAAAAGGAAAACCATCAGATATCCGATAAAAAATGTCCGCGGCATTTTTCTGCTTGTCGTTCTTTTCTTTTCGTTTTGTTTCATCACAACTCCTCCTTACGGGTTCCACGGTACCGGATTTTGGCTGGCAATCCGGACCCCCTGTACAATCTGTCTTTTTGCAGCATCGCCAGAGCAGGTGGATAAGGTAACGATCCGGTCCCCCTCTGATAAAGCAACGTCTGTCTGGATTCCGGAGCGTTTCTTTATCTGGTACAGCCAGTCCAGATAATCACTATGGCTGGCAAAACGCAGCACATAGGGAGCCTGCTCCGGTGCGCTCTGATACACACTGCAAATCTCATACAGATAATCGGCCTGGGCGGTATAGATCCAGAAGTAGGGGCATTTCTGATACGTTTCCGGTTCCGTATAATCCTTTAGTTTTGCAAACATCGTTCCATCCCGCATATTGTGGCCGTACACGATCGTATTATAATTGGAAAAATCGGCCTGGTTACCGGCATCCAGAAAAATGCTTCCGGCATACAGTTCTTCTCCCTGTATGCCATGATGCAGGTACTGCGCATTGTCTCTTCCCTGTACAATGGGATAAGAAAGCTCCACTGACGGCAGTGTAATCCAGCCCACCAGATCCGGTGCCTCCTTTTTCAGGTTGTCCCAGTCTATCGCGATCCGCTCTGGCGCATTTTCTGGCAGCACCGCCTCCGTTTCCGCTTCTCCAATTTTCTGAGTATCCCCCTCGTTTCGATTCTCTTCTGTTTCCTTTTTCTCTTCTGTATCCTTTTTCTTTTCCGATTCTTTTTCCGGGCTGCCCGTATAGGTTCTGGCTGTCTGCTCATACCCCGCCCTGCCTTTCTGGTAGCCGAAAAAAACATAGCCTCCGGCCAGAAGGCCGGTCAGGCTTGCTGTTACAACAATCACCACAAGCAGTGTATCAAACCGCTTCATACCGCAGGCTCCTTTCTCTCCGTTCTTTGTTGGTTTCTCTTTTTTTCATTGTTCTGCTGAAAACGGTAGTTATAAATCACCAGCAGATTCTGCAGTGCCGTTTTCCGGATCCGATATATGCTGGCCTTACTGATATGATAGTTTTTTGCATATACTTCCCAGCCCTGCCGTTTTATGAACTGGCTTTCAATGATGCTGGACTGGTTCAGTGGCAGCATGCGGATGCATTGTCTTACAAACTGCATTTTTTCTTCCTGCTCGTTGAGTTCCAACAGCCGTGCTGCCGCATCCTCTACCTGCCGTTCGATATTCCGATAAGACTGCATCAGGATCTTATATACCTTATCTTTTATGGTTCCATGCCCGGATGCGGCAGGAAGATCACTTCCAACACTCCGAAATGAGTTTCTGCGGATACTTTCCTCCTGTGTTTCGATTTCATGGTAAATATTTTTCTTGTTCTGCTCCAGGCAGCGCTTCCCATATTCCATTTCTTTCAGATAGTCTATCAGTTCCGCTTCCTTCATCGGTTCCAGTATCATGGCTCCCCCTATATTCCCGGTTGTTCTTCTTTCTGGTATTCTTCCAGCAGCTGCAGCAACTCCTGGCATAATTCCCGGCGTTCTTCTTTTGATAATTCCAGTTTCAGCACCGGACTGCTATCCTTATACGCTTCCAGATGCAAGACAGCAGCATTGAGATAGTCCGTGATGGTCCGATACCTCCCCCTGTCCCGGTTCATAATACTGCGATACGTTTCATAGTGCTCTGGAAGATCCAGATTTAACCGGACCGTCAATTTCTTTTCCGTCATTTCCCACCCAGCTTTCCTCAATGCTGCCCTTCCCTTCCAGACATTCTGACCAGAAGTCTACCTTCCGGTGCCACACCACTTCTGGACATTGTGACCAGAAGTCTGCTTTCCGGTGCCGCATACCACTTCTGGACATTGTGACCAGAAGTCTGCCTCCCGGTTCTGCACACTACTTCTGGACATTGTGACCAGAAGTTACTCCGTCCCATACAGGTCATGCTGTACCCTCTGCTGATAGTAGTAATTCATGGTACTGGCTGCATTGTAAAGTGCAGTGATTAAATAACTTTTATCAGGTGTTCGCTCTTCAAATTCATGTATCTCGATTTAACAAGCCCGTAAGGAAATTCCTCACCACCAATCCTGACGGTCTTACGTTCCACGCAGACTACCTCGCAGATAATCTGAAACAATTCCTCATAGAGTTCCCGGTCCTCGCGTTTATCCGATTTCATATGGGCATCATATGCAATGTTTTTCTTGATCTGTTCCACGTCAACTTCCCAGTCCTCTTTCCAATCGGATGGATGGATAGAATCACTCTGACTTATCTTGTTATTACTCTTCTCTGTATCATTAGGGTTCGGAAACCGAACTTCTGCAAGTTCGGTTTTCGAACTTCTTGAAATTCGATTTCCGAACTTCTGGAAGTTCGATTTCCGGTCTTCTGGAAGTTCGATTTCCGAACTTCTGGAAGTTTGATTTTCGAACTTCTGGAAGTTCGATTTTCGAACTTCAGTGGAGTTTCCTGGTATTTCCGGAGTTTTTTCGTATGCGCAGTCTGTAACAAGAAAGTTTTTTACATAAATCTTATCCGGCTTTCCAAGCCCCTGACGCTGTTTCTCAATCAAGCCGATCCCTTTTTTACTGTCCAGCTCTGCTAATATCTTGCCGCATTTTTCTCTGGCGCATCCAAGATCTTCCATAATATGATCCATCGTATAATAGATGTAAGCCCTGTTTTCCTGATCGAACCATCCATTTTTCAAAGACAGGGACATCCGGTCTAACATGAGTCCATAGAGCAGTTTTGCATCACTGGACAACCCCTTAAATCTGGGATCTTTGATCAAGATTCTCGGCACACGGTAAAAAGAAAACTGTTCCGCTTCCACGCCATAGTAATAATCATATTTTACTCGGTGATCCATTCTGCCCTCCTGCTTGCTGCTTCTTCCAGTCTTCCAGCAGATTGCAAATAACAGTTTCAATTTCATCGATATCACAGGTGTCATCAAAGTAGCGTTCGATCTGTTCTTCCCGCAACAGCACTTTTCGTTTCTTTGGTTTTGCTTCAAAAAGGATGAGCTGCACCATGGGAAGTATCAGTTCATGCATCTTTGCATACTCCTTCAATTTCGCTGACTGGATCCGGCCAACCGTCCCTTTTTGCTCCGACAGCACCGTCCAGACCAGATGCTGATCCGTTTCTGATAAATTTGAAAAATCCAGTCCCTGTACAAAACCGATCCGTTTCTTGTCTACCAGTTCCAGTAATTCATCCGATAATCGGGCGAGCCAGATATAACGCTGTACCGTCTTCGCGCTCTCCCCTGCTTTCTCTCCCATGCCATCCAGTGTATTTCCACCGTTCCTGCTTCCCTGATGTTTGAGCGCCTCATATTTCATCTTGTAAGCTTTCGCTTTTTCACTTGGCAGGATATCTTCCCTCTGAATGTTCGAATCCACCATGATGATGATTGCTTCATCATCTGTATAGTCCTGTACTATCACCGGCATATGCGTCAGGCCCGCCTGAAGGGCAGCGTGTTTCCTGCAATGTCCGGAAATGAGTTCATAACCACCTTCTGCCCGTTTTCTGGCAAGACCCGGAACCAGTATCCCGTTTCTTGCGATACTCTCTTTCAGTTCTTCCATTTTTTTATCATCCCGTACCTGAAATGGATGATTGCAAAAAGAATAAAGTTCCTCCAATGGAAGCTCCTGCACCTGCCCTGCAGGCATTTCTTCCGGTATTTCTCCAAACAGATCCTCAAAACGGTTGAGTTTGACTTTTGCAGCACTGCTCTTATACTCACGGTTCATCACGCAGCACCTCCCTGGTCAGAAGCTGATAGGCATATGCTACCTTGCCTTTTGGATCATGACGATAGATGCTGATCCCCTCCGCTGATATCTCAGCCGCCCGGACGGAAGATGGAATACTGTTTTCAAATATACGCACCTTTGCTCCGTAGGTATCATTTAAAAGCTGTTCGATTTCTCTTCCATAATTTGTACGGCTGTCAACCATCGTCATCAGAATGCCTAAAATCTCTATTTGCGGGTTAATCTGACGTTTTACTTTTCCAATGGTCTTAATTAGCTGTTCCAGCCCCTTCACCGGCAGGTAGGCAGCCTGCACCGGGATCAGGATCCGGTCTGCACAGGCCAGTGCATTGATCGTAATCATGCCAAGGGACGGCATACAGTCTATTAATATGTAATCGTACCGATCCCGGATCCGGTCTACATAGGATTTCAGTACAAGTTCCCGGCTCATGACATTGACTAAGGATACTTCCAGTCCGGACAGTTCAATATTTCCTGGCATCAGGTCAATTCCTTCCGGATGTGATAGTATCCCGGTGCCCAGATCCATTGGCTCATCCAGAATTACTTGTCCCATTTTGCTTGCCAATGAAATTTCCAGCCGGTCTGGTTCTGTAAAACCAAGGCTTGCTGTCAGGCTTCCCTGCGCATCTGCATCTATTAACAGGACTTTCTTTCCACGCATGGCAAGCCCGATACCTAAATTTGCTGTGGTTGTGGTCTTGCCCACACCACCTTTTTGATTTGCGATAGCAATTACTCTGCACATATCTTTCTCCTCCAAAATCAGTTCAAATTTTTTCTACTTCCGCATATACACGCACATATCGACTGGTTCCCTTGTTTACGAAGGCATCGGAAACCTGCAGAATACAGATTTCCTCCTCCTGTTCCAGAATATTGACCAGCCACTGGATATCACTTTTGGTTCCCTGAAATCTAATTTTCAGCATTGGTAAATATAGCCTCCCAGTCTGCAGAATAGCAATATTCCGGATAACGGATTTTCACTGCTTCCCAGAAATATTTTGCATAGCCACAGCAGAACAAATCCTCTACCGTATAATTTTTGCATTCCTGCAGTTGTTCTTCCGTATCGTCATAGTCATTAACACTGGGCGTTCCATTACAATACAGATTGTACGCCATGCGAATAATTCTCACACTGCCGCTGGTCTGCCATCCCTCTGTCAGGCACTGTGTTTTTACACAGCCAGTCTTAAAGTCATAGATCCTTTCCGCATTGCACCTGGTATCCTCACTGATGCCGATGCAATAGACCAGTGCTTTGTGATATCCATCCTGATACCTGCACTTCTCCAGATATTCATAGTAGAATTTTTCGTGTTCCTTGTTTTTGAACATAATTTTGTGAGCCATCTTTTTGCTCTCTGCACTTAACGCTGTGTTTTTCATCTAATTGACCTCCAAAGTCTAATTTTTTTACCATAACAACAAAAAAAGGACCTCTTTCCATTTTTAGAAAAAAGTCCTTTTTAATAGTCTCACTATTAAAATTGTGAATAACAAATACTTACTGGTCCATATTGGACCATCAAAACTCATTAATTTGATTTCAATTTGATATCAAATCGCGATTTTCATGCTTATAAAAGCCTTCACCCCCGCATAAATACAGCATTTTATTTCTCAATGGTCTTCATCGTCGG
>JAQUUX010000148.1 GCA_028693705.1 Lachnospiraceae bacterium | reverse complement strand
AAATGGAGGTGTCATAATTCAGTTATCCACAATTGATAGCAGTCTGAGAAGAAATTGGAGTAGTGCGCTCTTTTTTTCAAAAGTTATCCACATGGATTGAAAATGAATTATGAAATTACCTCAAATACATATTGTGTAATATCTGATACAAGGGAAGAAACAAAAGCCAATCAGGTCAGTCAGACCAGTATTCTGGTAAAACAGAAAAGAAATATCTTATATGAAATGCTTTCAACACATGGAGCTAATTATTTGATGGATTTTTATGGGGAACATGTTCTAAAGAGAATTGCTGAAGAATTTATAGAAAATTACAGTCTGGAAATTCAGAATGATTTGATGAATAAAGGATTGTTTATATTGAAACTGGGGCAAAGAGAGGAAGAAAGAGATGTTGACGAAGCGAGTTGAACGACTGACACCCTCCAAAACGATGTACTTTACAGCGAAGGCAAAGAAATTAAAGGCTGAAGGAATCTCTGTTATTGACTTCAGCGTAGGAGAACCGGATTTTCCTACACCTGAAAATATTTGTGAAGCTGGAAAAAAGGCAATAGATTCCGGACATACAAAATATACCGTTGTAAATGGAATTGATCTGTTAAGAAAAGAAATAGCGATTAAGTTACAGACAGACAATGCTGTAATTTATACTCCAGAACAAATTTGTGTTGGAACAGGAGCGAAACAGCCATTATTCAATGCGGTGTTTGCGGTATGCGAGGAAGGGGACGAAGTTATTATTCCTACACCTGGCTGGGTCAGTTATGAGGAGATGGTAAAACTTGCTGGTGCAACTCCTGTTTTTGTACCTAGTCTCGAAGCAGATGATTTTGAACTGGATCTGGATGCGATTGAAAAGGCAGTTACGAAACGCACAAAAGCAATCATGATTAATACTCCGAATAATCCTACAGGTGCAGTTCATAAAACAGAAACACTTAGAAAATTGGGGGAATTGGCAGTTAAATATCATTTTTATATTATTTCAGATGAAGTGTATGAAAAATTAGTATATGACGAAAGTGGACATGTTTGTATTGCTTCTTTGTCAGATGAAATCTGGAAACAGTGCATTATTATCAATGGTTTGTCAAAGTCTTACGCCATGACAGGATGGAGAATTGGATATGCAGCAGCCAACAATGAAGTTATAAAGGCTATCAAGGCAATACAGAGTCATACCACATCGGCAAGTAATTCCATTACCCAATATGCAGCAGTTGAAGCATACCAGGGAAATCAAGGCTCTATTAAGAAAATGCATGAAGCATTTAACAGAAGGCGGAATTACATTATAGGACGAGTTAATGCAATGTCAGATATTAGTTGTAACACTCCTCCTGGTGCTTTTTATATAATGGTTAATATTAAAAAATTGTTTCACAAAAAGTATGAAACGATAGAAATTACGTCGTCACAAGTTATGGCAGATCTTTTATTAAGTGAAGCACATGTTGCATTAATCGCCGGCGAAGCATTCCATGCAGATGACTATCTTCGTATCTGCTATGCAGTTTCTGATGAAGATATAGAAGAAGGAATGAATCGGATGGAACAATTTATACAAAAATTACATTCCTAAGGAGTTTACTTGAGAAAAAGGTCTTCTTACTGGATGAAATTCATCCTGCAGCAGAGCAAATGTTGAGAGAGTATACAGGAAATTTATGAAATCCAGAAAGGAAAAATACGACGACTGGAAAACAGAAAAATACCAAGCTATTGTGGAGCAAGACAAAATCAAAGCCAGGATGTGGCAATGCATACAATTACAGATACGATAAAGGATTGCGAAATCGTACTTGTGATGCGGATCGGAGAAAAACCGAAACAGGAACTGTTAAAACAGGGAAAACGTGTTGTTGAGACCTGTGGAGCCGTTGCAGATGAGTTGGAAAAGTTTAAATAGTTTAGATCGGACAAAGATAGCAGGAGGCAATATGGAAAAACCAAATAAACATATTTTAGTTTGTACAAGCTGCAGATTGAACGGAGTACAAAAGGGTGCATGTTTTTCAAAAAATGCAGTAGAGATAGTGGATAGTTTCTTGACAGCGATAGAGGACGAAGGATTGTCGGATGAAGTTATGGTTTCCAATACAGGATGCTTTAATATGTGCACCCAGGGACCGATTGCAGTTGTTTATCCGGATAATATCTGGTATGGACATGTAACACCAGAGGTTGCGGAACGGATCGTAAAAGAACATATTTTAGAGGGAAAAGTTGTGGATGAGTTTGTAATTGAAGAGGATTGATTCTATGGTTAGAAAGACTGCAGTATTTCTAGAAAATGGGAAAATTTGTCCTGCTGTGACCGCAGATACAGTTTGTTTATATGTAAAGAATGATTGCAAATGGCAGGCTGAAATCATTCCTTTTACAGTTGGTGAAGTGGCTGACTTTAAACAGATGCGTCAGTCAGTAACAGAAACGATCAGCAGGTTGTCTGATTGTAAGATAGTTGTCGCCAGCAAAATGGGCGGTATTTTGTATAATGTATTCAATAATGCAGATTTTGTTATTATGGAGACTGATATATTTGATGAAAAAAGTCTGGATGATATATATGATCAGGCATTATCAGAAAACAGTAATACGCAGATTGTAGACATGCCTTTGGATCCGGTTGAACAGGCTGACGGAGAATTCTTTTATGATTTTTATACATTAAAGAAAAAATTACCCGGCATAACGTCCAAAATGACAATTCTTCCATTTATAAGAAAAAAAGAATTTCGACAATTCACAATTGCATGCAGTCATGTAATGCCGTGGCTGCCAGAAGAAGTTGAGCGGTTACAATTGATGTATCGGGTTGAAGAGGAAGATCAGAAGGTCATAGTTACTGTATATAATGAAAGCAAATAATTCGGCGTCAAATTCTGTACGAATTTGTGACCGGACAATAGAATAGCATAAAATGGGGCGGATAGAAGGTAAAAATGATAAACATGGCAGTTAAGAGCATGAGAAGTGCCAATGCCAGATTGTTAAAACAAAGGATTTGTTTGTTTAGCTGTCAGACGGCACATTGTGGGAGGTGTGAACAGCACTTTATTGTAGGTGCTTTCACATCCCCGACTGTGCGGTTTGGTAGGTAACTGCAAACTCTCAGAGGAATCACCGCACACTGTCGTAGTCT
>JAQUUX010000005.1 GCA_028693705.1 Lachnospiraceae bacterium | reverse complement strand
TTTATTTGGATTCGACACCTAAATTTTAACAAAAGATTGGTTCTTTTTCTATATCATCTAACAGGTGAAATGCAATATTCAGTTAAAAACTTGTAACTATGCGGCTTTAGCCGCTATGGAATGAATTTTCCTGAATAATTCAGGTTTATTATTTTAAATAGCTTGTCATTCATAATATTATTCTTCTTTGCACAATTCCCAATTATCGGGTCTCCTTAGAAATTAGAAGTTACTGACTTAACTTTCTTCCAAGGTTATACGCATTTTCTAAATCCAATGGAAAACATTTTTCATGAGCTTCCTTTTTTCTTTCCTCGCTAAAGCTGCTCATATCAAACTTTGAATAGTCGTTAACCTGGAGTGTGTTATACGCCGGATACAGACAGACTTCTCCATTTAATGATCTAAATTCATCGGCATATGCTTCAAACTTCTCTTTATACAGTTTGTTGTAAAAATCCTCGGTTGCATTTATGGTCAGAAACATTCCCACATTTACTTTTCCATGGAAATAATTGCTGTAATCATCATAGGAAAGTGCAGAAAAATGCAGTCTTTCCATAAATGCAAAATATTGACTTGTAGGTCTGCCTAAATATATTGGAGTACCGACAAAGAGTGTATTTGCTGAAAAGACTTTATCTATGACAGGTGAAAGATCGTCCTTCCAATAGCAATAGCATTTTTCTACGTCTTTTCTTTTGCAAAGCAAACAGCCTCTGCAACCGGTAAAGTTCAAATCATATAGGTCGATGTATTCTACTTCTGAACCATTTGATTTTGCGCCAGCCATTGCTGCTTTCAGTAGTTGTGCGGTGTTCCAGTCTTTTCGAGGACTGGCATTTAATATTATTGTTTTCATGATAATATCCTGTTAAATTCTGATATATCGTGCTGTTTAATTTTACGATTAATTAGAATTGCTCAAAGGAACCTGAGGCCTAATTCTGGAAACAGTATTGAATCAAAAAAAGGAAATGCTGGTAGCCAATAATCATTATTTGATTAGTTTTGTTAAAAGCAGGTTCTTAAAGAGGAACATAATATATTTAAAGTATACCATGAATTGCTTACACAAACCTCTTTTATACTGACGATTTCCAGTTCATGTATAAAAGGGATTTTGATTTTTTAATTGCGAATGATATATAGCGTAACGATATTGTAATGAAAATGTATTGCAGTCGCTGCTATAATATGTTAAAAATAAAAGAAAAAAGAAAGAGGTGTTATTTATGGCACAGACAGTTAATGTAAATTTCCGGATGGATGCAGAACTAAAGAAAAGCATGGAAAAAACGTGTTCAGATATGGGTATTACTATGACAACCGCATTTACTCTTTTTGCGAAAAAAGTATCAAGAGAAAAACGAATTCCCTTTGAAATATCCGCAGATCCTTTTTACTCCAAAAGCAATATGGATTACCTCGAAAGTCAAGCAGAAAAAATCAATACCAGAACTGCAGTTTTAGAAGAACATAATTTGATCGAGGTCAACTAATGAGAATACAATGGGAAAAAGAGGCCTGGAACGATTATACTAGCTTCTTAACAGAAGATAAGAAAACCATTGCATCATAATCTGTAATATTATCGTCTCCGTCTATATCAAATATTCTTTCGTTCTTTTACGGTCTGGTATATTGGGTATCCAATCAAATATTCAGCTATTTGCTGTCCTGTTGCAATCAAAGCCATATCCAGTCTTTTACTAAAACGGAGGAAAAAATATAAAATTAATGCAGAGGAGAGTAAATAAATCATAAACATTACAGACGTTTCCTGTAAATTAGCAGGATATGATCTTTTCGCACTCATTGCACCCATGATGATACCAATGATAAAATTGCCGCCAATTACTAATCCCAGTAATATAATCACATAAAGCAGATCAGAAAAATCAAATCGACTCAAGGTCTCGTCTATAGTTCCATCTGAATTAATGCCGGAGCCCTCCATATGCAGTTGTAAAAACAACATGGTCATTGCTATGAAAATATTGATACCCCATGCCCATTTCGTATTCTTGATTGGATTTTCAATAGTTCTCATTTTTGTCCTATACTAAATTTGAATTTGTTAAATATAGTTCAGCCAAAGAAGTACATTGGCCATAATCATTATTGCTGCAAAAATAATGAAAATAAAATTAGAAATTTTAATTATTTTAGATTGGGTATGTTTCATTCCAAATACCAGATAGACAATCCAGATGAGATAGGCAATAAAAATCAGTCCACTGTTTTGAACAAACAGAGATAAGATAAACAAAATATTTACAATCTTCATTCCCTTATCTGAAAAAAATATTTCTTTGATTTTTTCTATCATCTCGCATCTCCATGGATTTCATTCCGGTATTAGTTAATCTGTCTTATAAGTTGAAATTACTAATATTTACAATATCATAAAAATAAAAAGGAAACGAGTACGCCACCATTGGATTAACCGCCGATGGTAGAGGAAACATTTGTTTCCAAAACCCGTTTCTTTTTACATAGTATCTAACAATAAATCCGATGTCAAGAAAATCAAAATAATTTTAGAGTACTGCGTTAAAACTGAGTTTTTCTAGCCTATTTTTCTTGACTTATATAGATTATCTATATATAATACAGACAAAGATATATAGATAATCTATATAATGAACAGAAAGGAACACTCATGGCAATTGATAAAAGTTTGATTTCAGGCAGCACCTCCATGCTGCTGTTACGTTTACTGGAAGAAAAGGATATGTATGGTTATGAGATGATCGAAACGCTGGAAAGTCGTTCCAATCATATCTTCAATCTAAAGGCGGGAACTTTGTATCCTTTATTACATTTATTGGAGGAGAAGAATTATCTGGATTCCTATGAGCAGGAGATTAATGGGAAGACGAGAAAATATTACACTATTACAAAAGAAGGCAAGAAATATTTACAGTCGAAAAAGGAAGAGTGGGAAACTTATACTTCCGCAGTTGCCAGCGTGCTGTCCTTTGGATGTTAAGGCAGAGGAAATCTTTCGCAGAAAGGAATATTTATGGATGAATTTATAAAAACCTTACTGGAACAGATCCGCTGCACCAAAGCAAGGGATGGTATTGCAAAGGAAATAACGGACCATATTCAGGATCAGGCTGAATATTATCAGGAATCCGGGATGGATCAGGATCAGGCAATAAAAGAAGCCGTGAGACAGATGGGCTTGCTGTTTAGCATTCACCGGTATCAAAATATTTTGCAGAATTAGTAATGATGAATGTAATGTGCAGCAAATGAAAAGTGCAACAAAATGATGAAAATTTATCAATAATCAGAAAAAGATTGACCGAATCGGTTGACTGTGCTATTGTCAAATAAACCGATTCGGTTTATTTACGTTTGGAAATAATAATAGGAGCAAACTTATGGCAGGAGAAAAAACAGATTTTGATACAGGAGCATTTGAGATATTACCACCGGAAAAACAGAATTTTATAGTAGACGCGGCACTTCGCACCTTTGGCAAGATGGGATACAGGAAAGCATCTACCGGAGATATTGCCGTGGCAGCAGGGATTTCTAAAGCAATGGTATTTCATTATTTTGGAAATAAAAAGAATATGTATCTATATATGATGGATTATGTCTGTCAGATGATCTACGCAGCGGTGGAGGAAACACAGAAACAGGAAACGGTAGAAACAGATTTCTTTGGGCGAATCCATATTGCGGCAATGGCGAAGATGAAAGTAATGGAAAAGCAGCCGGCTATTTTCCTGTTTTTAAGCAATGCTTATTTTGAACAGGATCCGGAGGTGGCAACTGAGCTGAAAAAAATATTTGGTGATGGTGGAACCTACAGGCAGCAGTATTTATTTGAAAAATCGGATTTGAAGAAGTTTAAGCCGGATGTGGATCCTGAGCTGGTCTTGAAGATTTTGTTGAAGATGACCGAGGGGTATATCTATGGGGTGTCCTTGGATGAGGGATTTAACTTTGCAGGTATGGTACAGGATTTTGAGGACAGTATGGATCTGATGAAGAGACATTTTTATAAGGAAGAGTATTTGTAAAAGGGGAAAGCATGTCAAAGGATTATGTGATCAAAGCAGAAAATTTAAGTAAGGTGTATCCGGGGGACGGAATCGTAGTAGAAGCCTTGAAAAATGCATCTTTTACCATTTATCCCGGGGAATTCGTGGTGGTATTGGGGCCATCCGGTTCAGGGAAAAGCACATTGTTGAATATCATCGGCGGTATGGATCAGCCAAGTGGCGGTGAGCTTTTGTATGAAGGCAGGAATTTGACCAGTTATTCCAGAGATCAGCTTTCGGATTACCGCAGGGAAGCGGTGGGTTTTGTATTTCAGTTCTTTAATCTTATTCCGTCTCTTACAGCGCTGGAAAATGTAGAGCTGGCAGCCAGTATGGGAAAACAATCCGAGGATTCCGGAGAGGTTTTGAAGTGGGTAAACCTGGCGGGCAGGGAAAAGCATTTCCCTTCTCAGATGTCCGGAGGAGAGCAGCAGAGGGTTTCGATTGCCAGAGCTATTGTCAAAAAGCCAAAGCTATTGTTGTGTGATGAACCTACAGGGGCTCTGGATAGTAAGAATTCCATTGACGTGGTGAGGATACTGTTGCAGATCAGAGATCAGATCGGCTGCCCGGTAGTGGCGATAACCCATAATGCCGGAATGGCACAAATTGCAGATCGTGTCTTCTATATGAAAGACGGACAGCTGCAGAAAATCGAAACCAATGAACATCCACTTTCGGTAGAGGAACTTGTATGGTAAAACTTTTGTTTCGAAAAATGCTTCGGGATATGAAGCGGAGTATGGCAACCTATCTAATCTGCATAGTCATCGTGGCAACGGGATTTTGCGGTTACAGTATTTTGCTGATTTGTTTTGGTGATTTATCCTTATCCAGGGATTATTTCTTTGAACAGACCAATTACTGTGATGGTTTTGCTGTAGTGGAACAGGCTCCTTTGTCTGTGATAAAAGAATTGCAGCATATACCCGGTGTGAAACAGGTGCAGAGGCGAATCGCTAAAGACGTGCCGGTAAAAGGTCTGGCCAGTGAGGAAGCGCATTTACAATTATTATCCATTGAAGAGAATGGAATGAATCATGTTTATCTGGATGCCGGGAGACTACCGGCGCGGGATCTGGAGCTGGTGGCAGGAAATGGTTTCTATGAAGGAAATCATTTAAAGCTTGGAGATAAACTGACACTTTCTATCCAGGGTGCTAACAGACAGCTCACCATTTGCGGAAAAGGCATTTCACCGGAAAGCATTTATATGATCGAGGATATGTCTCAGATGCTTCCATCCATGGATAAATATGATGCGGCTTTTATTTCCTATGAAGATATGGCTTCCCTTTATCAGATGGAGAGTATGGCAAATCAGTTCTTATTTTCCATGATACCGGGAAATGAATTTGATGATATCAAAGACGAGGTAGAGGATATTCTGGATCCCTATGGAGTGAGCAGAACTTATCCCAGCGATGAAGACATGTCTGTTTCAGTCTTAAAGCAGGAAATAGACCAGCTGGAAAAAATGTCCTTTGCCATTCCGGTGTTCTTTTTGTCGGTAGCAGCGATCATTCTATATATTATGCTGCATCGTCTGCTGGATCAGCAGCGCACCCAGATCGGAACGCTGATGGCAATGGGAATGAGTTCTCTGATTATTCGAATACATTATATGTGTTACGGATTGCTGATCGGGATCAGTGGAGGTTTAATCGGTGGGATTCTGGGTAATCTGGCGGCGGGACCGCTTACGGAATATTATCAGATATTTTTTCAATTACCGAATCTTACAACAGGCTTTTATCCCATGTATCTGTTGCAGGGAATGGCCATGGGAGGGATTTTCTGTGGTGCAGTTGCCTGGCTCTGTACCGGAAATGTATATAAGAATACACCGGCAGAAGCACTTCGCCCGGAGGCGCCTAAGAAGGTAAAACGCTTTATTCTGGAGAAAATACCGGGATTTTTATCTCTGTTTACTGTGCCCGGTGTGATCGCTGTCAGAAGTCTTGCCAGATATAAGAAACGAACTTTTCTTTCTTTATTCGGTATAGCCTGTGCTTATATGGTAACAGCATCACTGGTGTCCATGAATAGTCTGTTTGATGTGTTTCTGTTTGACGAGCTGGAAAAGAATCAGAGGCAGGATATCAGTATTAATTTCAATACTTTGATAAAAGAAAATGAAGCATTGGGAAGTTTACAGAATAATAAAATTGAGGCAAAAGAAGGTGTATTAGCCATAGGTGCATCTTTGGAAACACCGGATGCTAAGGAGAAACTGGATGTAACCATACAGGCAATTGATGAAGATGCGACACTTAGCAGATTGTATGATGCAGACGCAAATGAAATCCGGGTAAAGAGAGAAGGGATTGTGATCTCTGAATATATGGCACAGGTATTGCAAGTTAGAGCTGGAGATACCATTATTCTAAAACTTACATATCCGGAGGAAAAAAGAATCCCCATACCGATTACAGATATTATGGCGCAGTACATGGGTTCTAATGCCTATATGTCAAAGGAAGCCATTGGAAATATAAGTGAGTACAGAGATGTGGTCAATCGGATTCTACTGAAAGCACCTACAGATATACAAGAGCAGCTAAAGGAACAATTCAAGGATTCTCCAAACACAGGAACCATAGTTACCAGACAGGAACATATCGACCAGTACCGTTCCATGATGGGCAGTATCGGTGCGGTGATGGTGGCACTGGCTGGAATGGGGGTTTTGATCGGTATGGCGGTTATTTACACCAGTTCTTTGATCTATTATGAAGAATTAAAACGGGAAATTTCTACCATGATGATGCTGGGGCTGAAAAGTAAGGAATGTTTGGATGTGGTGGCAGTTGGCCAGTGGATTTTGACCATTGGCGGCGTGATCCTGGGAATCCCCATGGCGATGTGGGCGAGCAAAGTGATCTCTACCAGCATGGCATCGGATATTTTTGTGATTCCGGATTTTGTAGATGCGCCATCGTTGTTACTATCAATCGGATTAATCTTTATTGCGGTATGGTTTAGTTCTCTGTTGATTTTACATAAATTAAAGAAACTGGCACCGGTGGAGTTATTGCGGGAACGTGAATAGAGAAAGATAGATTTTACAGTTCTGTAAAAGGTAAGGATGGAGGGTATATGAAGAAAAGTGTAAAAATTGTTATCATAGTGTTGGTAATCATCCTGGCAGGTGCGGGAGCAGCTTTTTATCTGTTGCAGCCACAGGAATTCAATACGGTAGCAGTGACAAAGGGAGACATGGAGGAAGACCTGGAATTAAAGGCTGCCATTACAACAAATGACACAGCTGTCATATCTTCTACAAAGACCGGTCTGCTCACGGAACTGAAACTTACAAAAGGAGCAGCGGTTAAAGCCGGAGATGAGGTGGTAAATATTGATGATACCGAATACCAAAACCAGCTTGCGGATCAGATCAAAGTACTACAGAAGCAAAAAGCGGCAGTATATACCCAGGGACAAAGCTCTCAGAGTGAAATCGAGTTGCGCCAGGAGCAGCTGATCCAGCAAATGGCATCCGCGCAGCATGATTACGAGATGATGTTTGGAGAAAAGGGAACAGCCGCTATTGATGTAAGAGCTGCAAAATTTGCCATGGATGAGGCACTTGCAAATTATGAAGCAGCAGATGATGCCGGAGCAAAAGGTGCAACCCTGGATAGTTTGAGTTATGCCTATGCCGGAGCAGCGGCTGCTTATCAAAAAGCAGAACTGATGAATTCTGCCACCAACAAATTTTATTATCAGAGTTTGCTGGCAGCTTATCAGATTCAGTTTGAAACACTGACGGATAATGGAAATAACGGAGCAGATTCCATACAGCTGGCAGCAGCTCAGATTCAGGATTCCATAGATTCCCTGAAAAGAGAGCAGGATAAAAAGCCGGTAACGGCACCTTTTAATGGTGTAGTCAGTGAGGTATTGGTAGAAACAGGCGCCTATGTGACAGAAAATCAGCCAATTGCCCGTTTATTCCGGACCAATGGATATGAGTTAGAGGCCTGGATGCTCACAGAGGATGTGATGAACTATAAAACAGGTGATCCGGTGGAAATAGCGTTACCGGATGGCAGTCTGGTGTCCGGCAGTATTTCTTTTATTTCGCCCATGGCAGAAGAGAGAATGTCCAGCCTGGGGGTTGAGGAAAACCGCTGTGCAGTGAAGCTATCAACCACGGATTTGCCGGAACAGATGGGGCCGGGATATGAGGTAGAGGTACATTTTAAAAGGGTATTACGGGAAAATGCTCTATCAGTACCCGTTTCAGCACTTGTCACAGAGGATGGGGTAACCTGTGTGTATGTAGTCGCGGATGGCAAGAAAACACTGGTTCCTGTTACCACGGGAGTGTATAGTGGTGGTATGGTGGAAATCATCAGTGGATTGCAGGAAAGCGATATTGTCATTCTTGCAGAGGAATAGCAGGTATATTGCATCCTGTAATCTTGTAAAATAGTTTGAAGAAGAGGAAGTAATGGATAAATTTATCAAGTTAATTGGAAAAGTACCAATTTTGTCATCTTTTATCGTAGCTATGTGGGTGGGATTGGTTTTGGGATTTGTTGTAAGTCCTATCAATAATGTGATACGGGGAACGGATTATACCTACACGATAACGGACCTCTTAATAGTGGGGTGTTTCACGGGAATCTTTATCATATATCCCTTTGTTTTAACAGTGATTAATTTGCTGTCTTTATTTTTTAGATTGAAAAGTCCTATCTGGACCAAGGCAATGAAGAAAATAGAATACACTACAGTTATCCTGGGGAGTATATTCAGTGTTTTCTATACCATTTTAACAGAGATACGATTTGAGGCAACTTGGGATCAGACCTTGTATAATGCAGAATTACATCAACCGGTTTGGACGGAGGGTGTGGCGTCCGTTGTATTATTGTCAGTGGTCGGTGCAGTGGGATATATGATGCTGTCCTGGATCAGACTGGATAAAATGCCGCCGCTTTTGATCGTATGTGCCATAGCTGCTATGTATCTTGGTATCTATGAATGCGGAATGTGGTGTATACAGATGTTGGGAAAAGAATCATCAGAGCTGGTTTTATGTGTGTTTCCTTTTAATTGCATTTTAATTGCCATGAAAACTATTCGTTATAAAATCTGCGAGTGGACGGAATTACAGCAGAAACAAGAGCAGCAGCTTCAGCTTGAAAGTGAACCGCCGCAAAATTCTGTGATAGCAAAATGGAATCAAAAACTGTCCCGTGCGGTTTACTGGCCAGTAGCTGCATTCATTATCATGTGGCCATTGCTGGGAATTTTGTTATGTATATTAATTTTGTTTGGCCAAAGACCGGATACAATTATCAAAGCATGGACTGAAACAGCAGACTGGAAATTATCACAAAGGATTCCACCGCAGAATATCATGCGGGATGAGCATTATCTGTGTACCGTTGCTGCCGGAGGGCATGAGGAAGTTGTAAAACCAATTCGAATGGGCGAGCGTCACGGACACCGCGTGGTGGTAAACAGGCAGCTGTGTATCGCCAATGCCTTTGAAGAAGTGATACAGGAGAGAACACCACATTTTCATAAGGTAGTGCGTCATGTTTATGATACCTGTGGATTCCCTATTGCAAAGCTGATTCGCAGTAAAACGGCATGTGATGTAGTGTATTATATTATGAAACCATTGGAATGGTTTTTCCTGGCAGTATTGTATCTGGTGGATGTGAAGCCGGAGAACAGGATTGCCGTGCAGTATTTACCAAAGATGAAGAAAGAGGAGATGTAAAAAGATACAGATGAATTAAGGAAAATGTATGGGTTGGTAGTGAAAGGTATGGTTACGGGTATGGAAGAAAATGTTCGTGTAGTTGACAGGGTGTTTGATATTTTAGAAGCACTCGCACATTCATCAGAACCAATGTCATTAGCGCAGATTGCAGAAACAACCGGGATGAGCAAAAGCACAGTACATAGATTGCTTAGTACCATGTGTGCAAGGCAATATGTGGAAAAGCTTGGAGACGGGATTTACAGAATTGGATACAAGCTAATAGAAACCGTAAGCTATCATATCAATGCATTGGAATTAATCACAGAATCAAAACCATATTTATCGGAAATCAGAAGAGATCTGAATCTGACAACGCATCTTGGAATCCTGGACGGACACGACGTTGTGTATGTGGAGCGATTAGATTTATATCCGGATACTAGACTGTATACTCAGGTAGGATATCGCTCTCCCGCATATTGCTCTTCTATGGGAAAGGTTTTACTTTCCTGCCTGTCAGGAGAGGAGTTGGATGAGGTATTATATGATTGTCCATTTAATCGCTTTACCTTAAATACGATTACAGATCCGCATGAATTCAAACGTTACCTGAAAGTAGTGCGTAAACAGGGATGGGCGATGGATAACGAAGAATATCAAATGGGACATCGCTGTGTGGGTGCACCGGTATTCGATTATAAAGGTGCGGCGGTGGCGGCAATCAGTGCCAGCGGATCCATACGGGAAATTTCGGATGATAAACTGGAAACGATAATAAAATATGTAAAAAATTCAGCAGCGCAGATATCCAAAAGAATGGGCTACGTGGAATAAATAAAAGAGGAATAGGAAACGATCACAAATCATCAAATCCTATTCCTCTTTTTGTTATAAGATGTTCTTCAAAACAATAGTTTTGGTTCGGGTCATTTCATTAAAAGTAGAAAGAACACCTTCAGTGCCGATACCGGAATATTTGTATCCGCCGAAAGGCATTTCAAAGCTTCTGAAGAAGCTGGCTCCATTTACAACAGTTCCGCCGCATTCCAAGGCATTACAAACCTTTGCTGCCAGTTTCATATTCTCGGTGAAGACACAGCCACAAAGTCCGAATTTGGAACTATTGGCAATAGCAATGGCTTCCTCTACAGTCTGGAAGGATATGATCGGTACAACGGGTCCAAAGATTTCCATATCGATGGCAACATCCGCAGTTTTTGGAACGTTGGAGATAACGGTGGGCTCAATAAAAGCTCCTTTACGATTTCCGCCCAGAACAATCTTACCACCCTGATCTACTGTCAGGTTGATTTGTTTTTCAACCTCAATGGCGGCTTTTTCACTGATCAGACATCCGATCTGTGTGCTTTCATCAGAAGGCATTCCCTGTTTTAACTGGCTGATTCGTTTGATTGCTTTCTCTGTAAATTCAGCCACTCTCGATTCATGGATGATGAAACGCTTGGAAGCACAGCATACCTGACCGGTATTGTACATACGTCCCCAGATCAGTTCTTCTACTGCAAGATCGACGTTTCCATCTTCCAAAACGATAAATGCATCATTTCCGCCAAGCTCAAGTGCAACGTGAGTCAAATGTTCGGCAGCAGTTTTAGCAGTCTGAATACCGACTTCGGTGGAGCCGGTTAACGTAATCAGATGTACATCTTTATTGCCGCATAACCAATTTCCCACACTGGAACCACGACCAGTAACGATTTCGATGGCACCATCTGTTACACCTGCTTCAACTAATAATGCGGTTAGCTTGCAGAGTGTCAAAGGATTATCGGTAGATGGTTTAACGATAGCAGCATTACCGGATAACAGTGCCGGCGCAACCTTCTGGTCAAACAGATCGCAAGGGAAGTTAAATGGAATGACACAGGCCACAACGCCTAAAGGCTCTCTTTGCACGATCAGGAAATTTTTATCCTGACCGGCTTCCATACCGGCAGGAATGGTTTCACCGTATAGATGTTTGGCTCTTTCGCTGAAAGCCTTAAAAGAAATTGGTATATTTCCGATTTCGGCTCTTGCTTCCGTAATGGGTTTTCCGGTTTCCTGGGAAAGTGTATGTGCCAGATCTTCTTTATTTTTTTCTACCAATGCCAGGAAGCGATAGAGGATTTCCACCTTTTCACTGACCGGTACTTCTGCCCATATTTTTTGTGCGGCAACAGCACAGGAAACGGCCTCTTTAATATCAGCTTCTGTAGCAGCCGGAACGGTATCCACTACTGCACCGGTTGCAGGGTTAATAACATCAATTGTTTTGCCGTCTGAGGCATCTCTTGTTTTACCGTTAATAATCATTTTCATAGTATTATTTCCTTTCTGTCTGCGTTTTTATATTAGGATTCAAATCCGGTAAAGGACAGCATCAGCCCGCCACAGGTATTTAAGCCGTCAGCTTCAAAACCATATTCACCAAAAGTAAACTCAACAATAAATGGAATATCTCCGGCAGCGTCCTTGATAGCAGCATATACTTCTTCTATACGATCACCGATTCCGGCTCTTCTGCCGCCGCAATGTACCAGATGGAAAGCAGCAGGATTTTTCATACTGGCTTTTAGCTGTTTTAATGTTTCACCAGTGGAAGCAATCAGTTCGTCTACACTGCCTGCCATCAAAAGAATAGCGGTGCCTTCTGCCAGATTGTTACCAACAGAAATACTGTAATCATCATTTCCATTCATAGGATGACGAATGGCAACCAGATCACCCAGTCGGTCCTTTACGCCTAGAGGAGAAGTAATGCTGTTTACTAACAGATCTCCGCCCTTTACGGATTCCACATCAATATTTTTCCATTCAGCATATTTTTTCAAAGCGGGCATTCCGTCAATTTCTTTTAAGGTTCTGTTGTTTTCTACTTTTGTAATGATACCGACCTTGCCGGATTCTCTGTAAGCACCGGTAAATTTATTAACCATCGGCTTTTCAGTATAGAAGAAAGCGACAGCAATACCGTCTGCGAAGACGCCTTTTTCTGTGTACAGTTTCCAATTGCCGGCAATGGTATTGTCTGCGGCAGAACCGCCAAAGAAGGGAACGCGTCCGATTACCTTTGTAATGCCCTTTAAGAAAAATTCTTCCTCACCTGATGGGACAGCCATGTAAAAGTAATCCGGCGGCGTTGTCTTTCCGGCTTTTTCCATAGCTCTTTTGGCAACAGTCATACCATCCTCGTAAGCACCGGCTGTTTTGGCAACAGCAGCAACCCCCACGGTAACATCGGTACCTCCGCAGGTCATCATGCCTACGAATCCCTGTCCACTGCTTATGTATCCTTCAGGTGTGATAACACCGGTAAAAGATGTGTTGCCGATTACCGGAATACCGGGCATTTCTTCAGAAATACCTGCAAGCATGGCATCAAGATCATAATCACAGCTGGCATATGCGAAAGCCATTTTGATCTGCTCAATTCCTTTTTTTGCCTGTGCGGCAGCCTCTTTTCCTGCAAGAAGCGGATTTTGGTTTGTACTGGATCCTGTGTTAAATTTCATGGTAATACCTCCTTCTACAATATCAATATATTATTAGTTTTTGCTATGTCCCCCGACAATTTGCATTATAACTTGTGCAATATAACAAAACAATGTGGCGATTCCACATGATGGTATGGTCATTCCGCACAGCGGAATGCTGAAAATGTGACCAAAATTTAACTGGCTCTGTAATAAGTGTAGAGTTTATAATAATATGGAATGAGATTAAGAAGCGGGTAGGAATAAATGAAAAGAGATAGATTAAACACAGATTTAACCCAGGGAAGTATTGTCAAAACACTGATATGTTTTGCTCTTCCTTTTTTATTGGCTAATATTTTACAGTCATTATATGGAGCAGTGGATCTGTTTGTTGTGGGAAAATACTGTGCACCGGAAAGCGTGGCAGCAGTTTCCACAGGTACGCAGGTAACGCAGATCATTACCAGTCTGGTAACGGGACTGACTCTTGGCAGTACTATTCTGGTAGGGAAATATAAGGGTATGCAGGATCTGGAACGGGTAAAAAAAGCAATTGCTACTACCTTGTCTGTATTCACTATTGTTGCGATTCTTTTAACCATACTGATGCTGGTATTTGAAGCACCTATACTCAGACTTTTGAATACACCGGAGGAAGCTTTTGCACATACCATGGCGTATGTTGCAATCTGTTCCTGGGGTAATATTTTCATCTGTGGATATAATGCTTTAAGTGCTATTTTAAGAGGTTACGGGGATTCCACCAGACCCATGATCTTTGTGGGAATTGCCTGTGTATTGAATATTATTCTGGACTTTGTATTTGTGAAATTTTGTGGAATGGGCGTGGCAGGAACTGCTCTGGCAACGGTGATTTCCCAGGCGGTCAGTATGATCATTGCCATCTGGTATTTGCGGAAAACAGATTTTGTATTTGATTTTAAGCCGAGAAGCTTTCGTATTACTCCGGTACTTGGAAAAGAACTTGCCTTTGTGGGGATTCCTATTTCTTTTCAGGAACTTATGGTCAGAATTTCTTTTTTGTATCTGACAGCAGTGATGAATCATTGCGGTGTGGCAGCAGCTTCTGTCGTGGGAATCGGCAGTAAATATGATGTGTTTGCCATGTTAACCACCACTTCCATTGCCAGTGCACTGGCAGCCATTACGGCACAGAATGTTGGAGCCGGAAAGGAAGCCAGGGCCAGAAAGTCGCTGTGGTACGGAATGGGATTTGCAGTTTTTGTATCCTGTCTGTTCTGGCTGTGGGCACAGTTTAGTCCGGAAACAATGATCGGAGCATTTCATAATGATCCGGCAGTGATCGCAGCAGGTGTTCCTTATTTTAAATCCTGCAGCTATGACTATATTTGTGTGGCAATTTTATTCTGTCTAAATGGATATTTAAATGGGAAAGCAAAAACCCTATGGACCATGGTAAGCTGTACCTTTGGAGCTTTGGCACTTCGCATTCCATTGATTTATTTCTTTGCGGAAAAATTCTCTGAAGACCTGGGGATGTTAGGGCGAATCGCACCAACGGTTTCTTTTATCATGGCCTTTTATACCATGGTCTATGTTTTATTCGAAGACAAAAACAGCAGAAGAAACGAAATATAATTGACAATGTAAAATAAAACGATTATATTGACCTTATCAGATCCTTATGATATTAAGTGGTGGGATCAGATATTAAAATTTAAACATTGGAATTGAAAGATTTGAGGTATTTTTTGTTAATTGCATCGATTGGAGAAAACTAAGAACTGAAAGCGCATGAAAAAGGCAGAGCCTGAGATTTACCAGGTTTTCTTTTTGTATGCAATCTCCACGATCCTATACCGTATTGAATGAAACCGGAATGGCGTCTCTTCGTGGAGATCCTTTCGGTTTTTTTGTTTTCTCTTTTGTGTATGTTATAGAAAAGTAAAACAAAAGAGCATATTAGAATCGATAAGCAAGACAGGAAAGGATACTTCAAATATCATGAAATATATTAATAATACAACTATAAATGAACAGGCATATGCCCAAATCGGATTTTTACAGATCATAGAACAACTGGCAGGTTATGCAGTAACTGCAGAAGGTAAAGCAGAGCTATACAAATTACGACCATTTTTAGAAGAAAAGGAATTACGCAGGCAGCAGGGAATTACCACTCAGGCAAGGGAACTTCTGGAAAAACTGGGAAATCCACCTCTTCCGGCCATGGAACACAGCATTGAATATTTGGATCAGGCTGAAAGGGGGGATTATCTGGAACCGGAACAGATCGAAGAGTTCGGCAGTTTTCTCTGTGCATTAGAACGCTTGAAATCATATCTGGAGAGGGGAAGATCTTTACAGAATTCTCTTGCTTACTATTGTGAAAACATTAACGTATATACGGAGCTGGCAGAAGAGATCCAGAGATCAATCCGAGGCAAAGCAGAAAGCGCCTTGAAAGGTGCTAAAAATTATCTGGCTGACAGTTTTGTGGTCAATCGAAACGGACATATCTGTATTCCTGTTAAAAAGCAATATCGTAATCAGGTGGCAGGCACTGTCATCGATACTTCAGGAGCGGGAACTACAGTATTTATGGAGCCTGCGTCTGTTGTGAAGCTGCGGGAGGAACTGGAACGGCTTCATCTGGAAGAGGATGCGGAGGAGAGACGAATTCTCTACACAATCATGGCAGAAATCGCCGAGGCAGAGCCGACGCTTAGAGAGGATATTAAGCTGGTGATTCGTCTGGACAGGGCATTTGCCAAAGGGAAGATGAGTCTGGATATGGAGGCTGTTGAGCCTGCTATCAATACAGAGCAAAGAATTTGTCTGGAGCAGGCAAGACATCCGGTGCTGAAAAAATCTGCCTGCATTCCCCTGGATATTGTCATGGGGAATGGTATCCGTGGAATTGTGATAACCGGACCGAATACCGGAGGAAAAACGGTGACGATTAAAACAGTAGCATTGGTATGTCTCATGGCGTGCAGCGGTCTTCACGTACCGGCAAAGCATGCGGATATTTCCATGAATAGTCAGGTATTGTGTGATATCGGAGATGGGCAGAGTCTTCACGATAATCTGTCAACCTTTTCGGCCCATATCAAAAACGTAGTGGAGATTCTGCGTCGAGCGAATAGAGAAAGTCTGGTTATTCTGGATGAGTTAGGTTCCGGGACAGATCCGGCAGAGGGTATGGGAATTGCAGTCTCCATTCTGGAGGAATTGCGTAAAAGCGGAGCTTTATTCTTGGTCACAACTCATTACCCTGAAGTAAAAGAATATGCCGGAAAGCATGAGGAGATTAGAAATGCCAGCATGGCATTTGACAGGGAAAGCCTACAGCCGTTGTATCGTCTGGATATGGAAAAAGCAGGAGAAAGCTGTGCCTTGTATATTGCCAAGAGGTTGGGGGTACCTAACGAAATGCTGCGTATGGCAGCCAGAGAAGCGTATCATCAAAAGGCAGAAACTTTTATTCGGGAATTGGATTTGGAAAAACAGGATGCCGGACTGATAAAAGAAAAAGTTCCTAAGATCAAAAAAGCAGAGGCCGGGAAAGGGATGGTCAGTCACGGAGAGAGATTCACCAGAGGAGACAGTGTGACGATTCTGCCGGAGGAGAAAATCGGCATTGTAGTAAAGCCCGCTGATGAAGAAGGAAATGTTCTGGTGCAGCTCCAAAAAGAAAAGCTGTTGATCAACCATAAGCGTTTGAAGCTAAAGGTTGCGGCAACAGCTTTATATCCTGAAGATTATGATTTTTCAGTAATTTTCGATTCTGTAGAGGTGCGAAAAGCACATCATAGAATGGAGCGAAAATATACAGGAGAGACGTTATTCCTGGACTAGAATAGTTTCCAGTACCTGGCAAAGTATCTTCAGATTCATCAGATACATTTTAGACCAGGTATATTTTCCATCGCAACGATCAAAAGAGATAAAAATAACAGGTCCTTTTTCATTTTCCACATAATACATGAAAGTTGCAGTAGTGCCGGATTTCGAAAGCAAAGAATGTGCATCCGGGATCCGGTATTCCAGTTCATTAATGTTATTGTCGGCAAATGTATGGTCTTCAGTAAATAAGGTCTTAAAATCGGAAACCTGCAAAACAGCAGGATCTGCTGACTTTTTAATAGTATCGCTGATGTGGAAAAGGTGCTGCAAGTCTTTTCCCACAAAAACGTCCGCACGATCCAGGCGGAAGCAAGTAAGTACATTTTTCAAACAGTCAGGAAGAGCAGATTTTCCCTTTTTGAAAAGACCTACAAAACTATCTGATAAATGCTGGAGAGCTACATCTGCATCAGGAGTAGTCTGTACATCGATGAGTGTAGCTTCCTCCGGAACCTGAAAACTTCCATGTTTTTCCTCGGAATAAATAATATAACGATTTTTACCACGCTGTTTGGCTATATAAAGAGCTTTGTCAGCAATTAGAAACAGAGTTTTAAAATCACCGGCGTTTTGCGGATATCTGGAAATACCAATGGAGCAGGTAATCATATCAACATTAGGTGTATCCTGGTAAAGCATGCGGACATTGGATTGTATAGTACGAAGCACAGTGCGAAGTTCCTGTTCCGTATGAGGTTTGTCCAGGATCAGGAAAAATTCGTCTCCGCCAAATTTACCGCAAATACCACTTGTTTCAACACTTTCTATAATGATTTTGGCAATAGCCTTGATGACTTCATCTCCAAATAAATGACCATATCTGTCATTAATAGATTTAAAATTATCAATATCCAGTAAGACAAAGCATAGCGGGCCATTTTCAGAAGCAGCCAGAGATGTTTGAGCGAACTCAATAATAGCCTTTTTATTTAACATGCCGGTGAGCGGATCAATAAAAGATTCACTGTAACCGGTATCAGATTGTACATTTGATGTAGAAGCGACTGTTTCAAAAACACCGGCGAAGACCTTTCGTCCATGATATAAAAAGCTTTCTGCGATGACACGGGTAGGAAGCATCTTCTTACCCTGGGTAACGATACAGCTTTGAAATTGAAATTCAAGAGGAGATATGTGACTTTTTAGAGCACTGATAAAAGCGTCAAAACCGCTGTCGTGAGGTGTTGTCAGACAGCCTTTTTCAGTAATGGAAGAAATCCATACATCCAGATCACCTTTGAAAATCGTGATATGCTGGTCACAGCGCACCCAGTACAGCCAATAAGAATTATCGGTACAGTCATAGCGAAACATAAGACGGTCACAGAGTTGCAGCAAAAGCTGATAATAACGGATATCTTCCTGTAATGACAGGAGGTTTTGTTCTGCAGACAGGATATCCCACATCTGGAACTGATACGTATCATTGGGCTGATAGATAAGGGAAACCTGGTAGCTTCCACTGGTACCATCCGGCCAGGTAAAGCAGATCATATCATTACCGAAACCATGCTCCTTTGCCCGAGCAAGAAGGCACACAAAACGTCGGGAGAGACATTTTTGCGAAAAGCATAATAAATATTATCTCCTACTAAATCATAATATAGAGTATTTGCACTTAGGGTATTCGTCACAGCATCAAAGATACCTTGAATAATTGTTTGCATATGTAGACCTTCTGGTTTATTTATAAATGAAAAGTATTGTTCTTTTAAAATATTCTATTCTATTGTAACATAGTAAGGTCAGAAAATAAAAGCGCTTAGAGAAGGAAATACATTACTTTTATGATAAATCAGCAGAAATTTCAATTATTAAAACAGTATTTTGGTTATAATTCATTTCGTGAGGGACAGGAAGAATTAATCGATGCCATATTACAGGGACGTGACGTATTTGGTATTATGCCAACCGGAGCAGGAAAATCCATTTGTTATCAGCTTCCGGGCTTATTGTTTCAGGGTATCACGCTGGTGATTTCACCATTGATCTCTTTGATGAAAGATCAGGTAACACAGTTAAATGATGCCGGAATATATGCGGCATTTCTAAATAGTTCGCTGAGTCAGAACCAATACTTTAAAGCACTTGAATATGCCAGAAATCTGAAATATAAGATCATCTACGTGGCACCGGAGAGGCTTTTGACAGATTCCTTTTTGTCCTTTGCAATGGAGGCACCTATTGACTTCGTCAGTGTGGATGAGGCACATTGCGTGTCCCAATGGGGCCAGGATTTTCGTCCAAGCTATTTGAAAATAACAGAATTTATTGCCAGATTACCTAAACGTCCGGTAGTAGGTGCTTTTACAGCAACAGCAACTGATGTGGTAAAGAAAGATGTGGTTGATATTTTGCAATTACATAATCCGGTGCAGGTAACGACTGGATTTGATCGTAAAAATCTATATTTTGAGGTACGGACTCCAAAGGATAAATATAGAGAAGTACAAAGCATCGTAGAAAAGCATGCAAAAGAAAATGGGATTATCTACTGTATTTCCAGAAAACTGGTGGATGAAGTAACAGAAAAACTGGCTCGGGAAGGTTATTCCGTTACCCGTTATCATGCGGGGCTGAGCGATGCCGAGAGAAAGAGAAACCAGGAAGATTTTATATATGATCGTTGCCGGATTATGGTGGCTACCAATGCATTTGGAATGGGGATAGACAAATCAGATGTGCGCTATGTCATTCATTACAACATGCCAAAGAACATGGAAAGCTATTACCAGGAAGCAGGCAGAGCGGGCAGAGACGGGGAACCGGCAGAATGTATTCTGCTCTACAGCGGTCAGGATGTACGAACCAATGAGTTTTTCATCAACAATGATAGAGATAATGAAGAACTCGATAGTGCCAATTTAGAGGAAATCAAACGAAAAGACAGAGAGCGTCTGAAGAAAATGACGTTTTATTGTTTTACCAATGATTGTCTCAGAGAGTATATGCTGAAATATTTCGGCGAATATAAAGGCGGATATTGTGGCAATTGCAACAATTGTTTGACCAAATTTGAAGAAATAGATATAACGGAATTGGCCAAAAACATCCTGCTGTGTATTCAGGAAACCAATGAAAGGTTTGGAATGACGGTTATCATGGATGTGATCCATGGAAGTGAAACAGAGCGAATCAGGAAGCTGGGACTTCGGAATAATACCTATTATGGAACAGGACAGAAACACAGTATTGTAAAGCTTCGAAAAGTCATGCAGGAGCTTCAGGCAAAGGAATACATAGTATCATCTGGGGATGAATATCCGGTCTTGGAACTGGCAGATAAAGGAATCCATTTTCTGGGCAGTGATGAGAAGATATTATTAAAGCTGCCACAGGAAACAGAAAGACTGGCTTCAAAGTCCATCAAAAAAACTGCCCAGTCAGAGCAGTTAAATTATGCGGCCGGGGATGGAGATTTATTTGATAAGTTACGGGAGCTTCGCGGAAAATTGGCTAGAAAAGCAAAAATCCCGGCATATATTGTGTTTACAGACAAAACCCTGTTACAGATGAGTACTATGCGTCCAAAAAATAAAGCAGAGATGCTGCAGGTAGCCGGTGTTGCAGAGGCAAAATTTGAACGGTATGGAGAAGCTTTTCTGGCGGAAATCCAGGCATTTCAGGCAGACCGACCTAAGGCGGTAGCGAAGATTAAGATAAAACAGTCGTTGTAAAAGTTAAGCGAATAAGGGATAAAATCTAAAAGGTGAGAGCACATGGAATATATAATCAGTGTGGGAATCGATATAGGAACAAGCACAACACAGATGATAGTCAGCAAACTTGGCATTGAAAATGTGACAGGGTTTGGCAGTGTGCCCAGAATGGAAATTGTCTCAAAACAAATTCTGTACCGGAGTGGAATTCATTTTACTCCTCTTCGAAAAAGTTTGGAAGATAACAGGATGGAAGAAATCGACGGTGAAAAAGTTGCCGATATTTTAAAAAAAGAATATAAAAAGGCCGGTATCATGCCTTCTGATGTAGGTGCAGGTGCGGTAATTATCACAGGAGAATCCTCCAGAAAGAGAAATGCCAGAAAACTTGTGGAGGATGTCAGCAGGGTCTGCGGCGATTTTGTGGTCAGCGTGGCAGGTCCGGATCTGGAATCAGTGCTGGCAGCAAAAGGTGCAGGAGCGGACAGACTTTCAGCAGAAACCGGACTTCGGGTCATGAATCTGGATATTGGAGGTGGAACCACTAATATCGCAGTATTCGATCAGGGCAAATTGGTGGATACTGCCTGTTTGGATTTGGGCGGTCGATTAATTCGAGTGGATAAAGAGCAGAAAATCACATATATTTCGTCCCGGGTGGAGCCGTATCTCCCGGAAACAGGAGAAATTTCTATAGGACAGATATTGACTACCGACCATGCAAAAGCTATAACAAAGTGCATGACCTCCTATCTGGCGGAAAGCATTGGACTTGTGCTTCCTTCAAAAGACCTGGAGAAGATATATACTAATCATGGATTGCAGGATAAAAAGAGACCGGATATTATTTTATGCTCTGGCGGAGTGGCGGATTGTATGATACATTCTGAGTTATCAGATTTTGCCTATGGAGATTTGGGAGTATTGTTGGGAAGAAGTCTTTTCGACAGTGGGATTTGTACAAAACAGTATTTATATGATACCAGGGAAACCATGAGAGCGACTGTAATTGGAGCCGGGAATTTTACGATGGAAGTATCCGGTAGTACAATTCAATATCAGAACTGTAATTTCCCGTTTAAGAATATCCCTGTTTTACGGATTGTATTGGAAGGGCAGGAAGATATATTGAATCTGTCACAGCGTATTACCCGTCAGGTAAAAGAATTCTGGCAGGATGGATTGGAACAGAGATTGTTTGCACTGAGTATGAGTGGATTATCCTGTCCGAATTTTAGGGAAATTGAAGAGACTGCGGATGAAATCCGGCATGCAATAAAAGAATTATCCTATGAAGGCCCCATTATTCTTGTGCTGGAAACAGATATGGCTAAAGCCCTAGGGCAGGCATTGAGACGAAGATTTGGACATGAGAGAAGTTTCTTGTGTATGGACGGGATTTCCAGTCAGACAGGAGATTTCATTGATATAGGTGAACCAATAGGGCAGGGAAGTGCCGTCCCTATTGTAGTGAAAACGCTGATATTTAACAGCTGAAATGGAAGGGAGCAGGGCAGATGTATTTACAGACAATATTGCTGGGTAGAACATATCAGTTTCAGACAGTAAAGGAAGTACTGGCAAAAGCCAGTGAAGTGAAATCCGGTGATTCTCTGGCCGGAATCGCGGCAGGGGATAAACTGGAGCGTGTGGCAGCGAAAACTGTACTGGCAGAATTGCTGGTAAGTGATATCCGTAATCATCCTGCAGTTCCTTATGAAGAAGATTTTGTTACCAGGATCATACAGGATGATGTAGATGAAAAAATTTATGAAAAAATAAAAAACTGGACCATCGCAGAACTGCGGGAGTGGATGCTCTCTAGTGAGACAACAGGAGAACAGATTCTGGAAGTATGCAGGGGATTAACAAGTGAAGTTATCGCAGCGGTGATGAAGCTCATGGGTAATCTGGATCTGATGATGGTAAGCAGCAGATTACATATTACAGCCACCTGTAATACCACAATTGGAGGGAAAGATATTTTTGCCAGCCGATTACAGCCCAATCACCCGATAGATGATATAAAAGGTGTAGCAGCTTCTACGCTGGAGGGCTTGTCTTATGGTATTGGAGATGCAGTTCTTGGTTTAAATCCGGCAGTGGATACGGTAGACAGTACGGTTGCAATCTGGAAATTATTAGGTGATATCAGAGACAGGTACGAGATACCAACCCAGACTTGTGTACTGTCTCATATTACCACACAGATGAAAGCATTACAGACAGGAGCAAAAGCAGATTTATGTTTCCAGTCGCTGGCAGGATCCCAAAAGGCATGTGAAGCATTTGGAATTTCTCCCGATATATTGGGAGAGGCATATGACATGTTTTTACGGGATGGTAGTGCAAAAGGTAAAAATGTTATGTACTTCGAAACCGGACAGGGATCGGAATTGTCCTCCGGTGCAAATTTTAATACGGATCAGGGTGTAATGGAATGCCGATGCTATGGCCTGGCGAGACATTATCATCCATTTCTGGTAAATACAGTAGTAGGTTTTATGGGACCTGAGTATGTATATGATACAAAGCAGCTGATCAGAGCTGCCTTGGAGGATGTATGCGGAGGTCATCTTCATGGATTGCCTATGGGCTGTGATGTCTGTTACACCAATCATATGCTGACAGATCAGAATGATGTGGAAAGTCTGGCAACCCTTCTGGCAGCTACCGGTTGTCATTATGTTATGGGATTGCCACAGGGTGATGATGTCATGTTAATGTATCAGTCTACAGGTTTTCATGACGTAGCAGCATTAAGGGAACTTTTGCACAAACACCCAATTCCGGAGTTTGAAAAGTGGCTGGAAAAGTGGCAGATCTATGAAAATGGAAAATTGGGGCGAAATGCGGGAAATCCGGAAATCTTTTTATAAGATACACTTAAACATGTAAGCCAAAAAGGATATGATAGTATGGAAGACAATAGTAAAATCGAACAATTGAAGAAGGCTACCCCAGCCAGAATCGGAATCGGGCATGTGGGTACAAGATATAAAACAAGGGCGTATCTGGATTTTCTGGCAGCTCAGGCAGCAGCTTCGGATGCAGTTTTTAACGAAGTGCCGGAAACTGTGGTGGAACAGTTAGGAACTTTTGAAATACAGACCAAATGTCAGGACAAATACGAGATGCTCACCAGACCGGATCTGGGCAGATTATTTTCGGATGAGACGAAAGCTTATTTAAAAGCACATTGTATACAGCATCCAAAAGTACAAATTTATTTTGGAGATGGATTAAGCTCTCCTTCTATTGAAGCCAACATTCCGGATCTATTTGCGACTATGAAAGCTGGTCTGGAAGATGATGGAATATCTGTAGGCACACCGTTTTTTGTGCGGTATTGCAGAGTTAATACAGCCAGGGAGATTGCACCGCTACTGGATGCAGAGGTAATCTGCGTTCTGATCGGAGAACGTCCGGGACTGATTACCGATGAAAGTATGTCAGCCTATATTGCTTATCATGCCAGACCGGATATGCTGGAATCAGAATATACAGTTGTGGCTAATATCAGCAGAAAAGGAATTCCGCCGGTAGAAGCAGCAGCCCATATCGTGGATACAATAGAAAGGATTTTAAAGTTCCAGTGTAGTGGTGTGGAATTGGGAAAATTTGTATAATTGTACTCAAAATGGAGTAGACAGATAACATATTTATGTATTTTGACTATTGCAAAAAGAGAAAAGTCTTGCTAATATACATTCTAGGCGAAGAAGTCAAAAAAGATTTCTTCGCCTATTTTTGTATCAAAAAGGGATGAGATTATGAAGAGAACAGAAGGATATATACCATATGGTTCGTATAAAATATGGTACCGTATCGTGGGAGAGTGTGAAAATGGCAAGTTGCCATTATTGATTCTTCATGGTGGTCCGGGAATGGCACATGATTATCTGGAAAGCCTGGAAGCTTTAGCAGAGGATGGCAGAGCAGTCATTTTCTACGATCAGCTGGGATGTGGAAAATCTCCGGTACCGGAAGGTGCCATAGATTGGAATACAGAAATATGGGAAAAAGAAATTGATGTGGTAAGAGAAGCTTTACAATTAAAGGAATTACATATATTAGGACAGTCGTGGGGCGGTATGCTGGCAATGCAGTACGCGGCACATAAACCCGGAGGATTAAAAGGCATGGTTATTTCCAGTTCCCCGGCATCCATGGCATTATGGGAAAAAGAGGCACATCGACTGATTGAACTGCTCCCGGAAAAGGAAAAGAAACAAATCCTGGAAGCGGAAGCAACCGGAATTTATGACACACCGGAATATCAGGAAGCATTGGAACTGTACTATGCCAGACATATGTGCAGGATATTGCCAAACCCTGAAGAAGTAGAACGCTCTAATGCCCAGGTCGGTGAAGTTTATATGGTCATGGAAGGACCAAGTGAATTTACAGTAACCGGGAAGCTAAAAGAGTGGGATATAACAGATCAGCTTTCAACGATAGAGCAGGAAACTTTATTATTATCCGGAACAGATGATGAAGCAACACCATTGATTGTAAAGGAAATATATGACAGAATTCCACACTGTGAATGGAAGCTGTTAGATGGAACACATTTGGTGCATGTAGAAAGAAAGGCTGAATATCAGGAATATGTGAGAAATTTCCTGAATCGGCTGGAAAAATAATAAATATTAAGAAAATAAAGATAAAAAGAGAGCAAAGGTGCTTACAGGAATATGACACCGCTGCTCTCTTTTTTGATGATGACGCCGAAGGGCAGAATGAGAGGTAGCTATGAAAAAATATGTAGTAGACAAGCTGGCACAGTATGTAATCGTACTCGCAATTGTCAGCGTTATTATTTTTGTTATGGTACGACTGAATCCTACAGATCCTGTTTCTGTTATCGTTGGTGGTAAGCAGACAACAGCTGAAACAGTAGCAAATATTCGGGCAGAATTTAATCTGGATAAAACTTATTTTGAACAATATCTGATCTGGATTAAAGGTATTTTTCAGGGGGATTTTGGAACCAGTTTTCAGTATCGCCAGAATGTCACCTCTCTGATTATGAAGAGACTTCCGGTTACCGTTGGTCTGGTGTTGCTTTCTTCTGTTATTGCATTGGTATTATCTGTTCCGTTAGGAATCATCACCGCATTAAAACAAAATACTCCACTGGATACAGGGCTTTCTGTTATACAGCTGATCCTGGTAGCCTGTCCGCCGTTTTTAACCAGTATTTTAATGATTCTATTGATTACGATATTTACTCCGGGAGTTTCTTTTACCGGTTCTTTTACAAATTTTAATGAATATATGCAAAGAATTTTATATCCTTCCATTGCACTGGCATTTTCCATGATTGCCCTGACATCCAGAGTAACCAAGACCAGCATGATTGAACAATTAAATTCCAATTATACCCTGGTTGCAAAATCAAAGGGATTATCCATGAGACAGAGAGTATTAAATCATTGTCTGAAGAATTCTCTGATACCGGTTATTACTATTTTCGGTACACAGATGGGTGTCCTGATTGTAGGTACGGTTCTGGTAGAAAATGTTTTTTCACTGGCAGGTCTGGGTTCTATTTTGATCGATGGAGTAAAATCCTGCGATTATCCAATTGTACAGGGCATTGTTATGTTACTGGTATTCGTATTTATTACGATCAGTATGCTCCTGGATATGCTGTATGCAGTGATTGATCCGAGAATCCGGGCAAAAAGCGGTAAATAAAACAACAGAAAGGAACAGGTATTGAAATGGATAATTCAAAGAAAGAAAAAATAAAAAGTTTTTTTACTGGTCCGGTAATCGTATCAGCTGTGGTTTTACTTTTGATCATATTGGCATCCGTATTCGCAGGAATTATTGCGAAATATGATCCAAATGAGGTGGATATCTCCAATATTTTATCAGGACCTACGATGCAGCATTTCCTGGGAACCGATAAAGCAGGACGTGATATTTTCTCCCGAATTCTCTTTGGTGGAAGAATGACATTATTGAGTGCACTGGGCGTTATCCTGATCTCAGTGATCATCGGCGTACCGGTGGGTATCTTCTCCGGCTATTATGGTGGATGGACTGATAAAATGCTGATGCGAATTTCCGATATCATTCTGGCTTTTCCATCTTTATTATTGGCATTTGTATTCGTATCCGCTTTTGGAAGAGGCATTATCAATGCTGTGGTTGCACTGGGTATTGTATATGTTCCAATGTTGGCGAAGCTTACAAGATCTCTTGTTATGGTAGAAAAAAACAAGGTATATGTAGAAGCTTCTAAATCAATTGGTTATTCAGATCTGAATATTATGTTCAAACAGATTCTTCCAAACTGTGTATCTACTTTGCTGGTACAGCTCACATTGGATATCGGATATGCCATCCTGGATCTGGCGAGTATGAGTTTCCTGGGACTGGGCGTACAGCCGCCTACTTCCGACTGGGGAGCAATGCTGGATGAGGGCCGTATCGTTATTACGATAAGCCCGCTGGCATCTCTTGCACCCGGTATGATGATCATCTTAACTGTTGTAGCACTGAATATTTTCGGCGATGGAGTAAGAGCTTACCTGGATCCTCAGCAGAGAAAACTGCCATCCCTTAAGAAATTTAAGAAACTGGTTGGGGAGGAGATGTAAAGATGAGCGAATTAATTAACATTAAGAACTTAAAAGTAAATCTCATGTCACCCAGAGGAATTGTACATGCAGTCCGGGACATTAATCTGGAAATCGCGCAAGGACAGATACATGGACTGGTAGGAGAAAGTGGATGCGGTAAATCCATGACTGCCAAATCTATTATGAGACTCCATGATGAAAAGAAGATGTTATATGGAGGAGAGATTATTTATGAAGGAAATACAGATATCCTGACTATGAAAGAAAAAGAATTGGAACAGATTCGTGGAAAAGATATTTCCATGATATTCCAAGATCCGATGACTACGCTGAATCCCTTGCTTCGTATTGGAAAGCAGCTGGATGAAATGATACTACAGCATGAAAAAGTAAGCAAAGCCGAAGCAAAGGAACGTTCCCTGAAACTTTTAGAAAAAGTAGGTATCTTTCCAGCAGAGCAGAGATACAAACAGTATCCTTTTGAATTGAGCGGCGGCATGCTTCAGAGGGTTAGTATTGCCATGGCAATTGCTTGTAACCCTAAGCTATTGATTGCAGATGAATCGACAACAGCATTGGACGTAACCGTGCAGGCACAGATTTTAAGACTGATTAAAGAATTGCAGGAACAAAACGGTATGTCTGTACTGGTAATCACTCATAACTTCGGTGTCATTGCTGAGATCTGTGATGTGGTATCTGTTATGTATGCAGAAGTTATTGTAGAGCATGGACCGGTTGGAGAGATTTTCCATAATCCTAAGCATCCATATACAATGGATTTAATTCAAAGTATTCCAAAATCCGGCGAACGGGGAGGAAAACTGGTAACCATACCGGGTACACCACCGGACCTTAGAAGGAAAATTGTAGGATGTGCATATGCAGAGCGTTGTAAATATGCGACGGATGCCTGCAGGGAAAGTGCTCCACAGCTTGAATCCTGTGGCGAAAATCATGAGTTTGCCTGCAAACATAAATTTGCATAAATAGCGTGAACGACTAAGGGCAGATGGGAGAAGACATATGGAGAAATTTGAAAAATTACTGACAATACAAGATTTATGCAAATATTATCCCATGGGAAAAGCAAAAAAGGACGGGGATAAAAAAGAGATTATTCTAAAAGCTGTAGACGGTGTCACTTTTAATATATTTAAAGGTGAAAACCTTGGTGTAGTAGGTGAAAGCGGTTGTGGAAAATCCACTCTGGGAAGATGCTTGTTAAAGCTGATTGATGCAACTGACGGTAAGATCATTTTTAATGGTGAAGATATCACGGATCTGAACAGCAAGGGGATGATCCAGTATAGAAAAGACATGCAGATGGTATTTCAGAATCCTTATTCTTCCTTTAATCCAAAGAAGACGATTGGTAAAAATCTATCAGAAGTAGCAGAATTCTATGGGTTAAAGAGTAAAGAGGCGAAAGAGAGAATACAGGAACTGCTACAGTATGTGAACATGGATACTCAGGTGTTAGGTCGCAGATGTGATGAACTAAGTGGTGGGCAGTTACAGCGACTTGCCGTAGTAAGAGCCTTGATACCTAACCCCAAATTCATTGTAGCTGATGAACCGGTTTCTGCATTGGATGTATCTGTGCAGGCACAAATTTTAAATCTGCTCTACGATTTAAAAGATCAGTTTCATCTTACCATGATGTTCATATCCCATGAACTCACGGTTGTAGAGCATATCTGTGACAGAGTTATGGTCATGTATCTGGGCGGTATGGTAGAAATCGGGGTTACCGAAGAGATTTTTGGTAATACCATGCATCCATATACAAAGGCGCTGATTGCATCTAAACCAAAGGATTTTCCTGAAGAAGAAAAAGAGCAGGTCATCCTGGAGGGAGAGGTTCCAAGTCCGACTAACGTGCCGACAGGCTGTCGTTTCCATACAAGATGCGCCGAGTGTATCAAGGGCAAATGTGACGTAGAGATTCCACCGCTTTATAAAGTAGCAGACAGACATTGGGTAGTATGCCACAAAGCAAAAGAAGCAGCGAAAGCGTATGAGGAGGCTAGAAAATAATGGATCAGGAAAAAATCATCAAATTATTGGATGAATTTACAGCAGTAAACGGTGTATCCGGCAACGAAAAAGCAGTAGCAACGCTTCTGGAAAAATATCTGGCACCAATTACAGATGAGCATTATACCGATGTGCTGGGAAATGCCGTATTTATCAAAAAAAGTAAAAATCCGGATTTGAAATTAATGTTTGCAGCTCATATGGATGAAATTGGATTTATGGTAAGTGACATAACTGATCGGGGTTATTTAACGATTGTACCTATCGGTTTCCACAATCCTAATATTCTGGTTAATCAGGTGATGACCATTCATACAGATAATGGTGTTGTATACGGCGTAACCGGTGGAGGCAAACCGATTCACCAGACCATGGGAAAGGAAAGCGCCGGTTTTCAGTTCCAGGACATTCTCATCGATGTAGGAGCTGAAACCAAAGAGGAAGTAGCTGCGCTTGGTATCAAAATTGGCGATATTGTAAATATGGAAAAAGAAAGCCATGTATTAAACGGAAAGTTCTACAGTGGTAAAGCTGTGGACAACCGTTCCAGTGTAGTTGCCATGATCCTTATGATGGATGCACTTAAAGATGTAGAAACAGAAGCAACAATATATGCAGTAGGAACAGTTCAGGAAGAACTTGGTGAAAAAGGCGTTACAGTCATTACCCGACGTATCAAACCGGACGCTGCTATTTGTATTGATGTGGGACTGGCAACAGAACAGGATGAATTAAATCCCGGAGCAGCCAGATGTTATCTGGGAAAGGGACCGGCAATCGAATTCTTCGACTGGAGTCCTGATGATTGTATCGGAAACATTGTTCCCAGAAAGATGGTGAAAATGATGGAAGCCGCTGCTGACAAGGCAGGTATTCCTTATCAGCATTCGGTTATGATCCGTTGTGGTACAGATGCCTGTATTATGACTTATTCAAATGAGGGTATTTTAACAGGTGGAATTTCCCTTCCGGAACGTTATATTCATACCACAATAGGTATGGTAAGTATTGCGGATATTGGAAATGCAGCAATATTAGGAGAACAGTTTGCAAAGGATTTTGGCAAATAGGCTGTGTGAAATGGAAATGAGTCAGCATTGCTGATTTATTGATAAAGCAAGATCAAAGGAGGATTGTATTATGAAGAAAAAGGTATTAGCAGTTTTATTGACAGCGGCTATGACAGTTACCTGTCTGGCAGGTTGCGGCAGTTCTACTTTCCAGTCAGCTGATGTGGTTGAAGCTACAGAAGCAGGAACCGGAGAAGCAGCATCTGCTACAGCAGTAGCGAGCGGATCAGATACTCTGACCATCGGTTTGAACCAGGAGCCAATCTCACTGGATTCAGCATTTGCTTATGATTTTACTACAAATCCGGTTGTAAATCAGATTACAGAAAGTTTATTGTACTATGGTGAAAATGATGCAATTGAAAATGGCCTTTGTGAGAGCTGGGAGGAAGTAGACGGTCTGACTTATGTTTATAATGTAAGAAGTGATGTAACTTTCTCTGATGGAACACCGATGACCATGGAAGATGTAATGTTCTCTATTGAACGTTATCAGGATCCTGCTGTTGCTTCCTATCTGGCATGGATGTATGCAAATGTAGAGTCCATTGAGCAGACAGGCGACTGGCAGTTCACAGTTCATCTTTCACAGGCTGATGCACTTTGGAAACATACCTTTGCAACTACTGCAGGACAAATTCATTCCAAAGCATATGTAGAGGCTCATCCGGATGACTATGGTACACCGGAAGGCGGAGTTTTAGGAACCGGCCCATATGTATTTGACAGCTGGGATGTTGGTAACCAGATTGTTTTGACAGCAAATGAGAATTATTGGAATAAAGACGTAACACCACAGATCAAAACTGTAGTATTCAAAATTGTAACAGAAGATACCACCCGAGTTATGGCATCTACCTCTAATCAGATGGATATCAATCTGTTTACACCGGTTGAAATGTTAGACAATGTAAAAGAAAATGCAGACGTTACCTTACAGTCCATTCCTTCATGGGGACTTCGTTTCATCTCTTTCAACTGTAAGAAAGCACCTTTTGATGATGCTAATGTAAGAAGAGCAATTTCATATGCTTTGGATGATACTTCACTGCAGACCGAACTGATCAAAGAATATGGTGAAGGAACAACCAGCAACGGTATTCCGGTTCCGGAAAGTTTATTCTTATTTGACAAAGAAGACTGGACAGCTTACCAGACAGATAATTGCCCTCCATATACCTTTGATGTGGATAAAGCAAAAGAAGCATTAGCAGCAAGTGCATATCCTGATGGATTTGACTGTGAATTAACAATTGATGAAAGATCTATTGACAACTCCTTAGGACTTTATATTCAGCAGTCTTTAGCAGCTATTGGTATTAATGTAACGATTAACAAAGTTTCCAATGATGAATTAGTATCCCTGCAGTTTGGTTCAGGCATTGATGCAGATGGTGTAAGACCTTATGACTTTGCATTATTTGAGTGGTCAGCTGATTTCCCGGATCCATCCGGAAACTTAACACCATTATATGCTTCCTCTAATACAGGCGACGGTGGCTCTAACTCTTGTGCATATGAGAATCCTGAACTGGATGAACTTTTATTACAGCAGGCAGCATCCACAGATGATGTGGAACGTACACAGTTAATGTTACAGGCTATTGACATCATTAACGCAGACGTGCCAAACTATGTTTATATGCACCAGAATTGGTTATTTACCGTAAATAACAGAGTAACCGGTGGTGTAGCTGATCTGACAGGTGCATGGTTCTGGAACTTCTATGTAAAGAATGTAACTGTTAGTGAATAAAAATCATTAGAAATAAAATGTCAGGAAAGAGTGATCATTCATATGAAAGAAATAAAAGACCAGTATATTTATAATATGTCTCCATCCAATACTCCCGCCTTAACGGTGGGAGCCGGAGAGACCGTTGTCTTCCATGGAAGAGATTGCTTTAATAATCAGATTACCAGTGAAGATACCGGCATTGATAGTCTGGATTGGAGCACTATTAATCCGGCAACAGGCCCCTTATATGTTGATGGTGCCGAACCAGGGGATATTCTGAAAGTAACAATTCAGAGTATTGAACTGGGTGATTATGGAACAATGGCCGCCATTCCTAAGGATGGTGTGCTGGGAAAAGATATTCAGACCAGCAAGATAAGACGTCTTCCGGTAAAGAATCGTATAGCAACTTTTGCCGGAAAATACGAGATTCCATGTACACCAATGATCGGTGTAATCGGTGTTGCACCTGCAGAGGGAGAAATTCCTACCGGAGAACCGGGAACCCATGGCGGGAATATGGATAATACCAAAATCGGAGAAGGTACCAGTTTATATTTTCCGGTGGCAGTAAAAGGTGCATTGCTTGCAATGGGCGATGTGCATGCCAATATGGGTGATGGAGAGATCATGGTTACCGGTATCGAAATTCCGGCCAGGATTACTGTGCAGGTAGATGTGATCAAGGGTGAATCCATTCCCACGCCTTATCTGGAAACAGCTGAGAAAGTATATGTTATCGCCTCAGATGCAGATTTGGAAAAGGCTATCTATGCTGCAACCAGTGAGATGTGCAGCTATGTACAGTCCAGAACGGGATTGGATTTGAATGATGCAGGCATGCTCATGAGTGCAGTAGGAGATCTGGAAATCTGTCAGGTCGTAGATCCAAAGAGAACTGTACGTTTTTGCATGGAAAAAAAATACCTGAAAAAAATAATCTAAAATTAATTAAATACAAAATAAATCAGAAAAAAATAAGATCGCCGGATATAAAGCGGCGGACACTTGCAAAAAGAGGATAGAAGTGCTATTATCCTTGACTGGTGTCCGTCGCTTTTGATCGTGTGGTATTGGGGCAATATAATCATGGATGAAAGCTTGTAACGGCGCCTGAAAAGAGGTAGTTTTAAAAAATGGAACCATCAAAAGCAAGAGTTTATGAAATAGATAATTTAAAGGCAGTTCTGATTTTTCTGGTAGTTTTAGGTCATTTATGTGAGAAAATGAATTTTAATGGAAGTTATTTTTTATATTTAATTATTTATTCCTTTCATATGCCGGCGTTTAGTTTTTTATCCGGATATTGTGGAAGGGTGCATACCGGGGGAGAAATTCTTCGAAAATATGTATATCCCTACGCGGTTTTTCAAACCTTATATATCATTTTCTCTAATAAGGTTCTTCATCATGCCATGGAATTCAGATATACCATTCCTTATTGGATTCTGTGGTATCTGATGGCATTGATTGTATGGAATATTGTACTGGTGTTCCTGCCGGATAATACATGGAAACGGGCGGTCACTCTGATTGCAGCAATTTTTCTGGCATTAATGGCGGGTTACGATAAGACGGTTTCTTATTATTTGAGTTTATCCAGAATTTTGGTTTATTTTCCTTTCTTTTTAATGGGCTATTATGTGAAATCGGCAAGGCTTCATGTTTTCAGAAGTCAGATTTGCAGGCCTATGGAAAGAAAAATACAAAACATGGTTAGAATTGTATCAGGTATATTGGCTGTGATTGCTGTTTTGGAGTTACATATATGGAGTGATGTCATTAAGCGATCCTGGCTGTATAATTCCTATTCCTACAGCGCTAAAGATTACAGTATAATCATTCGCAGTAGTCTGGGATTGGTAGCCATTATTTTTATTATATTTTTGTGTGCATTTATTCCAGGGAGAAGAATTCCGGGAATTACCTATCTTGGACAAAATACCATGACGGTATTTTTGCTGCATGGATTTATTGTAAAGTATTTAAACTATAAAAAAATCCTGCAGAAAGCGAACTTTCCACAGGATGCGTTACCGATTCAATCAATTGTAATGATTTTCATATTAACAGTTTTGATTTTGGTCGTATGTTCTATAAAACCGGTGAAGAAATTGCTGTCTCCTCTTTTTCAATGGCCAATTTTAGGACACAGGAATCGGGCAACAGTTTCATAAAGGAGCCGTTTATCCAGAGGCTTTGCCAGATGCTCATTCATACCTGCGGCTTTGGAAATCCGTCGGTCTTCATCATAAGCATTAGCTGTCATGGCGATAATCGGCACTGTGGAAGCATCCGGTCTGGGAAGTTCACGAATCTTTGCAGTAGCTTCCAAACCATTTAATACAGGCATACGAATATCCATGATAATCAAATCTATTGCATATGGTTGATTCTGCTCGAAGCAGGACAAAGCAACCTGACCGTTTTCCGCCTGGAGAACGGTCGAATTTTTTTGTGCCGATAATTTGGCTGCGACCATACGGTTTACCGGGTGATCTTCCACCAGCAGAATGGTTTTTCCGGTGAAATCACATGTATCTGCTGTCAGACCATCGGTCGGTTTTTTCTCAACCGGTCATCTACAAGAGGCATTGTCAAATGAAGCAAAAAGCTGGTGCCCTTACCTTCTCTGCTTTCTACAGTCAGAGTACCATCCATTCGGTCTACGATGGCTTTGGCGATTGTAAGACCAAGACCTGTGGCTTGGGAAGCATTAGAATTGTTGGGACGTTCCTGGGAAAAAGGTTCAAAAATATGTTTTTGAAATTCCTTGCTGATTTCCATACCGGAATTTTGTATCTCGAAGTACATGGACAAACTGTTTCCCACAACCTGATTGTGATAGATCATATAGATCATGCTATTGTCAGGAGAAAATTGAATTGTACTGGAGAGTAGATTGAAAATAACCTGATTAAATCTGGTGGCATCAATAAAAATAGGAAAATGCTGTCCATAATCCTGTTCTATCATTGTAATATTCTTTTGTTCACACAAGGGCAGAATACTGCTTTTGATATATTTCTGGAAATCCCGATAGAGATAACAGTCCGGATGCAGCAGAAGCCGTCCATTTTCTATACGGGACATATCTAAAACATCATTAATCAGACTTAACAGATACTGACTGGAAAGACTTAATTTGGATAAGTAGTCTTTTACCACGGGAGATTTTTCTTCCATAATAGAGAGCTCTGTTAAACCAATAATAACATTTAATGGTGTTCGGATTTCCTAACTTAAATGAGTCAGAAAATCTGATTTTGCTTTTATTTCCTTCTGGGATAGATTCAAGGCATCTAAAAGTTGTCTTGTTTCCTGATCACCAGGAGATAGAGCTGATTCATTCTGTTTTAGTTCATTCATAATGTGCCTCAATTCTTTCTACTTCTGATTTTATTCTGTTTTTTTCACTAATTCAATATTTTTGCCATGTATTTCCAAAAAAACAATATCCTATTGACGAGATAGAAATTAAGTGATAATATAATTCATATAAAGGATATAGGAATTAAAACATAATTAAGGAGGTAAGAAATGTACGTATATGCAGATAATGCAGCCACCACCAAAATGAGTGAAACTGCAATGAAAACAATGATAGATTGCATGGAGAATTATTATGGAAACCCATCCAGCCTGCATTCGGTAGGTCAGGAAGCAGCAACAAAACTGGTGGAGGCAAGAGAGATTATGGCCCGTTACCTTCACGCAAATCCAAGCGAGATTTATTTTACCGCAGGAGGAAGTGAAGCTGATAATCAGGCAATCCTTTCTGCAGCAGCTGCAGGTGAGCGAAAAGGAAAGAAGCATATTATATCAACAACCTTTGAACATCATGCAGTATTGCATACCTTACAGAAACTGGAAAAACAGGGATTTGAAGTGACATATCTGGATGTGCACAGAAATGGTCTGATCACAGCAAAAGAAGTAGCCGATGCCGTACGTGAAGATACAGCACTGATCACCATTATGTATGCGAATAATGAAATTGGAACCATTCAGCCGATTGCAGAGATCGGTGCACTTTGCAGAGAAAAAAAGATACCTTTTCATACCGATGCTGTACAAGCAGCTGGTCATATTCCGATAGATGTGGAAGCTGACCAGATAGATATGCTTTCCTTATCTGCTCATAAATTCCATGGACCCAAGGGTGTTGGTGTTCTCTATGCCAGAAAAGGAATGCAACTTGTTAATGTGATTGAAGGCGGAGCCCAGGAACGGGGAAAACGTGCCGGAACAGAGAATTTACCGGCAATTGTAGGTATGGCAGCAGCGTTCCGGGAATCTTGCGAAAATATGGAGAAAAATAAAGAAAAAATAACAGCTTTAAGAGAACAGCTAATCAATGGTCTGGAGAAGATTCCTTATTCTGTCTTAAATGGAGACAGAACTCATAGATTGCCGGGGACAGTGAATTTCATTTTCGAAGGAATAGAAGGAGAGTCACTATTATTGTTACTGGATGATAAAGGTATTGCAGCATCCTCCGGTTCTGCCTGTACTTCCGGTTCCCTGGATCCAAGCCATGTACTGTTATCTCTTGGAATTCCACATGAGGTTGCGCATGGTTCCTTACGTCTTTCTGTGGGTGAATATAATACACCGGAAGAAATGGAACATATCGTAAATTCTGTTCCTGGTATTGTGGAATATTTAAGAAATATGTCACCTGTATGGGAAGAATTAAAAAAAGGGGAGAGAAAACATTTTTTACAAAAATAAATCATTTAAAAATAAAACTAAATTAAAAAATTCGGAAAAAAGGGAGAAAAAATCATGTTATATAGCGAAAAAGTAATGGATCATTTTCAACACCCGAGAAATGTAGGTAAAATGGAAGATGCTGATGGTGTAGGTGAAGTAGGTAATGCAAAATGTGGCGACATTATGAAAATGTATATCAAAGTAGATGATAAAGATGTTATTACAGATGTAAAATTCAATACCTTCGGATGTGGCTCTGCAATTGCTTCGAGTTCAATGGCAACAGAGATGATAAAGGGAAAACCAATTACAGAAGCAATTAAATTATCTAACCAGGCTGTTGTAGAAGCATTGGATGGTTTGCCGGCTCACAAGCTTCATTGTTCTGTACTGGCAGAAGAAGCCGTAAAAGCAGCAGTTGATGATTATTACACCAAAAAAGGTGTGAAGCCGAAAGTACAGGAATAAAAATCATATGGATTTGAATAAAACTGTGCTAAAACAGAACCATTCGGAGAAAAAAGCTTTAATTGCCATGAGTGGCGGTGTGGACAGTTCTGTTGCCGCCCTGATGATGCAGGAGGAAGGCTATGCATGTATGGGCGTTACCATGAAACTGTATGAAACCAAAGAAGAAGAAACTATTGGCAGACAGACTTGCTGTGCTCTGAGCGATGTAGAGGATGCCAGAAGTGTGGCATGTCATTTGGGAATGCCCTATTATGTTTTTAACATGAAGGTGGAGTTTAAAACCCATGTAGTGGACAGGTTCGTAGAAGATTATGAAAACGGCAGAACCCCTAATCCCTGTATTAACTGTAACCGTTATCTGAAATTTGAGAGTTTGTACCGCAGGGCAGCTGAACTGGGCTGTGATTTTATTGTGACAGGTCATTATGCCCGTATCGGTTATGATGAGAAAATTGGGAGATATCAGCTGAAAAAGGCTGTAGATGAATCAAAAGACCAAAGTTATGTACTCTATTCACTGACACAGGAACAGCTGGCACATACAGCATTCCCGCTGGGTGCATTTACCAAAACTGAGATCAGAAAAATAGCAGAATACCATAACCTGGGGAATGCAAATAAAAGGGAAAGTCAGGACATCTGTTTTATTCCGGATGGAAACTATGCAAAATTTATCAGAGAATATACAGGAAAAAAATATCCGCTTGGAGATTTCAAAGACTTTGATGGAAAAGTTTTAGGACAACACAGGGGGATCATCAATTACACCATCGGACAGCGAAAAGGCCTTGGTATTGCATCAACACAGCCGTTATATGTCTGTCAGATTAATTTAACAGATAATGAAATTCTGCTTGGAGAAAAGGATCAGCTTTCCTGCAAGACACTTCTGGCAAAAGATTTTAACTGGATTTCCATTGCCCGGCCTACGGAAGAGATTTCTGTCATGGCAAGAACCAGGTATCATCAGGAGGAACGACAGGCAACTGCCCGGGTAAAGGCTGACGGAAATGTGGAAATTTCTTTTGCAGATCCCGCGGGGGCAGTAGCTCCCGGACAGGCAATTGTCTTATATCAGGGAGATTTAGTACTTGGTGGTGGAACAATTTTTGAAATTTATAGTTGATTTTTGGAAAATAGTGTGCTAATCTTTAAAAAATCAAAAAAATAAAACTTGGAAGAAAGGAGAAATCAATATGAGAACGACAAAACATCTGGTAATGATGCAGGATATGATGATGTGTAGCTGTGGAAACATGTGTATGATGATGCATATGGACATGGCAGATTTTTGTGCGCGTTTGATTATCTGATTTCGAAATTCTTTGAGTAACCATAAAGCCAGAAGCTTTCAACAAAGAAAATGAAGAAGAGCAGGTACATTCGTGTGCCTGCTCTATTTTTTTACCAAACAGGCACACGTCTGCAGGGCCGGGAAAATGGTTCTTAGAGAGACGGATCAGAATAAAAATTAAAAATTGGAGGAAAATAATATGAAAAAGAATATCGTAAGTGTAATTTTAGCAGGAGTGGTAGCAACAGGAGTTTTGGCAGGATGTGGCAGTACAGCTGCAACAGGAACAACAGCAGATACTGCAGAAAGTCAGGCAGTCGGGACAGAAACGCAGGCAGATGGTACAGCAACAGAAAGTACTAAAGTAACTGAAACTACAGCTGTAGAAACAAAAGGAACCATTAAGATCGCAGCATCAGCAACACCTCATGCAGAGATTTTAGAGGAAGCGAAGAAAATTCTGGCAACAGAAGGCTGGAATCTGGATATTACAGTATTTAATGATTATGTACAGCCAAACGAAGTTGTAGAAGCCGGGGACTTTGATGCAAATTATTTTCAGCATGTACCGTATTTGGAGAGTTTTAACAAAGAAAAAGGAACGCACCTGGTAACTGCCGGAAAGATTCATTACGAGCCATTTGGTATTTATCCCGGTACTAAAACAGATTTAAATGACCTGGAAGAAGGCGATGCAATCGCAGTTCCAAATGACACAACAAACGAGGCAAGGGCATTGCTGCTGTTACAGGATAACGGTATTATCACACTAAAAGAAGGTGCAGGACTGACAGCAACCATAAATGACATTGCAGAAAATCCCAAAAAAATCGATATTGTGGAATTGGAAGCAGCACAGGTTGCCAGAGTTACAGATGAGGTTGCATTTGTTGTTTTAAATGGCAATTATGCATTGGAAGCCGGTTACTCTGTTTCTAAAGATGCTGTTGCATATGAAACCTCAGATTCGGAAGCAGCTAAAACTTATGTAAACATTATTGCTGTAAAAGAAGGTAATGAAAATACAGAAAGTATTCAGGCTCTTGTCAATGTATTAAAGTCAGATGAGATCAAAGCTTTTATCCAGAATACCTATGATGGAGCAGTTATTCCATTTGAAGAATAAGAGAAAAACCTGTCAATAAATAGATAAAAAGTAGTATAAATACTTACAAAGAAGTATAAAAATGGTAAAAGGGAATAATTGAAATAGAAAATTGAATAGGTTAACATTCAATTTAAAGAAAATAAGGAAACAAAAGGCGAAGAGGCTGTCAATTTTGACGGCCTCTTTTTTGTTGGACATGATGGAGGGATACATGATGAAAGAGCTTGTAATGATTATCAGACCTGAAAAACTGGAAGATATTAAGAAGATTTTAGATGATGTACATTGCGGTGGTATGACATTATCAACCGTTATGGGATGTGGTACACAAAAAGGTGTTGTAAGTGAAAACGGTTTAAACGAAATCAAGGGCTTTAAGACAACGATCAATCTGTTGCCCAAGATCAGGGTAGAGGTTGTTGTAGATGATAAGGATGTGGAACCTATCATTATGAAAGTAAGAGAGAAATGTGCTACAGACCATGTAGGTGATGGTAAGATCTTCATTCGAAACATTGAAGAAGCTGTACGTATCAGAACCGGTGAAAGAGGATTAAAAGCGCTGTAGACCGAGAATGGAGTTGCTATGGGACATATTGTTGAAATAGAAGGTGTTAACAAAATATATGGCACCAATCATGTGGTGAAAGACTTAAACCTTACTGTTGAAGAAGGAGAATTCCTTACACTTCTGGGTTCCTCAGGATGTGGTAAAACAACAACACTTCGCATGATCGCAGGTTTTGAAGAGCCCTCCAGCGGAAGCATTAAGGTAGAAGGTGAGTCCATTGAAGAGAAGGAGCCATACGAGAGAAATGTAAATACAGTTTTTCAGAGCTATGCTTTATTTCCACATAAAACGATTTTCGATAACATTGCTTATGGTTTAAAAATGAAAAAAGTACCTAAGGATGAAATCAAAAAACGTGTGATGGAGATGATGGAACTGGTACAGCTGGAAGGATTTGAAAAAAGATATCCAAACCAGTTATCCGGTGGACAGAAACAAAGAGTCGCTATAGCAAGGGCACTGATTAACAGACCAAGAGTATTACTCCTAGATGAGCCATTGGGAGCACTTGATTTAAAGCTTCGTAAACAGATGCAGCTGGAATTGAAAAGATTACAGAAAAAGCTGAACATTACTTTTATTTATGTAACGCACGATCAGGAAGAAGCACTTACCATGAGTGATCGAATTGCTATTATGCACGAAGGAATCCTGGATCAGCTGGGGACACCAACTGAAATATATGAAAAGCCAAAGACAAAATTCGTAGCTACATTCATTGGAGAAACCAATATTTTCGATGGCTGTATTGCAGAGATTACAGATCAGGATATTACCATTAATGTAGAAAATGGAGCCGTACTTGGAAAAGCAGTAGGATTCCAGAATGGAGAGTACATAACTGTTTCCATACGTCCTGAGAAAATGAAATACGCCAGTGCTCCGGTGGAAGGATTTAGTATTGAAGCAAAAGTAAGAGATTATATTTATGTAGGTTCCATTGTAAAGTGCATCGCAGTACTGCCAAATGGGAATGAACTGAAAATCGAAAGACTGGCGGGAGAAGCCCTTCCTGAGCTGGAGACGACAATATATCCTTACTGGAACAGAGAGGATGCTGTTTTGATCCATAATCAGGATCAGGTTGTATTCCAGGCAATGGAAAATATCGTATTGGGATAGCAGGAAAAGAGGTGTATGACAGATGAAAAGTGCACACGCAAAGCATGAATGGAAATCAAATACCTTACCGGCAATGGTAATGGTAGGTCCTGTTACCTTATGTATGATTTTATTGGTAGCAATTCCTTTGATCTATGTAGGCGTTATGAGCTTTTGTTCTATTGATCAATATTATAATGTGGTATTCAAATTTACTACTCAAAATCACCTCAGATTATTCAGTACGGATTATCTGAAAATATACGGACAGTCACTGGCAATTGCTTTTTTGACCACACTGTTTTGCATTTTAATCGGTTATCCCTTTTCTTATTTAATAGCCAGAACAAAAAGTAAGCGAAAAAAATTGTTGTATATGCTGGTCATCATTCCATTTTGGACGAATTCATTGATTCGTATCTACGGCTGGAGAACTTTCCTGGGAACAAATGGATGGCTGAACACTGCATTACAGTTTTTGCATTTGACAAGTGAACCAATAGATTTTCTGTTCAAGCAGGGAACTACTGTATTAGGTATGGTATATTGTCTGATCCCATTTATGATCCTGCCTTTATATACCTCTATTGAAAAGCTGGACACGAATTTATTGGAAGCATCTTCTGATCTGGGTGCAAAAAAGATATCAACATTTCTGGAAGTGGTTCTGCCATTAACAGCAGGTGGTATTTTCTCCGGCAGTATCATGGTATTTATTCCCTGTTTGGGATATTTCTTTGTATCAGATATCTTAGGCGGCGGTAATTCAGATGTAATCGGTAACTTAATTGAAAGGCAATTCCAGAGTGGTAATAACTGGCCGTTAGGTGCTGCACTATCCATTATTCTTATTTTAATCACACTGTTACTTGTTAAGCTATATCAGAAAATGGGTGGGGACATGGAAAGCCTGGGAATGTAGAGAAAAATGAGGTAACTGCTATGAAAAGAAAAACGAAAGCAAAACTGCAAAAAAGACTGGGTATTGTATTTTGCAGTTTGGTATATATGTTCCTGTTTCTTCCTATTTCAGTCATTGTGGTAAATTCCATGAATGCAACCACATCAAAGCCTTATCTGTCGTGGAAAGGCTTTACGCTGGATTGGTATGTGAAATTATTTGATAATTCATCTTTGCTAAGTTCTTTTGGAAATACCATGATCATCGCGCTGGTAAGTACTTTGCTGGCAACGATTATCGGAACACTTGGTGCAGTAGGTATGTACAAATATAAATTTCGCGGGAAAAGTATTATCGACGGATTGCTATACATACCGGTAGTTATTCCTGAAATTGTATTAGGTATATCATTATTGACGATTTTTTCTAAAGTAAGTATTCCAAGAGGAATGCTGACCTTGATCCTGGCACATGTTACCTTCTGTGTTCCCTTTGTTATATTCAATGTGCGGGCAAGACTGGATGGCTATGATAATTCCATAGAAGAAGCCAGTATGGATTTGGGAGCTAACAGAGTTACTACTTTTTTTGAAATTACATTGCCGGTACTGGCACCGGGTATTGCAGGTGGAGCGTTACTGGCGTTTACCCTTTCTATTGATGATGTTATTATCAGCTATTTTGTAAACGGACAGACAAAGACATATCCGTTAAAGGTTATGGAGAGCATCAAGAGTGGTGTGGCACCGGATGTGAATGCACTATCCACACTGATTTTATTGGCGACAGTTATTTTGGTTGTGCTGACGCAGAGTGATTTGCTGAAGCGCAGGGAAAAATAAAAACAAGAGGAGGCATAGCCTCTGTAAACAGAGGCATTATATTTTGCTTCGCAAAAGAGAGGAAGAACTAATATGAAAAGAAAACTTATAAGCGTGTTATTAACAGCAACTATGGCAGCAACTTTACTGGCAGGTTGTGGAGGTTCCGGCAGTGAAACAGCAAGTTCAGGGGCAGCAGCCGGTGATGGCGGAGAACTGAATGTATTTGTCTGGACTGAGTATGTACCGGATTCTGTGTTTGAGAAATTTGAAGAGGAAACAGGCATTAAGGTAAATGTTTCTACTTATTCTTCTAATGAAGACATGTTGGCAAAGGTAAAATCCGAATCAGAAGGAACCTATGATATTGTACAGCCAAGTGATTATATGATTCAGCTGATGATAGAACAGGGGATGTTGGAAGAATTAAATCAGGAAGCATTGACTAATTTGTCTAATATTGGTGAGTCTTATCTGGATCCTTCTTATGATCCGGGTAATAAATATTCAGTACCATATCAGGGCGGTGTGGCTGCTATTGCGGTTAACACTGATAAAGTAGATCTGGATGTCACCAGTTACAATGATTTGTTTGATCCGGCATTAAGTGGTTCACTGGTTGTACTGGATGATTACCGTGCTGTGATCGGTATGGCAGCAAGAAGCTTGGGCTACAGCATGAATGAAACAGATACTGCTAAATTAACAGAAGTTCAGGATAAATTATTAACCTTAAAAGATAATGTAAAATTATATGATTCAGACAGCCCGAAATCAGCATTAATCTCCGGAGACTGTACAGCTGGTTTTGCATGGAGTGCAGAAATTGCTCTTGCAATGGAAGAAAATCCGGCCATCGAAGTGGTATATCCTTCAGAAGGTGCTTATTTGTTCATGGATAACTGGGCAATTACAAAAGGTGCTAAGAATTACGAAGCTGCAATGCAGTTTATTAACTTCATGTTAGATTCTGAATCAGCACAGATGGTATCAGAAGAGTTCCCATATCTTTGCCCGAATACAAAAGCAGTAGAGGCAATGGGTGAGGAATATTCCGGAAATCTTGCTAAGAACCCTCCAGCAGATGTTATTGCAGCAGGTGAATATGTGGAGAACCTGGATACCGATACACTGGCTATTTATGATGAGATGTGGACTAAACTGAAACAGTAATTTAGAGAATGACTAAGCGGGATGGGTAAAAGAATGAAAATTGATTTCTTATATTTAAATGAAGAAGATATGATTGATGCCGGCGTGCTGGATGCCGCCGGCTGTGTGGAAGCAATGCGTGAGACCATGAGTTTATTTGGAAAGCATGACTTTCTGTTAGGCGGACCGAAAGCAGATGAACATGGTCTGCAGGTAAATTTCCCGGCAAAATCAGATATCGAAGGCTTCCCTCTTGATGATGGACCGGATAGAAGATTCAATGCCATGCCGGCTTATCTGGGTGGTAAATATCATATTGCAGGACAAAAATTTTATGGTTCCAACAATCACAACCTGCAGATCGGTCTCCCAAGATCCATTTTGATGGTAACCTTAAATGATGTAATGACAGGAGCGCCGGTAGCTTATATGTCTGCCAATCTGTTAAGCGCCATGAGAACCGGAGCAATGCCTGCCATGGCGGCATCTTATCTGGCCAATAAGGATTCCAAAGTAATATCCCTGATTGGTCCCGGTGTAATCAATAAATGTGCTTTCATGTGTTATATGGCTGTCATGCCGGAAATCGATACTGTGAAAATCAAGGGTTCCACACCGACTTCCAAATCTGCCATGGCAATGAAGCAATATATTGAAGAAAATTATCCGCAGATTAAGAATATAATCATTTGTTCTACCTTGAAAGAGGCTTGTGAGGGTGCTGATATCGTCAGCGAGGCAATGTCTGTTACCAAACAGGACATGGAAGAGTTTAAGCCTGACTGGTTCAAAAAAGGTGCTGCCGTATTTTCCATGGGAAGTTTTTTTGTAAAAGAATATGATAAGTTATTGAACACAACAATGGTAGTAGATAACTATGGTATGTACGAGAAATACATGAAAAACTTTATTGCCAGAGGCCCTGTAGATGAACTGGGAAATAAGAGAGAATGGTGTATCATGGGTATGCATTTCATTCATCTGGTAAATAGTGAAAAGGCACCTCGTGAAAACGTTATCAATCTCAGTGATATCGTAAACGGCATCTCTGCCGGCAGAAAGTCTAAGGACGAGATTGTGATGTGCAGTATCGGCGGTATGCCACTGGAAGATCTGTCATGGGGTTACGAATGCTACCAAAAGGCTAAAGAAAAAGGAATTGGTACCACATTAAAGCTGTGGGATGAACCTTATATGAAATAAGAAATACTTCTTTTTAAGTATTTTTGAAAAAAAGTAGTAGAAAAATGGTAACCCACGGTAATTGCATACGGTATATAAAAGTCGTAGAGTATGAGTATAAAGCGACGGAGCTGAAAAGTTTCCGTCGCTTTTTTGCGTTTCGCCCGTTGGCATATGTTTCTCGTCTGGCGGAACACACATCGTCGCAAAAAACGATTTGACAGGAGGTAGAAAATGTATCCAACAATTGATTTTTTATTTTTAAGTGAAGAAGACATGATAAAGGCTGGTGTGAAGGATATGCCGGCATGTATAGAAGCCATGGAAGAAGTAGTAAAGTGCCTGAATACCGGTGATTACGTCATGGGTGGAGAGAATCATAACTCTCATGGAAGTCAGGTATCTTTTCCTGTCACATCACCATTTCCCAATATGCCAAAGGATGAGGGAGATGACAGAAGATTTATGGCGATGCCTGCTTATATCGGTGGTCCGTTTGATCTGATGGGAATGAAGTGGTATGGCTCCAATATGGCAAATAAAGCTTTGGGACTTCCAAGATCTATTTTAACCGTTATGTTAAATGATAAAAGCACAGGCGCACCCCTTTGTCTCATGAGTGCCAACCTGTTAAGTGCATATCGTACCGGTGCCATTCCGGGCGTTGGTGCAAAATATCTGGCACCTAAGGGCGCAAAGATATGCGGTATCTGCGGTCCCGGTGTCATGGGAAAGACCAGCCTGGCTGCTTTGGTTGCTACTTGTCCGGAACTGGATACCTTAAAAGTCAAAGGCAGAGGCGCCAAATTCCTGGAAGCTTTTGTGGCATATGTAAAAGAAACTTATCCACAGTTTAAAACAGTTCAGGCTGTAGAAACAGTAGAAGAACTGGTACGGGATTCCGACGTTTTATCTTTTGCCAATACAGGTGGAACAGATCCATCCAAGTATCCTTTTGTAAAAGGAGAATGGATCAAACCGGGCGCATTGCTGATCGGTTTAAGCGCATTCGATATGGATGATAATTTCCTGGCAAAGAAATGTACCATGGTAGTGGATAATATGGGCTTATATGAAGCGTGGGAAGAAGAATTTCCTTATCCGTCTTTTGGAGCCAATAATATCATCGGTTCTAAATTTACCGATATGGCACATGATGGCAAGATAAAGAAATCTGAAATCATTGATCTGGGAGACATTATATATGGAAAGAAACCGGGTAGAACCAGTGAGGATCAGATCTTCGTATACTCCGTTGGAGGCATGCCGGTGGAAGATGTGGCATGGGGTAAGATTTGTTATGAGAAAGCAAAAGAATTAGGATTAGGCACCAGCCTAAGACTTTGGGATAAACCGGATATGTGTTAAGGGATTCATCATAAATACAAAGTGGAATAAAAGCAGGGAGGAACTGTATATGGAAACAAGAATTGAAAATCACCCTATCCTAGGGGTTCCGGAAAAAGGAAAGCTCGTAAAGTTTTTCTATAATGACCAGGAAATTGAAGGCTATGAGGGAGAACCGATAGCAGCAGCTTTAAAGGCAGCAGGTTTAATGGTACATCGTTATACCAAGAAAGAGCATAAACCAAGAGGAATCTTCTGTGCCATCGGCAGATGTACAGACTGCGTTATGGTAGTGGATGGGAAACCCAATATTCGTACCTGTGTTACACCGTTAAAAGAAGGTATGAAGGTGCAGACACAGTACGGTGTCAGTGAAAAACCATTTGAAAAACAGTAATACCTGATTATCTGAGAGGAGAGCATACATATGAAACGGTATGATTTGATTATAGTAGGAGCAGGTCCTTCCGGTTTATCCGCTGCCATTGAGGCTGCCAAAAGAGGACTGAAGGTTGTTGTATTTGATGAAAATGAAAAGCCGGGCGGACAGCTGTTCAAGCAGATTCATAAATTCTTTGGATCAAAAGAGCACAAAGCCAAGATCAGAGGATTTGTAATCGGTCAGCAGTTATTAGAGGAAGCCGACAAAGCCGGAGTTTCTGTTGTATTAAATGCCACAGTGATCGGCCTATATCAGGATAAAGAAGTAGTCGTAAAGATCGAAGAAGAAGTACATCACTATAAGGGTGATGCCATTATCATTGCAACTGGTGCTTCTGAAAATATGGTTACCTTTGAAGGATGGACACTTCCCGGTGTGATTGGCGCCGGTGCAGCGCAGACCATGATGAATCTTGATGGTGTAAAACCCGGTAAGAAGGTATTGATGTTAGGTTCCGGTAATGTAGGTCTGGTAGTCAGCTTCCAGTTATTACAGTGTGGCTGTGAAGTGGTTGCCTTGGTAGATGCAGCACCGAAGGTAGGCGGTTATGGTGTTCATGCAGCAAAGGTAGCAAGAACAGGAGTCCCGTTCTATCTTTCTCATACTATTGTAAAGGCAGAAGGAACAGAATGTGTAACAAGCGTTACCATTGCTGAAGTAGATTCCAAATTCCAGTTTATCCCGGGAACAGAAAAACATTTCGATGTGGATACCATTTGTGTGGCAGTCGGACTTTCTCCTATGTCACAGCTGTTAAAAATGGCAGGATGTAAAATGGAAAATAACCCTAAACGGGGCGGTCAGGTTCCGATATGTGATGAATATGGAGCAACCTCCATTCCCGGTATTTTCGTAGCAGGTGATGTTTCCGGTATTGAGGAAGCAAGTTCTGCTATGATCGAAGGCAGAATGGCTGGTGTAACAGCAGCAGAATATTTAGGCTATATGGAAGAAACGGAACTGACAGAGAATTTAACAGAGCTGGATAAAGCACTGGATGGTCTGCGTCAGGGTATGTTTGCTCCTAAGAATAGAGGACAGAACATTACGGAAACAGAAGAAGGAATTCCTGTTTCACAGAATCTGTTAAAGCATGGTTTCGTAGCAGATGATGAAATTGAACGTTTTCCCGGTGTTACTCATAAAGCAGGTATTCATCCGGTTATGGAATGTACTCAGAATATCCCTTGCAATCCTTGTCAGGACGCATGTCCAAAGCATTGTATTAAAATCGGTGAGAAGATCACTTCTCTTCCGGCGGTGGATGAATCAGCAACTTGTATCGGCTGCGGCATGTGTGTAGCTTCCTGTTCCGGTCAGGCAATTTTCCTGGTGGATGAAACCTATGAAGCAGGCTTTGCCTCTATCACACTGCCATACGAATTCCTGCCGCTTCCAGTGAAAGGGACAAAGGGCAAGGCACTTGGCAGAAACGGAGCAGCGGTTTGTGAGGCTGAGGTGATTGACGTGAGAACAGCACCGGCATTTGATAAGACAAATCTGCTGACTATAAAGGTACCGACGGCATATGCAACTGCAGCCCGGTTCTTTAAAGCATAATAGGAGGGATTTCTGTATGAATCAGGTAAATGACAGATCAAGAGATATAGGACCATATGTAGCAGCACCGGATGATGATATGATCATCTGCCGCTGTGAAGAGATAACAAAAGGGGAGATCCGCAGAGCTGTACATGATGGCATGTTTACTTTAACGGAGATCCGCAGATATTTAAGAACAGGAATGGGGTTATGTCAGGGACAGACCTGTTCCAAACTGGTGAAGGGAATCGTTGCAAGAGAGCTGGGTGTTTCACCTGCCGAGCTGGAGCCTGTAACGTCCAGAGTGCCTATGCGTCCATTAGAGATGCGTATCTTTGCAAAAGAAGCTAAGGAGGGCGAACAGGATGAAAAATAATGCAGAAGTAGTAATCATCGGTGGCGGCGTCATTGGCTGTGCAACTGCTTATTATCTGGCAAAAAACGGAACCAGTGTTATCGTGCTGGAAGGCAGTGATCATATTGGAAACGGAGGTTCCTCCAGAAATGGTGGCGGTGTCAGACAGTCTGGCCGTGATCCCAGAGAATTACCCCTGGCCATGTATGGCATCAAAAATCTGTGGCCTACATTATCAGAGGAACTGGAAGTAGACTGCGAATATCATCAGGACGGCAATCTTCGACTTGGCAAAACAGAAAAACACAGACAGATTCTGCAGGGACTGGCTGATAAAGCAAGTGCATGCGGACTGGATGTGAGAATGATCGATGGTGCTGAGGTCAGACGAATCAACCCATATTTAACAGAAGAAGTGACGGTAGCAAGCTGGTGCCCCACAGACGGCCATGCCAATCCGCTGACTACCACTCTTGGATTTTATAAAATGGCCCGCAGAATGGGGGTTCGCTTTATAACAGAAGAACCTGTCAAAGAGCTTCGTATGATCAAAGGAAAGGTACGTCAGGTTATTACTCCTAATAATATTTATGAAGGAGAACAGATTCTGGTAGCAGCAGGCTACCACAGTCGCGATATTCTGGGTACAGTGGGTATTGATGTGCCAATGACCCAGTCTTTATTGGAAGCACTTGTAACAGAAGCAGAACCGCATATGTTTGACCAGATGCTTGGAACCGCAGATGCAGATTTTTATGGTCATCAAAGTAAACATGGTTCCTTTGTATTTGGCGGATCATCAGGATTTGAAGGCTGTAATAAAGATAACGGAACACCGATCACCAATAGTATCACAGCACCAGCCATCTGTCGTGGTATTATGAAATATTTCCCGGATCTGGCAGATGCGAAGATCGTTCGTACCTGGGCGGGCTGGAGTGACAAGAGTGCAGACGGTGTACCGGTATTAGGTAAAGTAGAAGAAGTTCCGGGACTGGTGGTTGCCTGTGCATTTACCGGACACGGTTTTGGTATCTCTCCGGCAGTTGGAGATCAGCTGTGTAAGCTGATGCTGACAGGCAAAACGGATGTGGATATTGCACCGCTTCATTATAATCGTTTCAAGGCAAAAATCTAATAGGAAGTGGAATGGTTACGGGTGGATATTTTTTTAAATAAAATACAAATGATGTCAAAAATAGAATAGGAGAGAAGTTACATGAACAATTTTACATTTCATGTTCCAACCGATATCCGTTTTGGAAAAGGACAGGTAGAATGTCTGCCGGCAGAACTTTCTAAATATGGAAAAAAGATATTACTGGTATATGGTGGCGGCAGTATTAAAAGAACCGGACTATATGACACACTTGTCAGTTTACTGAAAGATTTTGAAATATTTGAATTGGCAGGAATTGAACCAAATCCGAAGATCACATCTGTTAGAAAAGGCGTGGAAATCTGTAAAGCAGAAAAAATAGATGTGATCCTGGCAGTAGGCGGTGGCAGCTGTATTGATGCATCCAAGAACATTGCCTGCGGTGCATTTTACGATGGCGATCCTTGGGATCTGGTATTGGATAAGACAAAGGTTACAAAGGCACTTCCAATTGCCGTTGTTTTAACCATCTGTGCAACCGGTTCCGAGATGAACAGCGGTGCAGTTATTAGCAATGAAGAAACAAATGAAAAGAGAGAGCTGGCAAGTGATCTGCTCTATCCTGCGCTTTCCGTCTGTGATCCTACTTATCTGTATACTTTACCGGAAAAACAAACTGCAGCAGGCAGTGCGGATATTTTATCCCATGTACTGGAACAGTACTTTCAGCCAAATGATGAGGCATTCATAACAGATAAGCTTAGTGAAGGCGTGATGCAAACAGTTATCAAATATTGTCCGATTGCATTAAAGGAGCCGGAGAATTATGAGGCCAGATCGAACCTGATGTGGGCAAGTACCGTGGGCTTAAATCATTTGCTTACCGTAGGAAAAGGCGGTGCGTGGTCCTGTCATCCAATGGAACATGAATTAAGTGCATATTATGATATTACCCATGGTGTTGGGCTTGCAATTGTAACACCTGCCTGGATGCGTTATATATTATGTGATAAAACTGTAGACCGATTTGTAAAATACGCTGAAAATGTATGGGATATAAAAGAAGAAGATCCTTATAAGGCAGCCAATCTTGCAATTGAAAAAACAGCTGAGTTTTTTAAAGCGTGTGGATTACCGTCAACGTTAAAAGAAGTAGGTATTGGTTCTGAAAAGTTTGAAGAAATGGCAAAAGAAGCAGTCAGAGTAAGTGGCATTTCTAACCGATCCTTCTTCCATTTACAGTCCGGAGATATTGTAAAGATATTTGAGAGCTGTGAAAATTAATACGAGAGGGAAATCACAGAGGTTCCTGCTGTGTGATGCAGTGGATATTACCGCCGCCGTAGACGATTTCTCTTGTCTGGACACCAACAACCTTTCGCTCCGGGAAAATTTCCCGGAGCATTTTTAATGCCAGGGAGTCATTTTCGTCACCGTACTGGGGAGCAATAATTCCCCCATTGGTAATCAGAAAGTTCAAATAGGAAGCAATACAGAGATCCCCGTTTCTGCGCGGGATGGAACCGGGAATTTGATCAATGGTTTCTGAGCCTTCTAAAAGAACCGGTTTTCTTGGAACACAAAGCTTATGTACTTTCAGTTTTCGACCTTTGGCATCGGTCATGTTACATAAAGTATGGTAGGCATCCTGAGAGGCTTGATAAAAGGGGTGGGACGTGTCATCTGTATAAATACAGACTACTTCTCCGGGTCTGGCAAAGCAGGCCACATCATCTACGTGACCATTGGTTTCTTCCGGATCGATACCATCCTTTATCCACAGAACCTTTTCACAATTCAGATATTCCAGCAGCATATTTTCAATTTCTGTTTTGGATAAATGAGGATTACGTCCTTCGCTTAGGAGACACATTTCCGTAGTCAGGACAGTACCTTCACCGTCCACATGAAAGGAACCGCCTTCTAATACAAAGCCATCGGTACGATAGCGGTCTATCCGGGTTAATTCACAGATTTTGCCAGCCACCTGATCATCTAAATCCCAAGGAAAATATAGCCCGTCTGTCAAACCACCCCAGGCATTAAAGGTCCAGTCGCAGGCACGAAGAATACCAGCATTATTTTTCAGAAAAGTTGGTCCTACATCTCTACACCAGGCATCATTACTGCTCATTTCCACTACACGGATAGAATCGGACAGTCTGTTTCGACAATTGTCATATTGTTTTGCTGACACGAGCATTGTAACCGGAGTAATGATCATCCGCTTCGGCTATGATATCTCCATGCCAGTCTGCAATAAATGAGGAGCCGTAGAATGTCATGGAAGAATTGTTCCCGTTCGGATCAATAGCTGTTTCTGTTCCAATTCGGTTAGAAGCGATGACAGGCATCATATTGGCTGCCGCATGACCTGCCATACAGTTGCGCCAATGCAGATGGGAGCTTTTACCCAGTAGCGGTTCAGAACCTATGGCTGTGGGATATAATAGCATTTCAGCGCCCATAAGCGCCATAGCTCTGGCAGCTTCCGGGAACCATTGATCCCAGCAGATGCCCACACCAATAGAACCAAAGGCAGTATGCCATACTTGAAAGCCGGTATCTCCCGGTGTGAAATAAAATTTTTCGGCATAAGGCAGTCCATCCGGAATGTGAGTCTTGCGGTATTTACCTAAAATGGAACCATCAGCGTCGATAATGGCAATAGTGTTAAAAGCCGTATTGCCGGTACGCTCAAAAAAGCTGACAGGCAGCACCACGTGTAGTTCTTTTGCCATTTTTTGAAAATAAAGCACAGCGGGATTTTCATCCATTGGAGTAGCCAGTTTCATAAATTGAAAATCCTGTGTCTGACAAAAATACGGTGTTTCAAATAATTCTTGAAGTAATATAATGTTAGCACCGTTTTCAGCAGCTTTGCGTACCAGCTGTCCAGCTTTTTGTAATGTCTCTTCGCGGTTCCATGAGCAGCTCATTTGTGTGGCTGAAACTTTAATTGTTCTCATAGAGACTCCTTCCTTTTATAAAATAAAAAAGACAGCTTCCGCTTGGGAAACTGCCTCTTTGCAATCTGCACATTTTATTATAAAGTATTATTAATAAAGAAAAAAGAGGAAAATAAAATTATGAAAAATATAAAGCTTACCAGAGAAGAAAAATTATTAGATACAGCAATTGCATATGATCATGGCGATGCCAAAAGAATCCAGCATTTTATAAAGGTATATACTTTTGCTAAAATGATTGGAATCAGAGAAGGGTTATCTGTGGAAATGCTGAATATTTTATCTGCAGCAGCGATTCTTCATGATATCGGTATTCATAAGGCAGAAGAATTATATGGGAAGTGTGATGGAAAATTACAGGAAGAGCTTGGACCGGATATTGCACGTACACTTTTGACACAAAATGATTATACAGATCAGGAAGCAGACAGAATCTGTTTCCTGATTAGGCACCATCATACTTATACAGAAATAGATGGTATGGATTACCGGATATTAGTGGAAGCAGATTTCCTGGTAAATTTTTACGAGGACGAGTTTGATGAAAAAGCAGCTGCAGTTATGGAGGAGAGAATTTTCAGGACGGAAGCCGGAAAAGAGTTGTTGCATCAGTTGATAAGGTAAAGAGTTGTTTCCGATCGCGTAAATAAGAGCTATAATATTGAAATACGATATATCATAGGAGGAGTAACCGAAAAAGTAAATTCCGGAAGAGTAAAATGGAAAATAATACGAAGGAAGAACAGGAAAAAATTGCAGTCATAACAGATTCCTGTGCAGATGTACCGGAAGAATTAGTGAAAAAATATAATATTTTTGTATTGCCCATGGTGATATCCTGTGAGGATGGAGTACATAGGGACGGAGTGGATATTCATGCTGCAGATGTGTATGAAAAATTAAAAACCGAATTACCCAAGACCAGTTCCCCCATGGGAAGTGACATTGTTGACACATTGGATGCCATCAAAAAACAGGGATACCAGAAGGCAGTGGCGGTTCTTTTGTCAGGCGGTTTGTCAGGCACGATAAATCATTTCCGTCTTGCGGTGGAAGATTTACAGAATCTGGAAGTGGCTGTATTTGATTCTTTCCAGGGAAGCATCGGAATTGGAGCCATTGCATTACAGGCTGCAGAATATATCAGACAGGGATTCTCTTTTGAAGAGATCAAAAAGAAGGTAGAAAAGTTAATTCAGAACACAAAAGTATTTTTCTCCATAGATACCATGGAGTTCTTACAAAAGGGTGGCAGAATTGGAAAAGCAACAGCTCTGGCCGGTGCTATGCTACGGATTAAACCGATCCTCTCTTTTGATGAAGATGGTGAAATCTATGCGGCAGCAAAGGTAAGAGGTCATAAAATGGTGGAATCCAAGCTGATACAGCTGGTACAGGAAAGACAAAGAAATGGTGAAAAATACAATATCGTAGTCGCCGATGGCGGGGCACCGGAGGATGGAGATGCATTGGAAATTAAGATGAAGGAACTGTTTCCTGATTATCAATTTTTGTATCGGGCAAAAATAGGTGCAGCACTTAGTGTATATCTGGGTTCAGGTCTGCTGGGCGCCGGCATTCAGTTTATAGAAGGCTGATCCGGGAGAAAGGATTTTATGAAAGAAGAACGTAAAAATCTGGCATCATTGGTTGTTTTGATCACAATTGCATGCCTGGTGGTGAAATATTGGGAGTCTATTACTCATTGGGGTATTACCATGTTTAGTGTACTGACTCCATTGCTGACAGGCTGTATGATAGCTTATGTTGTTAATATCCTGATGCGATTTTATGAATCAAAGCTTTCCATACCAAAAGGGAAGAGAGCTATCTGCATGTTACTGGCATTTGGCAGTATTGTGGTTATATTTGTACTGGTTATGTCATTAATTGTACCGGAATTGGAATCTTGTGTCGTTATGATCGTTTACAGTATACCTAAAGCCTTGGAACAGGGCTGGATGATGCTGGAATCCAATGAATATCTGGCACGCCTTTTATCAGATGCAAACCTGCAGGAATTGCAGACACATTTTGACTGGAAAGCAATTACCACAGGAGTTTTGCAATGGCTTAGAAACGGTGTGGGAAATAGTATATTTGGATATCTGACCTCAGTATTTTCCATTATTTTCAATCTGCTTATGGCTTTGATCTTTTCCATGTATTTGCTGGCGGGAAAAGAGAAAATTGCAAATCAGGTAAAGAGACTTGTGCGTGCAGTATTGAAAGAAAAATGGAGCAGCAAATTTTATTATGTTGTAAAGGTAATGGATTCTAATTTCCATAACTTTATAGTTGGGCAATGCGTAGAAGCAGTTATCCTGGGGACACTTTGTATGATTGGTATGACTATCTGCAGATTCCCATATGCTATGATGATTGGCGTAATGATCGGCTGTACGGCGCTGATCCCCGTTGCCGGAGCATATATTGGAGCAACGCTTGGTGCAATTATGATTTTTACGGTATCACCCATGAAAGCATTATTATTTGTAATATTCATTGTAATCCTGCAGCAGATTGAAGGACAGGTAATCTATCCTAAAGTAGTGGGATCTTCCATCGGATTACCTGGCGTATGGGTATTCGCAGCAGTTGTTGCGGGTGGTGGACTGTTTGGTGTGACAGGAATTTTATTTGGTATTCCAATTGTAGCCAGTGTGTATCATATTCTGAAGGATCATATCGCATAGAAAAGAGGTTGCGGGATGAAACATAGACATAATTTTGAGATGAAGGCAAAAGGATATCTTGGATTGATTTGCTTCTTGTATCTGCTTGTGAGCATAGGTGGTATCTTAATCTTTTCCGGAACATTTTTGCAGTATTATTATGGAAAAATAGCAACGCAGATGGTCCAGGCCGCGGCGTTATATCTGGATGAGGAGACGATTACCTATTATCAGAATCATTTATCGGAAGAAAACCAGGATGTTCGCTATGAGAGAATTCTGGCAGATCTTCGTAAATTGAAAGATACAAATGAGGATATTGCATATCTGTATGCTATTTCCACATTAAACCGGGAAACGGCCTACTTTTTGTTTGATACAGATGAAGGTGAAAATCACTGTGCATTAGGAACGACAGATTATTACAATGATTCGCTTCTGGAAGAAATGACAGAAATCGATGCAGGTAAAGCTCCGGATCCGGTGTTTACGCAAAGTGATACATATGGGAGACTTCTTACCGTCATTTATCCAATTAGGAATGAAAGTGGTAAAATGATTGCCTTTATTGGAGCTGATATTTCTATGGAAAAATATTTGGCAGCAAATGGTACAATCATCGGATCTGCTTTTGTAGTTATCGTGCTGCTGGGAATCCTGATAGGAATTGGAATTAAGCGTTCTGCCAGAGAAAGTAAAAACATTCAGATCAGAACGCTTCATAGTTATATCAATGCATATTATGTGGATTTGCGAAAGGATTATTATGATTCACTGCTTTTAGATAAGAAGCAGGTGGAAAAACTGGAAACAGAGGGCAATTTTTCCGGAACTGTAGAGGAATATATTCTGCCGGATGTACATGAAGAAGATCGTGAAAGACTTGCAAGGGAGATTAGCCTCGACAATCTGCAAAAAGCATTGTCCGGAGAAAAGGATTCCTACGAAACGAAATTCAGATATCATTATACAGGGGAATATAAATGGATTAGGGCACGTTTTTCTATTCTGGACAGAGATAGAAATGGTCAGCCTGTTTCAGCAGTTGCGACTCTGGAAAACATAACAGAACAGATGCTGGCAGAGGAAGAAAACAAGAGGCAGCTCAGAGAAGCGAAGGAAAAGGCAGAAATTGCAAATCAGGCAAAATCAGACTTTTTATCTAATATGTCTCATGAGATCAGAACGCCGATGAATGCAATTTGCGGTCTGGCAGATCTTTTAAGTGCAGAAAAGCTTCCACCGGAGTTAATGGACTATGTGATTACCATGAAAAGTTCGGCAGAAACACTTCTAGGCATCGTGAATGATATTCTGGATTTTTCAAAGGTAGAATCGGGTAAGATGGATATTTTACCGGTAGAGTATGATTGCAGGAGCATGGTGGATGATGTAAATCATATTATCAGTTTTCAGCTGAAAGACAAACCGGTAGCTTACATTGTAGACATAGATGAAAAACTGCCAACCTGTTTATATGGAGATGAAAGCAGGATTCGGCAGGTATTCATTAATATACTGAACAATGCTGTGAAATACACTGAGAAGGGTAGTATTACCCTTCATGTTAAGTGGAAACCGGAAAATACCAGGCAGGGAAAGCTGGTGGTGTCTGTAAAGGATACTGGTATCGGCATTCGGGAAAGCGACAAAGAAAAGCTGTTTCAGGCATTTGAACAGGTTGAGGGAAAAAGAAACAGAGCGATTGAAGGAACCGGCCTTGGTCTGGCCTTATGCAAACGGATTGTAGGGCTGATGGATGGTAATATTGGAGTAGACAGTGTTTATGGTCAGGGAAGCACCTTTTATTTTGAAATCCCACAGATTATATCAGCACATATCGATTGCAAAGAACGAAAAATAGAGGACAGGATTGATTTAAATCAGCTTCATTTTCCGAATCGAAAAATACTGGTAGTAGACGATAACGCTGTAAATCGCAAAGTAATTGCAGCACTGTTAAGGAAAACTGAAGCAACCATAGCTCTGGCAGGAAGCGGCGCGGAAGCACTTCGACTGTTAGAAGAAGGAAATCGTTATGATTTGATCTTTATGGATTATCTTATGCCTCAAATGGATGGATTAGAAGCCACGAAAGCAATCAGAGGAAGAAACGATGACTATGCTAAGCAAGCCATTATTGTAGCATTAACAGCAAATGCGGTTGCCGGTATGAAGGATGAGATGATAGTGGGAGGCATGAATGATTTTCTGACCAAACCAATTCAATTGGAAGAATTACAGCGCATATTGGAAAAATATCTTGTATAAGGAATAATAAATGGAAAAAACGGTAATAGGCATCCTGGCACATGTAGATGCAGGAAAAACAACATTATCAGAGGGTTTGCTATATCTGGCAGGAAAAATCCGTAAATTGGGACGGGTAGACCATGGTGATGCTTTTCTGGATTCTTTTGCCATGGAAAAAGAGCGAGGTATTACTATTTTTTCTAAGCAGGCCCAATTTTCTGTGGGCGAACAGGAATTTATTCTGTTAGATACACCGGGACATGTAGATTTTTCTGCAGAAATGGAAAGAACGTTGCAGGTATTGGATTATGCCATTCTGGTTATCAGTGGAAGTGATGGAATACAGGGACATACAGACACTCTTTGGAAATTGCTGAAACGATATCAGATACCTGTTTTTATCTTCATTAATAAGATGGATCTGGATGGGACAGAACCGGACGAATTGCTGACAGAGTGCAGAGAACATCTGGATGAAGCCTGTATTCCGTTCTTTGAAGACATGACTACAGAGGAAGAAACGTGCGAAAAGCTTGCACTCTGTGATGAAAAGCTTTTAGAGCTTTACATGAAAAATGGCGGATTGAAACCGGAAGAACTAGTGCCGTTTATCAGCAGGAGAAAGATTTTCCCCTGCTTTTTTGGTTCTGCCCTAAAAATGCAGGGAATATCCGAGCTGTTGAACAGTCTGCATCAGTACTGTCATGTAGAACGAAACCAGACAGATTTTGGAGCAAGAGTATATAAGATTACCAGAGACAATCAAGGGAGCCGACTCACATATTTAAAAGTAATGAGTGGTGTTTTGAAAGTAAAAATGCCGGTAGGGGAAGAAAAAATCGACCAGATCAGAATATATGCCGGTGGAAAATATGAAACAGTAGACCAGGCAGAGGCTGGCAGCATCTGTGCCGTTACGGGATTGGGACAGTCCTTTCCTGGGCAGAGGATGGGTATAGAACAGGAAAACGGGATATTGCCGGTATTGGAGCCTGTTTTGCAGTATCAGGTGATCCTCTCGCCGGAAGATGATGTCCATAAAATTCTACAGCAATTGAGATTATTAGAGGAAGAATATCCGGAGCTTTATATTGAGTGGAACGAGCAGTTAAGAGAAATACATGCAAAGCTTATGGGAGAGGTACAGATCGATATCCTGAAAGCCTTGATGTTAGAGCGCTTCGGTGTAGCAATAGCTTTTGGACCAGGTGCTATTGTCTATAAGGAAACGATTGCGGATATGGTAGAAGGAATTGGACATTTTGAGCCGTTAAGGCATTATGCAGAGGTTCACCTTCTGCTGGAACCGGCAGAGAGAGGTACAGGATTACAATTTGCGACAGACTGCAGTGAAGATATATTGGATCGTAACTGGCAACGGCTGATTGTTACCCATCTGGAAGAAAAAACACACCTCGGCGTACTTACAGGATCACCAATTACAGATATGAAGATCACCTTGATTACCGGTAAAGCTCATACCAAGCATACAGAGGGTGGGGACTTTAGACAGGCAACCTATAGGGCAATACGACAGGGTCTCAAAAAAGCACATAGTATATTGCTGGAACCATGGTATCAATTCAGAATAGAGGTACCGGAGGAAATGATCGGACGAGCAATGTCTGATGTGACCCGGATGAACGGTAGCTTTGATGCACCGGAGACAATTGGCGGTATGGTTGCTTTGACAGGGCAGGCACCGGTATCTACCATGGAAAATTATCAGCAGGAGCTTTTGACATACAGCAGAGGTAAAGGAAAACTGTTTTGTACTTTAAAGGGTTATGAACCCTGCCACAATAGTGAAGAGGTAGAATTGGCGATTGGATATGACAGCGAAGCAGATCTGGAGAATCCAACCGGGTCTGTATTTTGTGCCCATGGAGCAGGCTTTTTGGTACCTTGGAATCAAGTGGAGGAATACATGCATCTGGAAGGCTGGAAACCACCGGTGCAGTTCCCCGAAAAGGATTTCGATATTTCTTTAAATGAAGAAGCTCTTTCATTTAAATATAATAATGTAAAAAGTGGTGCAGATAGTGGATATACAGCAACTTCTTTTGCAGAGGATAAGGAATTGGAAGCAATTTTTGCCCGCACCTTTGGTCCGGTAAAACGTAGACTTCCGGGATCTTCTATGGAAAGTGGATTAGGCTATGAAAGAAAAGAGAATCATACGGAATCTGCACATATGCAGGAGAGAGAAACAGTAGAAGGCGGAAAAAATAAGCCATCGAAACTGCAAGAACAAGAATATCTTCTCGTGGATGGATATAACATTATCTTTGCCTGGGAGGAATTGTCGGAGCTTGCAAAAAACAATCTGGATGCTGCCAGAATGCGTCTGATGGATATTTTATGTAATTATCAGGGATATAGACAGTGCATCCTGATCCTGGTATTTGATGCCTATAAGGTAAAGGGAAATGCCGGAGAGATCATAGATTATCATAATATTCATGTGGTATTTACCAAAGAAGCAGAAACAGCAGATATGTACATAGAAAAGGTAACCCATGAAATAGCCAGAAAGCATCATGTAACCGTAGCTACTTCAGATGGTACAGAACAGGTTATCATCATGGGACAGGGAGCTTACAGAATGTCAGCCGGAGATTTGAAGGTGGAGATTGATCAGGTAAATCAGGAAATCAGACAGGAATATCTGGAGCAGCATAAGACCAGCAGGAATTATCTGTTTTCCGGTCTGGATGCAGAGACGGCAGCTCTGATGGAAGATGTCAGGCTGGGAAATAAGGAATTATAGAAGCGTAAAAAATAAGAGTTCCGGAAACTAATGTGTTAGAGTTTCCGGAACTCTTTTATTCAGAAGTGATGACAACTGCCATAGAATGCTGTTCGCGATGTCTTTGTTCGATGAGCGATTTGGCATAACCGATAGTTCCATGATTTTTCCACGGATCATTAAAATAGTAGTTCTCGTCATCATAGCCGACTAATAACATACAGTGTTCATTAGAAATCCAGGTGAAAGTTTCACCGGAGGATTTTAATCTCCAATCCGGTCCGATAATGGTAGGCAGACAGTCCAGACTGGACCAAAAAATGACAGGAATATCATTTTCGATATAAGTTTCCAGTAAAATTCCCATAGGCATATCAGTTGCATCTTCTGCACAGTATGGACAGCTGGGAATGGAATCAAAAAAGGAATTCAGCGCGTTCACAATAACCGGTGCATAACAGCCATAAGAATCCTTATCATAAGGACTTCCACAGAACATCTCATAGGGATCAGGGCCGTACAGATATCCGCGCCTTATTTCAAAGGAATCTTTTATAAGATACTTTTTAATAAAATCATCCACGCTGATATCGTAACCCAGATACTGTAGTAACATGACTGTGGAAACACTTTCACAGCCGGTAGGCCACTTTTCAGTCTGGTCGATGTAAGGAGCGCGGATAATTTTGGATGTCATTCTTTTGTACCTCTGATTTTATTATTGTATTGCAAAAATAAACTTAAGCGTTTTCTTTCATTTTTTTAGTATTGATGCTATGAATAGTGAACAAAATGATCATCAATAAAGCAGCGCTGACGCCCAGGGAAATAACCCAATTCTTGGTAATACCTGCAATGATATAACCAAGAATACAAACAATGGCAACTACCATTGCATATTGCATCTGTGTTTGAACATGGTTAATATGATTACTCTGTGCACCGGAAGAAGACATAATAGTGGTATCAGAAATTGGAGATACATGATCGCCACAAACAGCACCGGCCAGAACAGCAGATACAGCGATAACCATCATTTTTTCGTCGGAAGCAGCAAACATAGATACTACAATTGGAACCAGAATAGCAAAAGTTCCCCAGGAAGTACCGGTGGAGAATGCCAAGAACAATGCAATAACAAACATAACAGCAGGAACAAAAATGCTGGCTGTTGCATTGACACCTACAGCACCATTTACAAATTCACCAATACCCAGGTTATCGCCCATACCCTTTAAGGTCCATGCAAAAGTAAGGATCAGGATTGCCGGGATCATCAGTTTTGCGCCATCTGCTAAAGCACCCATGAAATTTTTGAAAGTCATGATCTTTCTTGGCAGATACAAAATACCCATGAAGATAACAGTTACGATTGTAGCAAAGATCAGACTCATTTCTGCATCGCAATTTGCGAAAGCATCTACCACGTTTGTGGAACCACCCAGAAAACCAGTGTAAATCATTCCGAAAATAGCAGAACCAATTAGAACAACAACCGGAAGAACCAGATCAATTACTTTACCATTTGGATTAAAGTTTTTCTCTTCTTCTTCCATTGCCTTGAATTCTTCTTCCCCGGAAGTGAAAAGATCACCGTTTGCAGCATTTACTTCGTGCTTTTCCATTAAACCAAAGTCTAAATTCAGACAGATAACAGCAACCACCATGACAATGGTAAGAAGCGCATACAGGTTAAAAGGAATTGTACTTAAGAATAACTGGAATCCGGTTAAGGAGCTACCCTCCGGTACATAGGAATTAACGGCAGCGGCCCAGCTGGAAATTGGAGCAATAATACAAATTGGAGCTGCAGTAGCATCAATGATATAAGCAAGTTTTGCTCTGGAAACTTTGAACTTGTCCGTTACAGGACGCATAACGGAACCAACAGTCAGACAGTTGAAATAATCATCTACGAAGATCAGCACACCTAAACCAAAAGTAGAAAGAAGCGCCTGCTTTTTGTTTTTGATCTTCTTTGTTGCCCAGTTTCCATAAGCAGCAGAACCACCGGAACGGGACATTAACATGATGATCATACCTAACAGAACATCAAAGATAATTATATTCAAATCCATGCTGCCTGTCATAGTAGTAAATAATGTTTCAAAAGTATTCCATGGCTGAAAACCAGCTGTAAATAAAGCACCTAATAATACACCACAAAATAAAGAAGAATAAACTTCTTTTGTTATCAATGCCAACGAAATCGCAAGCAAAGGCGGAACCAAAGACCACCAAGTACCAAACATAACCAAATCCTCCTTGTTTTTCGAAGAAAAATGCGAGCTGCGCGAGCAGAGGATTTTCCTCCTTGTATTTCGAAGAAAAATGCGAGCTGCGCGAGCAGAGGATTTTCCTCCTTGTATTTGGAAATTACACTTAATTAAGATATTATACAATATTAAGAGATCTTGAGTTTCCGCAGATTTATCCACAAGCTCCTGATTTTATCAGCATTGTAATGAACAACTTTAAAAAAATGCCCAAAATATAAGGAATCTCATTCCTTTTTGATGTAAAATTAAGCTACCAA
>JAQUUX010000147.1 GCA_028693705.1 Lachnospiraceae bacterium | reverse complement strand
TTTGGTAGCTTAATTTTACATCAAAAAGGAATGAGATTCCTTATATTTTGGGCATTTTTTTAAAGTTGTTCATTACAATGCTGATAAAATCAGGAGCTTGTGGATAAATCTGCGGAAACTCAAGAAATTGTATAAATTGATTTTGCTACTATTTCGTTTTATACTGATGGTAAGTGTAAATAATTAGATTGTTTTAGAAAAGCACAGGTAAATTCACAAATAGGCATTTTCCTTTTACAAAAGAAAATAGGAGTTAAGCTATATGAAAAAAGACTGGCCGAAAAAATGTCTGAAAAAGAAACATTTGAAAAATATTTGCGGGCTCATGTTTGCAGTAGCGCTTATGATGTTGCAGATTATGCCTGTCGTGGCAGTGGGGACTATTCAGAATAAAGTGGTCAGGGTTGCCTGTGGAATGAATGATGCTTTATATCTAAATGAGGCAGGAGAGGCAGCGGGCATTTGTCTGCCTTATTTGCAGCAGCTTGCATGGAATAATAACTGGACACTGGAATATGTGGAAGGTTCTTATAATGAAAGTATGCAAAATCTTTATGATGGAAAAGTGGACCTGATGTTTCCGGTAGGAAAAGAAGAGAACAGTGAAGGGAAACTGGCATTTTCAGAATTTATAGGAGGTTATCAGCAGATAGGGTTATTTGCAAAAGCAGATGCAGATGTTTTCTATGAAGATTATGCAGGTTTTGATAGAAAAAAGGTTGGAATATCTATTGGAGGTAACAGCACAGTACTGGATGGGTATGCAAAAGAACATGGATTTTCTTATGTTGCAGTTCCACTGAATTCTACGCAGGATAAAATTGAAGCCCTGATGGATGGGGACGTGGATTTGATTTCTTTTAGCACACTAAATACTGTACCGGGAGGAAAACTGGTGGCAGTGCTGGATCAGCTGCCTTTTTACTTTTGTACTACGGTTGAAAATGAGGAATTGTTACAGGAGATCAACAGTGGTATGAGCAAGTCCATGGTAAATACCCCGGATGTTGTCTCGGATATGTATCAGAATGTTTTGAAGGGATACAATACAGTATCTTTTACCAAAGAAGAAAATGAAAAGATAAAAGAAACCGATCAAATTGTTTTTGGTGTATATGGTGACAGACTTCCGCTTGCAGGTATTGACAATGCGGGAAATTGTGTAGGCATCTATGTGGACATTTTAAAGGAAATCGCAGCAACTTCCGGTTTGAATATTGTGATAAAGCCTGTTGCGGATAGTTGTAAACTTTACAGTAACATGGATGATGGAACGGTGGATTTTGTAATCGGAATAAAGGATTTGCGATATTCTTCTGAAAATGCAGATCATTATCTGATGTCTAATAGTATTACCGACTATACTACAGTTGCAGTTACCCTGCCGGATTATCAGTTTGATGAGGATGAAAATCCTGTTATTGCGCTGACGAAGGAAAGAAATTATCTGGAAAATGATATATCTGAAAATTTGCCCAAAGCTACGATTACCTATTATGATTCCAGAAAGGAATGCTTGAAAGCTGTACAGGAAGGCACAGCAGATGCCACTTTTTTAAACAGTTGGGAATATAATTATGAATCTAAAAATGCCAGATTTCAGGATCTGATAGAATGGGAAAGTATTCGTATCATTTCAGGAATTGCACTGGGGGCTACCGGGCAGTCTGATCTGGAACTTTTGTCAATATTCGAGAAGACCATCAGTCAGATACCGCCGGAGAAGATGTCGGATATTATTGCGGCAAATCTGAACATGCCCTACGAAAACTATGATCTGGAGGATTGATTATTTGAAATAAAGGATGAGCTGACGGTTGGCGGCATTATTGTATTGATACTGCTAATCTGGCTGGCAAGCTATCTGAAAGCAAAAAAGAAGTATATTAAAGAACTGGTAATCGCTAATAAAACAAAATCCGACTTTCTTTCTCGAATGAGTCATGAGCTTCGAACACCATTAAATGCCATTGATGGGTGTGCTTCTCTTACCATTCAAAGTGCAGAAAAAGAAGCAGTAGATAAAACGGTATTGGTGGAAAATATGAATTCCATCCAAAGGGCATCTGAATATTTGTTGGGAATCATCAAAGATATTCTGGACGTGCAGCGAATGGAAACAGGAAAAATTACGTTGGAAAAAACAGAAATCACCCCGGTTTCTTATATGCAGACAGTTGTGAAGATGGTCCAGCCTATGGCAGATGAAAAAAACATTCGCTTTAAATACAGAATGATTAAGGGTGCAAAAGACAATTACATGCTGGACGGACTCAGGCTACAGCAGATATTGTTTAATATTTTGTATAATGCAGTGAAGTTTACCCCGGAGGGTGGAGCCGTTACCATGACATCGGATATTGTGGAAAAAGATGATAGGTATGCAACAATCCAATTTGTGATTGCTGATACGGGAATCGGTATGAGTAAAGAATTTGTGGAGACTAAATTGTTCCATAAATTTGCACAGGAAAATCAGGATATTACTTCACCTTATGAGGGCTGTGGAAACGGACTTGCTATCTGTAAAGAACTGGTAGATCTCATGGGTGGGGAAATCAGCTGTGTCAGTGAACAGGGGAAAGGAACCACTTTTACTGTTACAATTAAGACTGAGTATAAGAAGCAGGAGCGCAAACCCAGAGAATATAAAGAAATGCCGGTATATGATCTGTCCGGTATTAAGGTACTCATGTGTGAAGATAATCCGATGAATCAGGACATGACAAAACGGATACTGGAACGAATGAAATGCGAGGTTACCATTGCAGATAACGGTAAGATTGGAGTGGAAGCATTTGTCAAAAGTGAATTGCATTTCTACAGTATCATACTGATGGATATCAGAATGCCGGAAATGGATGGATTGGAAGCCACCAGAAGTATCCGTAGCCTGGATAGGGAGGATGCGAAGACAATTCCTATTCTGGCAGTGAGTGCCAATGCTTTTGAAGAGGATGTAAAATTGTCACTGGAGGCTGGGATGAATGAACATCTGGCGAAGCCGGTGGATGCAGGAGTGCTGTATACGAAAATTCAAGCCCATTGCGGGAAAACTGTAGTTTAAGTTACTGCAAAAGGCACAGAAAGTCCCACTATAGTACTTATCGAGGCACGCTTTCGCTACAGGAATTGCGTAGCATCACATAAGCGCATATACTACATGCGCTAAGTGATGAC
>JAQUUX010000076.1 GCA_028693705.1 Lachnospiraceae bacterium | reverse complement strand
ACGATACCAAAATAAAATACAAACATGTGGGCAGCCAATACATTTACATTCATACCGGTTACCAGAATTGGTGCACAAGTCGTTGCCATAATAACATAGGTTGCTGTCGTAGGCAATCCCATTCCTAATACGATACAGGAAAGCATAGTAAAGAATAGCGCAATGATCAGATTATTACCTGCAATGCTGACAATCGCAGAGATCAGAATCTGACCCAAACCGGTCATAGTCACAACACCTGCGATGATACCGGCAACGGCACATGCCACAGCTACGGAAACAGTAGATCTTGCAGCTGCCTGCAGCGCATCCAGTGCCTTCTGTGGGGTGATTCTGGTATCCTTTTTAAACATACTGATCACGATAACTGCTGCCGTTGCAATCAAAGCTGCACGGGACATGGTATAACCACCCATGATCATCCAGATCAGGATCACAAGAGGTAAGATCAGATATCCTCTTTTCAATACAATTGCCCAGAAATTTGGAAGTTCGCTCTTATCCATTCCCTGTAAGCCCAGTCTTCTGGCCTCCAAATGTACCATGATAAATACGCCGGTAAAATACAAAACAGCCGGTAAAATAGCACAGACAACGATTCCACTGTATGGAATACCAACCATCTCTGCCATCAGGAATGCTGCAGCACCCATAATAGGAGGCATGATCTGTCCACCGGTAGAAGCCGCTGCCTCTACCGCACCTGCAAATTCAGGTCTGTAACCGGTTTTCTTCATCATAGGAATGGTAATGCTGCCTGTGGTAACCGTATTGGCAACAGAGCTGCCGGATACCATACCGCATAACGCACTGGAAATAACAGCAACTTTAGCCGGGCCGCCACTGGACGCACCGGCAATAGAATTGGCTGTCTGAATAAAGAAATCTGAAATACCGGATCGCTCCAAAAATGCACCGAATATAATAAATAAAACAATATAAGTACAGCAAACAGAAATCGGAGTACCGATAACACCTTCTGTAGTATAAAACAGGTTGTAAATCATTTTCTTAATAGAAATATTCGAAGCATAGGCATATACCAGAAATGCACTGACTACAACGATAATCGGGATACCAACGCTTCTCCTGCAGGCCTCTAACAGAATCAGAATACCTACAATACCCACGATCATATCCACCTGAGAAATACGGCTGGCATTTTTTACAATTCTGTCTACGTTAAATACAAAATAGAAATAACAGCCTGAACCTACGATTCCCAATACAAAATCATACCATGGAATATAATTTTTCTTTTCCAGATGGGTCTTTTTAGCCGGATAGAGTAAAAATGTAATCATTACTACAAACCCGACGAAAAGTGATCTTCTCACTCTTTCATCCCATAAAGCAAACAGGTTCATATACACTGCAAATAAAGAAAATGCAACTAATAAGGTTATGACTATTTTGGATGGAACTCCTTTGAAAACACGAACATTGGACTCCTTGTCGTATTTTTTCATAATCTCATCCATATTATGATTTTCATCAGGGATATGTTTCCCCTTTAGTTCTTTTTGATTCTCTGTACTCATACGATTGTCACTTACCTATCCTTTCCTGATTCAAAGCCTTTACGCCTGTCTGCTATCTCAGCCAGTCAAACGCTGTCGCGACACGAAATGTCACATAGGTTCCTTTTCCGCACTGCTCGCGCAGGCTATATGTTTTTCCATTGATCTCCAATACATGATCACTCACCATACCAACCACATAGGAAAGCGGATCAATTTTACGGTCAAATCCGCTGATCAGCATACCGCCATCCTCTGTGTATTCCAAAGTCTGACCCTCTTCCAGTTCACTCTGTACGCCCGCACCAAAGTCATAATATAAGGTGGAGGTTACATAGATGTCTCCATCTTTTATTACATAATAATCGGTTACGGGAGATTTATTAACTGAATGGATAAAGGTCACGGAGAAAACCGTGCCTTCTTTTACCGGTTCTTCCAGATATATGCTGCCATCCTCTGCCACCAGCTGTAGACAGGTTTTGGGCCATATCAGAAAAAGAACAGAAGAAGCCACAATAAATAATATTATTGTGGCCGCAATCATGTGTTGTTTCAATTTCATATGCTCTGCATTTATATGTAACGCCGCCAATCTTACTGAATTGCTCCAACTTCTTTAAAGTATTTTTCTGCACCCGGATGGAAAGGAATGGAAATACCATCTACTGCATACTCTTTGCTTAATTCTGTTGCTTTATCATGTACAATCTTATCAGAATTTTCATAGATGAACTTGGTAATATCATATACCACATCCTCGCTCAATTCATTAGACACGATAAAGGTAGCTTTTACAGCCACACTGGTAGTATCTTCATCCACACCTTTATAAGTACCGGCAGGAATCACATATTCTGTATAGAAAGGATATTTGTCTTTTAAAGCTGCAAGCTGATCTGCATCCACATTCAGGATGTGTATATCATTTGTGGTAGCAAGCTCTACGATTGCTGTTGTTGGTGCACCTGCTACACAGAAGAATGCATCAATCTTACCATCTTTTAAAGCCTCTGAACTGTCACCAAAGCTTAAGTTCTGGACCGTAATATCATCAAAGGTCATACCATAAGCTTCCAGGATCTGATGGGCATTAAATTCACAGCCTGATCCTGCATCACCTACAGATACGACTTTGCCCTTTAAATCAGCAATAGAAGAAATATCTGTACTGGCAACTACCTGACATACCTCTGCATAAGCTGCTCCTAATACGGAAAAGTCAGTAACAGCACCGTCTTCTTCAAATAAATCTGTTCCGTTATAAGCATAGTAAGCAACGTCATTCTGTACAATTGCCATATCTGCTTCTCCATCAGCAATTTCAAAAATGTTTGCCTTGGATGCACCGGAGGAATGTACTGTTATATTTACATTATCAAGCTGCTCAGATACAGCCTGTGCTACGACTCCGCTGTAGCTGTAATAGGTTCCTGTTGTACCACCGGTAGCCATTTTTAATTCTGCTGTATCGCCACTTCCTGCTGCAGCTGCACTGCCAGCACTTCCACAAGCTGTCAGAGACATAACTGTCAGGATACTCATCAAGGTTACTGCAAGTATTCTTTTTTTCATCTTTTTTACCCCTTTATAATTAGTCAATATCTAAACTTTAGCACATTAGCGTGCTACTTGTAAAGGAGTTTGTGGTTCTGCAGTTCTATCAGGTCAGCTATTCCATAGTCCGTTTTATCATACTTTGCGGCTGTTCCTATACCAATTGCATACATGCATCCTGCTTTGGCAGCATCAATTCCAGCTTCGGCGTCTTCCACCACCATACAGTTCTCCGGCGGTACATGGAGCATCTCTGCCGCCTTTAAAAACACCTCCGGATCCGGTTTGGAACAGGTAATATTCGTACCGTCTGATACTGCATCAAAGTACTTGGCCAGATCTGTTTTTTGTAAGATATATTTCGTGTTCTTACTGGATGAACCCACTGCCAGCTTCAGACCTTTTTGTTTTAATACTGTCAGCATATTCCGTACATTTTCTTTCACTGCCGACGGCTCTAATTCTGTAAGAAGTTCTTTATAATAAGCATTCTTTTCCCGTAATACCCGAGCCTTCTCTTCTGCTGTCAGCTGCAAGGAACTGTTTTGTAAAATAATCTCCAGGCTTTCAGCCCTGCTGACGCCCCGTAAGGCATTATTCATGTTCTGATCAAAGAAAATTCCCAGTTCATCTGCTATCTTTTTCCAGGCAAGAAAGTGGTACTGGTCCGTAAAGACCAGTACCCCATCCAAGTCAAAAATAATGGCTTCATATTTCATAGGCTGACGCTTCCTGCTGCAATAAATGTGCCGGTTTTCCTGTCAAATAACAGAATATCATTTCCTTTAAAAGTAATATTCTGTTTCTCTCCGATTCTGTATATCCCTTTTCCAAATACTACACTTGTCAGGAGATAGCCGCCTATGGCAACCTTAATCGTAGATTCCATGCCGGTAGGCATGGCTCCGAAGATTTCTCCCCTAAGTGCTCCCTGTTCATCAAAGCCTATCCATTCCGGACGAACGCCTAACACGAAATCCTCATCGGTAAGAACCGGCGTATCCTGGATACTGTAGTCACTCTCATCCACTTTGCTGATATGGTATTTGAACACCTCATCCCGATTTCCTTTTTCAATGAACTTTTTACCGGCTGCCTCTTTGTTATGTGCTTCCTCAGCCTGCTTATCTGCTTCTCTCTTTTTAGCAATCCATTCTGTCAGAGAAAATTCTTCGTTGCTATGGAAGGTTACTTTGGTGCCATCAAATATACTAAGCGCTATACCTCCATCTGCCTGCTGACTTCCCTTGGCATCAATAAAATTAATGGAAGGATTGCCTACAAAATCAGCCGCAAACTGGTTCTTCGGGCGGTTATATACATCCAGTGGTGCATCATACTGCTGCAACACACCATTGTTGATCAGACAAATCTTGGTTGCCAGTGTCATAGCTTCCATCTGGTCATGGGTAACATATACAAATGTACTGCCTGTTTCCAAATGTAATCTCTGTAACTCATATCTCATCTCCAGACGAAGCTTGGCATCCAGATTGGACAATGGCTCATCCATGAAAAGTACCTGTGGCTTTGGTGCCAGGGTTCTGGCAATGGCAACTCTTTGCTGCTGTCCGCCGGATAACTCTGCCGGATATCTGTCCATAAACATACCGATTTTTACCACTCTGGCCACTCTGCGAACTGCCAGGTCAATTTCTTCCTTATGCAGTTTTCGCTCTGATGTCTGGATCTTCCCATTTCTAGCAATTGCAAACTCCTGATCCAGTGTTTCTCCTTTTGCTGTGTGTTCCTTCAAAATAGCATCCAGCTGGCTTTGGTATTCTGCAACCTTTTTGGCTGCCTGCGCTGTCGGATCCTGTGTTTCCTGCAGCTTCAAGGCATATAATTCTTTAGCTGTCTGCATGGATATAATATAAGTATCAATCAGCTTCAGATACACTTTGTCGGTATCAATTTTTCCTTTTTTATCCTTACACTCTTCTATTTCTTGGAGCATATCTTCCGGTTTTCGAAGCACCCGGATCATGTCCTGTAATTTCTTTGCTGTAAAATCATACTCCGGCAGTTCTTCTTTTATATTATTCAAGCCAAAAGAAATATTCTGATACACTTTCATGTTTGGCCACAGCGCATAATTTTGAAACAAAAATCCCACCTTACGTTTATTAGCCGGTATGTTGATCCCTGCATCACTGTCGAACACGACCCGATTACCAATGGTGATCTGCCCGGTAGTCGGCGTTTCCAGTCCCGCGATCATACGCAAAATGGTAGTCTTTCCACAGCCGGATGGACCTAACAGAGTGATAAAAGAATTGTCATCAATATCCAGGGACAAATGATCCACTGCATAAAATTTACCCCAGCGTTTTGTAATATTTCTTAATTTGATTTCAGGCATATGTAATCCCTTCCCTTCTATTATTTTCCACCAATTCCTTCATCCAGGCTGGCTCCGGTTACTTTGTTGACGATGCCGTTACACAACAGAATCGTCATGATTAAAATCAGGTTAATGGCACTGGAGAATGCATACAGACCCATTTCATCAAAATAATCCAGTGTTGTGGAGAGGATAAATCCCTGTGTACACAATAATAAGAACAGTGATAATTCTCTCAAACAGGTCATAAATGGCAGCATATAACCACTGATAATTGAGGACTTCTGAATCGGGATAATGATATGCGTCATCCTCTTGAACCAGGAAATATCCTGGATGATCGCCGCTTCCTCAATCTCACCGCTTAACTGCAGCATGGAGTTTAATGAACTCCTGCTGGCAAACGGGATATATTTTACTGTACCAACGATGATGAGCAATGCGTAAGTGTTAAACAAATTAATATGCTCATTGGAAAACAGGATAAAATAAGCAACACCAACAGCCAGTGACGGCATCAGGTATGGCAGGAATGCCACATTGTTTACATAATTTGCAAACTTGCTTCTTCTGTTCTTAGAAACCGCATAGCCAATCAGCGTTCCAATGGTACCTGCGATCAGGGCACAGCAAACAGCTACGAAAATCGTTCCGCCAAAGGCGTGCCAGATCGTCTGGTTGTACAAAATACCCTGTTGTCCGTACATTCCGTTTTCTGTAATGTTTTCATTTGTCATCCACCACTTGGCAGTCAGATTACTCAGATTGCCAGTATAGAGGAAACTGTAATCCCCCGGATTTGGCAGGAAGGTTTCTATTGCAAAGGAGATAATTGGGAAGATGCTGGTAAAGAAAGTGAATACCATCAGGATTCCTGCAATCACATATTTTCCGGCTTTTCCCAAATTGATCTTGGATATCTGTCCTGATTTTCCGGTAACTGTGGTATAGTTTTTCCGACTCTTTAAACTCATCTGATTCAGTGAAAGAATCATCACACCAAAGATCATCATGATAATCGCCAGGATGCTGGCCTCACCTGTATATTTGGAGTTCATGGAAACATACTTGGTAGAAAGTGTGGTAAATCCCAGATAATGTGGAACCGGATAACTGCCCATGGCACTTCCGAATACCAGCAAAATCGTAGAAAGAATAGCCGGTTTGACCATCGGCAACGTAATCTTGGTCATGATCTTCCACTTTGGTGTATCCAGAATCGTTGCCGCCTCTTCCATGTTGGCATCCATATTTCTGAAAATACCGCCGATCATGATATAAGCAAATGGGGCGTAATGAAGTCCCAGCACAACGGCACAGGGGAATAATCCCTGGCACCACCACTTCGGCATCATAATTCCAAACAAAGAAGCTAACAATCCGTTAGAAGTTCCCGTCACTGCATTGCTGTTAAACAGGTTCTGCCACACAACTGCCAGTGTCCACTGCGGCATGATGTAGGGAAAGATAAAAATAGAACTTAAATATTTTTTACATTTTAAATTGGTTCTGGTTACCAGAAATGCAAAAATACCACCGTAAAGAATGGAAATCACACAGGTGAAGACCGCCAATAATACGGTGTTTCCCACAGGTGTCCAAAGGTTTGTCTTTGCCAGTTTGCTGGTAAACAGATCCAGATAATTGATTGCCGTATAGCCGCTTGCCTTGCCTGTCAAATAAGCATCTATCGTGCCCGGATGAATTTTCAAAGTATCCTTAACAATCGCAACAATTGGTGCAAATGTTGTAAAGGTCAGTACTATTCCAAATAACAGAAGAATCACATTCTGCGGCTTGGAACAAAACGTCCGGATCCGATTTCCTATGATGGTCTTTTTCTCGGCTTTGGTTTTCATCGTACCTGCCATCTGCGTTACCCCCTTAAAATGCTTCAAAGGCGTTTGACCGCCCTTGAAGCAAATACATTATGAATTTACATTTTGTAATCCTGTATTGTTTTCCCTATTTTGCAGCTTCTGTCTCACCATCACTGTATTTGGTCAGCATTTCGATCCAGCTGCCTACTGTAAAGGATACGGATGCACAATACTCAGGATCTTCCAGAACCAGTTCCCCGTTTGTGGTCCACCAGTCATATCCTCTGTCGTTCTTTGCATCAAATACATTCTTTCCACTGTCATCATAGCCATCCTTTGCATGGTTATATGTGGTTTCAATTGCTGTTGCAACTTCCGGATTGGAAGAATATCCGCCCATGTCCTTGCCCCATGCACTAAAGCCGTCCTCTGTACAGGTCAGATATGCGATAAAGGCACATGCTGTCCAAGGCATTGGAGAATTCTCAGTTACGAACAGATAATGACAATATCCGAATCCGCCGATACCGGTATATCCATCCTGATATGCAGCTACTTTTACGTTATTAACAGATACGCCTGCGGATTCCTCTACGGAACGGAGTTTGGAATATACCAGCAGACCACACTGATCTGTTGCAGAGTCAGTAACCAGGGTATTGCAGATCGGACCGTCATCAGTCTGAGCATTGTAGCTTTCTACCCAAAGTTTGATCCATGCCAGTGCATATTTTCCATTTTCACCAAGACCAAGATCAGCTGCTTCTGTTTCCATCTCATTAATGGTTGGCTGAAAATAAGCCTGACTCTCGCTGTCCAATGCTTCAAAGGCATCCTTTAACCAGGTTGCATATTTATCTTCTGTCAGCATGTACAGGAAGTTCTTTCCTACGATTTCAGAATCGATGTCCATATAAAGAGCATGTACATCCTTTGCTACGAAATCCCAGCAGTTCTTATATTCCTTGCTGCCGGTGCAGTTGTACTCAAACACCTTATTCAGTGTCTGTAATGGTAAAAATCCTTCATAGGTATCTGCTGTTGTTCCGTTGGCATCTGCCCATTCCTTTGGAATGTATGTATCCAGGATACCGGTCTGTACCATCTTGGATTCGATCTGGTTACCATCCTGAATCAGTGTCATGGCAAAGGTTCCAGAAGATTTTAAGGAATCTGCTGTTAACTGCTCAAAGATCTTGTTGTTCTTTGGCTGCTGCCAATCGTATTCCATCGTATAAGACGGATCGATGGTCTGAAGATATTCAATAAATAAAGGCAGGGCTGTTTTTCCACGGCTGGAATTTCCTACACCATAGAAAGTCATTCCATTGGATTCTTCAATGGCCTTTTTTGCCAGTTCCTCCATGGTCATGCCTTCTGCTTCTTTGATAATCTTTTGTGTTTCGGTCAGATCAGCTTCTTCCACAGGCTTTTCTGCCGATGTTTCTGCTGCTTCTGTTCCTGCCCCTGTTTCTGCCGGTGCTGCTTGCTGTGCACCTGCATCTGTACTTGCCTGAGAACCACAGCCTACAAGTGACCCCATCACCATACAGCCTGCCAGGACAATTGATAATACCTTCTTCTTCATATCATTTCCTCCTTTTAAGAAATCATTTGATACCTTCTGAAAGATCTATATTCTGTCTTTCTGCTTTACTCTTTTATTATACGAATGGGGTGTTTTAAAATGAATGGGAGAAAACTGTTATTACTTTTAAATTCCTGTGATTTTGTATATTTTTGCAATCTATATTCATATTTTTATGTGTATTTTTATTTATATTTTATTTTGTTCTTGCTCGTGTTTGTGCGTTTTTGCTATATTTCTTACTTTTATGCGATAAAAAAAGACCTCTCCGGCTCAGAGACAATACTGTTTCCTGTCTCATGCCAGATAGGCCTTATTCTGCTGACTTATTTGTGTCATGTTCTCTTTTATATTTACACTCGCTTCATTTACTTACATCTGTCCTGATACTCTGACGGATTCACGCCCACCAGCTTTTTAAAAACTGCTGAGAAATAAGTGATGTCCTTATACCCTTCCTGTTCCGCCACCTCATACACCTTGACTCTGCAATCCCGCAAAAGCTTCATGGCGGAGCGAATCCGATACCGGGTTATGTAGGCATTGATGGTATAATTGGTCTCTTTTTTGAAAATATGACTCAGATGTCCCTCACTTAATCCCAGATATTCTGTTATCATGCCCACACACAATTCCTGGTTTCCCAGATTTTCTGCGATAAAGTTAAGTGCCTCTGTGACATATTTACTTTTATCTCCTTTGGGAAGCACCAGCTGAAATTCCGTTTCTCCGGAATTTTCTTCTTCCGCCTGTACTTCTCCGTTTTCCCTTCCTTTCTTAATACGAAGTACTGCCTGCTCCAGTTCTCCATCTTCAAAAGGCTTTAACAGATAATCTGCTGCCGAAAGCTTCACCGCGCTCTGTGCATATTGAAAATCACTGAAGGCAGTGAGGAACAGCAGCTCTGTTTTATCACCGGTCTCCCTCAGCTTTTGCAGCATGGAAACACCATCCAGTTTTGGCATCCGGATATCGCAGATCACCAAATCCGGATGGTACTTCTTAATAGCTTCCAAACCTTCTTCCCCGTCAGAAGCCTCACCTACTACCATGCAGTCCAACGCTGCCCAATCCGTTTCCATTATAATTCCTTTTCTAACCCATTCTTCATCATCTACTACGAGAATTTTAAACATGGTAAATCCCTTTTCCCCACAATCCGGTTATTACTGCTTCTCATTCGTTCTGCGAACTGGCAACGTAATGGTAACCTTTGTCCCGCCGGTCTGCAGATTTTCTGCGTGTACTCCATATTCCGCCCCGTAATACAGGCTGATAATCGTATCTACATTATAGAATCCCAGGTGTCCCTTCAGCTGATCTCTGTCTCTGCTGTTTAATCGTTCTGTAATCTCCGGTGCCATACCGCAGCCGTCATCCGATACTTCTATTTGCAGGATTCCATTTTTCTCCAACGCATTTAAAAAGATATGACCGTCTGCCTTCCCCTCCAGTCCATGAAGAATGGCATTTTCTACAATAGGCTGCACGATCAGCTTCGGTACAATACATTCCTCCAGTTCCATGGGAACCTCCATGTCAAAGGTGAAATTTCCGAAAAACCGTATCTTTTGAATCTCTACATAGCTTTCTACCAGCTGTAATTCCTCTTCCAGCGGTATAAATTTATGTTCGGAAATACTGGTTCGTAAAATCTTAGCCAAGCTGGAAGACATGGTTGCCAGCTCCGGTATATGATTGACCTTAGCCACCCATTTCATAGTGTCCAGGGTATTATATAGAAAATGCGGATTCAGCTGTGCCTGCATCATGGAAATATTGGCATCATTCAATTCCTTTTGCTGTCGGACCTGTAGTTCCATATAAGACTTTAACTGACTGGTCATCCTGTTAAAGTTTCTGGAAAGCTCGCCGAATTCATCAACCCGTCTGGTCTCTATTCTGGCATTCAAATTTCCGTTTTCTGCTTCACTCATTGCCCTGGTCATTTTCTGAATCGGCCTTGATAGATTCACACTCATAAATTCTGCCAAAATCAGACATAACACCAGTGTTATCCCGGCAAGTACCAGCATAATAAAAAACATCTGTCTGGTGATCGCATCAGTAAAGACCGGCGTTCTGCCAAGTACTACAAAAAGTCCCGTATCTCCCACCGGTTTCATAAAGAAACGAATCGCATCTGACTGCTGACTAATAGCTTCCCCTGCCATTCTCCGCTCTCTCAGGATACTCGCCACGCCCTCTTTTCTGGCTGTTTCCGTACTGTAAACCTCTTCCCAGAAATTATCTACAATGGTTAATTCGCTTTGTGTTTCAAAAGTGCTTTGCAGTAATCTTTCAAAATTATCACTGCTCATATCCATCACAAGATAACCCACACATTCATCTGATGCATCATAAATGGAACGAACCGATTGCAGTATCAGATCATTGCTTACCGTATATTCCGTCACATTGCGGATAACCACCTCGCCTGCGTGCGCTTTAGCTACTTTCATAGTTCCCCAATAGGTAGGGATATGATCCAGAATCACCTGATCCGTGAAAAAACGGCAATTCCCCTCTCCATCATAGATGCTGAACTGTGCCAGTTCCCGCAGAGAGCTTGTCTCTGAATATAGTTCTGTATAAATTTTATTCCGTATCCATCCATCTGTTTCTGTAATACCATCAATGATCAGTTCATTTTTACTCATAGCAGCAGAGATCCTGTCAAATTCCTGGAACAGAGAAAGCAGTTTACTTTCTACCTTTTCAATCTGCTCATATGCCCTGCGCTCTTCATCCCTGGCAACTGATGTTTTAAATACCTGGATCAGGAAACTGTTGGAGAGCAAAAGCGGCAGCAACGCCAGGATTACAAAGCACAGCAGGATTTCTCTTTTAAATGACTTCTTTATCATCTGACGCATGCTTCCCACTCCTTTAGCAGTGCCTTTTGTCTCTTCCCTGTCCAGTCAATATCGTATGTAATTTCTGCAAAGGCCTGTCTGCCTTTGGTCTGTATATCAGTTCGCACCGGTCTGCGATAACATTCCTGTGCCAGATACTGCTGTACATCTTCACTGATGGTAAATTCCAGAAAAAGTTCTGCATTCTTCTGATGTGTGGCTCCTGCCAGAATGGCACAGCCATCCGGTACCGCCGAAGTTCCTTCTTTTGGATACACCATACCGATATCTGCCCCGGCTGCGATTCTTTTCAAAGCAGTTTCCTCCAGTGTAATGCCGATCAGTCTTGTGCCGGATATGACTTCATCTAATACCGCTCCCGAATCCTCGGATATGTGTCCGTCCAGATTGTCAGTAAAAGGTTCCATGCTATCCTCACCCAGTATCTGTAACATTGTTGACAAAGCGGTAAAAGAAGTACCGGATTTTCTGGGATCCGCAAATGCAATTTTACCTTTCCAGCGCTGATCTAACAGTTCTTCCCAGCTGCGTGGAGTTCCTGCCGAATAGACCAGTTTATTATTGTAAATAAATACAATAGGCAAACTGGATAAAGAAGTCCACTTACTTTCTTCATCAATATAATCAGGATTTAATTTCTGCACCTGCGTGCTTGTATAGGACTGAAAATAAGAACTATAAACGCTAAGTGAGTCAACGCCACCACCGAACATAATATCGCCCTGGGTTCCTTCGCCTTCCGCTGCTTCCGCAGCAATACGTTCCAGCAGCTCATTGGTTCCACCGGCCTCTACCTGTACCCATATACCGGTTCGTTCTTCAAACTCCTTGATAATCGGACCATAAACTTCTTCTTTATGGGAAGTATATACTGTCAGCATATTCTCTTCCGGAATGGCAAGACTGCTGGTGATAGGCTCCTTTGCGGTTCCATTCAATAACAGTATCATCAGCAAACAGGCCAGTAAAGCCAGGCATTCTACATGTTTTCTTATCCGCTCCACATTGTCCTCCTGCTAGCACTCTGTCTTCCAATAACAGCAGCTATAGGGTCCTAAATCACTGCCGCCGCCAAAATCATGAAGCTTTCCTGTGATCAGATCCACTCCCTGTCCTGCCTGGGCATCGAAATCAGCATGGAATACCGTATCATCCATATTGACAGCAACAATGACTCTCTCGCTTCCACTTCTGCGTTCAAAGATCAGCTGTCCCGGCTGTACCAGTATCTGACGGTAGCTGCCGTAACACAGTGCGTCACTGCCTGCATGTGCTTTTGCCAGTGCGGTAATCCACCCTGTGAGCTGATTTTTCTGTGGTGCTTCCACTGCCGGTCTAAGGGTCGGATCCCCGTTCTTCTTATCTCCCTCCATGCCCCATTCACTGCCATAATATACTGCGGGGATACCGGGCATACCAAATATCAGTCCATATAGTGGTGCCAGCTTTTCCTTTTGTTCTAATATGGTTGCGATTCTGCTCACATCATGATTATCCACAAAAGACAGCAAATGCTTTCCTGTATATAAGCACCACTGTTCACTGCCGAACTGTCGATTCAAACTATAAGCAATTTCATGCATATTTCTGGAATTAAAACTAGAATACAGGCCTTTATAGCATTCATAATTAGTGACTGAATGACAAGCCCCGTCATTCATCCACTGGTTATAATCCCCGTGTAATGTTTCTCCAAGCAATACGAAATCCGGTTTTACGGTATTCGCAAGTCCACGAAGTTCTCCTAAAAATCCTCTGTCCAGACAATATGCCACATCCAGACGAAGTCCATCCACGTCATACTGATCTACCCAGTTCCTAACCACATCAAAGAGATACTGCTTTACCTCCGGATGCTGCAGATTCAGTTTTACCAGGTTTTCACAGCCCTCCCAGCATTCATACCAAAGACCATCATTGTAGCTGTTATTCCCGTCAAAGGAAATACGAAACCAATCCTTATAAGGGCTGTCCCATCTCTTCTCCAGCACATCTTTAAATGCCCAGAAGCCTCTGCCTACATGATTAAATACGCCATCAAATAAAATCTTTAAACCGGCCTTGTGAATAGCTTCACAAACCTCTTTCAAATCCTCATTGGTTCCCAGACGACAATCCACCGTTTTATAATCCCTTGTATCGTAGCCGTGGGCATCACTTTCGAACAACGGGTTAAATAAAATACAGGTTGCTCCCAGATCTTTTATATGTTCAATCCAATTATTGATTTTCAAAATTCTATGTTCCTGTATGCCGTCATTTTCCAGTGGGGCACCGCAAAGCCCCAGGGGATATATCTGATAAATTACTGATTCTTCAAACCACATGATGAGTTCCTCCGTTTTGGGTTATTTGATTTTATTATACTCTACTTTTCACTTTCTTTAATAGATATGTTTCTACTTCATGCGTCGGATAAATAAAAAAGCCAGAGGTTTGAACGATGCTTTTGTGCATTGTTCATAAGCCTCTGGTTTTTACTTGAATTTAATCGTTTAAAGTTTGTCATTTGTGACAAAATCTTGTAAAATGGTGGTTTCTATTTTCAATTGTTTCATTTAAAATCTCTTATTCTCTCTATTTTCACGATATTTCTGTATCATAACTGTATCACAGATTTTCTTCTTTATGATACACCTTACTGTATCACGGACAACTTTCACAACTATCTTAACTGTTAGAGAGATAAACCTCCTTATCTCTTATCGTTTGGTACAATTCCTTTATATCGCATATGCGCAAAATATCAATTGCTTTATTACCTTATTTTTTGAGACTTTAGACCCACCTGTTTTCAGCTGCAATCCAACTGTTAAAGAACGCATCTTCCCTAATTATTGCCTGATAAATAGGGCCTATGAAATAATCTATTCTTTCAAGAGCTGAATGCAAATCTGGTTTCACAAGACCTGGACCCGGATCGTAATTATTCCATAGCTCACTTAAAGAACTTGAGTTTCCGCAAAATGTTATTTCAAAATGATTAACTTCTCCTAAAGTGTCAATCCGTCAGTTTTCTGAATGATGATGAGTGACGTTGAACAGAGTAGAGACACTTAAATAAGCCCCGCTGGA
>JAQUUX010000004.1 GCA_028693705.1 Lachnospiraceae bacterium | reverse complement strand
TGCAAGGCATCAAATGGCTGGTCTGATCATGACTGGCCAACGCTTTGCAACTTTGTCCAATTTGGACATGCAACAATGTCCAAAAATGTTTTGCAACTTTGTCCAAAAAGTACTTGCAAAAAACAGTAGTGACGTTGATTACGTGCCATTTGTCAGCACCTCCTTATTCTCTTTATTATATACATAATCTTTGAATTAAGGGTGCCAACTTTATTTATACAACATCAGGATCATAGATTACAAATCCATGATAGTCTATCTTATTCTGTTCTTCTATTCGGCGAATAATCTCTTTACTATAAAGACCGATATTATAACCGGTTTTACTGCCAAATTCTGACCACATAGTAATACTGTCTCTGGAATTGGAATATGAAAGAACAAAATAATCTCTATTCTTACCACCTCTAAGTAATATTCGCTCCTCTAATACATCCTTTAAAAACATCTTACGCCATGTTACATTTGGAATACATTCTTCACAAATTGAGGTAATAATATTTTCTATATAGGAAAACTCCTTAGGATCATTAAAAAAATCACTTTTGGTTGCCCAAAAGCAGTTGGAATGAATAATTCCATTGATCCCGTTGCTTTTCGTATAATGATACAAAACACCTGTATCATGTATATGTTTTAACATAACTTCCGAATTTGTCATGATTCACCTTCCTAAAAGTATTATATGTATGGAAGGCTATGTCTATCTATCAGTATTCTGTAATATTCATCTAAATTTCTTGTAAAAGAATTCCATCATCTATCACAAAAACATATTGAGTTTGGGGCATTTCATCTCATTTTATTGTTTAAATTCATTTGAATAATACGGGATACATAATGTGTCTCCGCTATATATCTGTTCATCCTGTAAATGATTCATTTTTACAACTTCATTAATATACTGTTCTGTAGATTCATAGTGTTCCTGATCAGCATAGGTATTTGCAATGGCCCATAGATTATCTCCGTTTTCCACAGTAATCGTCGTATAGTACTTGTATGAAACAGCCTGATTGTCCTTTGCATTAGATCTGAAACCATCAATTGTAAAGCCAATAATAAAGACAAAACAAATCGTCATAAAAGTCAGTATCATATTTCTCTTTAATGTTCTGGCTCTTTTGATACGTTTATTTCTAATCTGACGTTCTCTTTCTCTTCTGCTCATACTATCACGCTCCACTCTATTGAATAATTATTTTTATCGAACAGGTGTTGCGAACATCTGTTCTGAATTCATTTTATCGAACAAAGTTTCGAATGTCAATACTTTTTGCGCAAAAAGTCGAACAGATTTTCGGAATATATGTTTGCTTTTTACTATTTGCTATGATAAAATAGTTATAAATTAAGGAGGTAGCTATATGGGATATGGTAAGATTACTGCGAAGCAGGAACAGATATTGGAATATATTAAAGATGAAATATTAAAACGGGGTTATCCGCCGGCTGTAAGAGAAATCTGTGATGCTGTAAATTTAAAATCAACTTCTTCCGTTCATGCCCATTTAGAGACCTTAGAGAAAAATGGTTATATTAGAAGAGATCCTACGAAGCCTCGTGCAATTGAGATCTGTGATGACAGCTTTCAAATGGTTCGGACAGAAATGGTTAATCTTCCGGTTATAGGAACTGTTGCTGCCGGTCAGCCTATTCTTGCTGAAGCAAATATTGAAAGCTATTTTCCTATTCCTGCTGAAATGGTACCCCATGGTGAATCTTTTATTTTAAAGGTCAAAGGTGAATCCATGATTAATGCCGGTATCTACAGTGGAGATCAAATTTTTGTGCAGGTGTGTGATACAGCCAGAAACGGTGATACAGTTGTTGCTTTAATTGATGATTCTGCTACTGTTAAGACTTTTTATAAAGAAGACGGTCACATTCGTTTACAGCCGGAAAACGACACTATGGATCCAATCATTGTAAATGATTGTAAGATTCTTGGAAAAGTATTTGGTGTATTTCGTTTATATCATTAAAATTTTTCAGAAAAAGAGCAGCTGTTTTTCAGCTGCTCTTACTTTTTTTATTAAATGATTTTTTAATTATATTTTTTATTGAAAGCGAACATTCATATAAGCTTTAATCTCTGCCACACATCTCTCAAAACCAAGTTTTGAAGAATCAAGACACAAATCATAGTTTCTGGCATCTGTCCAATCTCTTCCCGTATGATATTTGTAGTAATCAGCACGATACTTATCTGTCTTTGCAATGAACTTTTCCAGTTCCTTTGAAGGCATGCTAAGCTTTCTAGAGGACTGTTCCATACAGAAATCCTTAGGTGCATGGATAAATACGCTTAAAACATGATCATAATCCTTCAAAATATAATCAGCACAACGACCAACAATCACACATGATTCTTCTTCTGCCAGCTGTTTAATAATTTTTGCCTGGTAATTAAATAAATTATCGTTTGAGGTAAAATCATCATTTTCCGGTGGAATCAGTTCCCCACTGTACACATTCTGCGCGATACGAAACAATCTGGAATCTTTTACCTTTTCATCTGCTTTTGCAAACAAAGCCTCGTTAATGCCGCTCTCATCAGAAGCAAGTTTCAGCAGTTCTCTGCCATAAACATGGATTCCTAAATCTTTTGCCAGCATTTCTCCAATAGTTTTACCACCGCTTCCATACTGTCTCGCAATTGTAATAACATATTTCTTATTACTGTCCATTTTTACACGCTCCTATTCACCAAGATATGCTTTTTTAATGGAATCATTATTTAACAAGTCACTTGCTTTTCCTTCCAGAACGATTTTTCCGGTTTCCAGAACATAGCCTCTATCAGCAATGGAAAGCGCTTTTTTAGCATTCTGTTCTACAAGAAGAACTGTGGTTCCGCCTTCACTTACCACTTTAATAATATCAAAAATCTCATTAACAAGAATCGGTGAAAGTCCCATAGACGGCTCATCCATTACGATGATCTTAGGATGTGACATAAGTGCACGTCCCATAGCCAACATCTGTTGTTCGCCACCGGATAAAGTACCGGCAATCTGATTTTGTCTTTCCTTTAATCTCGGAAAACGTTCATATACCATGTTTAAGGTGTCTTCGTATTCATCTTTATCTTTTCTGGTATAAGCACCCATTTTCAGGTTCTGTAAAACGGATAACTGAGAAAATACACGTCTACCTTCCGGTACATGTGCCATACCTAAGGAAACGATTTTGTAGGCAGGTGTTTTGGTAATATCCTTGCCTTCAAATGTGATTGTTCCTTCAGCAGGTGGAATAAGTCCTGTAATTGTATGTAAGGTAGTTGTTTTACCGGCACCATTTGCACCGATTAAAGCGATTACCTCTCCTTCGTTTACATGAAAAGAAATCCCTTTAATTGCCTGGATCATACCGTAATATACCTGGAGATCTTTTACTTCAAGCATTGCCATTTCTATTTCCTCCTACTCTCCAAGATATGCCTTGATTACTTCCGGGTCATTCAAAACTGTGGTGGTATCACCCTGGCAAAGAACTTTACCAAAGTTTAATACTGTCAGCTTTTCACAGATACCGGATACTAATTTCATATCATGTTCTATCAAAAGTATAGTCATTTCAAAATTATCTCTAACGAAACGAATGGTATCCATCAGTTCCTTCGTCTCATTAGGATTCATACCTGCAGCTGGCTCATCCAACAGCAAAAGCTTAGGATCAGTGGCCAAGGCTCTGGCGATTTCCAGTTTACGCTGTTTACCATAAGGCAGATTGGAAGCCAGATAATCAGCTTCTTTATCAAGATCAAACACCTTTAACAGTTCCATTGCCTTTTCATTCATTTCCTTTTCTATCTTGAAATATTTAGGAAGTCTGAAAAGTCCTTCAAATGTATTGTAATGATGATTGTTATGAAGTCCCACTTTAACATTATCCAGTACGGATAAGTCTTTAAACAACCGAATATTCTGGAAGGTTCTGGCAACACCGGATTTATTGATATCAATGGTTCTCTGACCAGTAATATCGGTCCCGTCTAATTTAATAATACCTTCATTAGGTTTATAAACACCTGTCAGCAAGTTGAAAATAGTGGTTTTACCGGCACCATTAGGACCGATCAGACCATATAACTGACCTTTTTCTATAGAAAGGTTAAAACCGTCAACAGCTCTCAGACCGCCAAAGGAAATACCCAAATTCTGTACATCTAATAATGCCATGTTACTGTTCCTCCTTTACTGATGCTTTTTTTGGAAGCATGTTTTTCAAGGAATGCTTCTTTCTGAATTCTATCGCTTTAGGAGCCCAGTTAAATAACATAATAACGATTAATACAATTGCATAGATTAACATACGATAACTGCTCAGACCTCGTAACAATTCAGGTAACAAAGTTAAAATCACTGCTGCTACAATGGAACCACGCATATTTCCAATGCCACCTAATACAACAAATACCAAAACCAGAATAGACATGTTATAGTTGAAATCCTTTGCCTGTAAAATTGCCAGATTATGGGAATATAACACTCCGGCTACACCGGCAATGGCAGCTGAAATGGTAAATGCCATCAATTTATATTTTGTTATATTGATACCAACGCTTTCTGCTGCAATTCGATTATCCCTGATTGCCATAATAGCACGGCCATCTCTGGAATGAATCAAGTTCAGAATGATTAGCAGAGATAACACAATCAAAATAAATGCAATGGTAAAATTAGATACATTAGGTGTTCCGCTGATACCCTGCGGACCATTAATGAGCATCACACCATCCACGCCCATGCCTAAGGACATGGAATCTTTGAAGGATAAATGAAACCCTGTGGAATCTTTTCCAAGGTAGATAACATTCATTAAGTTCTTAATGATCTCGCCAAATGCCAAAGTTACAATTGCCAGGTAATCACCATTTAAACGTAAAACAGGAATACCGATCAAAAAGCCAAATAATGCAGCAAATGCAGCACCAATGACAATTGCGATAAAGAAACAAAGTCCCTTGGAAGGAATTACCTCTGCCAGACATTTTGTAGCAAATGCACTGGTAAATGCACCGACACACATAAATCCTGCATGTCCCAGACTAAGCTCACCCAGGATACCTACAGTAAGATTTAAGGAAACTGCCAACAGTACATAAACACATACCGGAACCAGAAGTCCCTTTAACATACTGGAAACCAGACCGGCTTTCATTAATATTTCAATGATCACATAGGCTGCTACTACCATGCCAATTGTGATCATACTACTCAAAGTTGATTTATTACATTTCATTTTTGCTTTCATAGATACACCGCCTTATACCTTTTCCTGAATCTTTTTACCGAAAATACCGGTAGGTTTTACCAACAGCACGATAATCAGAACTGAGAAAACAATGGCATCGGCCATCTGTGAAGATATGTAAGCTTTTCCAAAGATCTCAATAACGCCCAAAAGGATACCACCAATCATTGCTCCCGGAATAGATCCGATACCGCCAAATACAGCAGCGACGAAAGCCTTGATACCGGGCATGGAACCTGTATATGGAGTTAATGAAGGATATGTGGAGCAAAGTAACACACCTGCAATAGCAGCCAGACCGGAACCGATAGCAAAGGTTAATGCTATGGTACCATTTACATTGATACCCATTAACTGTGCTGCCCCTTTGTCTTCGGAAACTGCTAACATTGCCTGACCACCCTTGGTTTTATTAATAAATAAGGTAAGTCCAATCATAATAACGACACAGCAAATTAAGGTCACAATTGCTTCACCGGAAATGGTAACCTGTCCTTCAAACAGCTTAATTGCCGGAATTGTAACAACTGAGGTAAAGGACTTCGGATTAGAACCGAAAATCAAAAGAGCGACATTCTGTAATAAGTAGCTCACACCAATGGCAGTAATCAAAACAGCAAGCGGTGATGCCGCCTCACGTAAAGGTCTGTATGCAACTCGCTCGATGACTACTCCCAAAATGGTACAAAAAACAATGGAAACCAGCACACCTACAATTGGTGGCAATCCCATTGAACTGGATAATGTAAAACAGGTGAAACCACCAACCATGATAACGTCACCATGGGCAAAGTTTAACATCTTTGCAATACCGTATACCATAGTGTATCCAAGAGCAATGATTGCATATACACTACCAAGGCTGACACCTTGTACTAAATAGGTTATAAAACTCATAAGAACACCTCTTTATCTATTTTCGTTTCAAAAAACAATACAGTATATTATAGCATTGTTAGTTATGTTAAGCAAGCAATACCATGTACTTTCAAATGCATGTATACACACTAAGAACAAGTGTAACAGTTACCTGCTTTCACATAAAAAGAGAGCTGTAAGGACAGAATTATCCATCCTCACAACCCTCCTTGATTGCTTTAAGATTTATTCCATTGCTGCGTAAGCACCATCGGTAATCTTAACTGCCTTAGGAGCTTTGGAAGGCTCACCATCAGCTGACCAGGTCATACCTGCGCCTGTTAAACCATCAACAGAAACTTCCAACATAGCTGGCTTCATAGCTTCACAAATGTCAGAAACACTCATATCAGCTGTAACGCCTGCTTTTTCAGCAGCAGCTTTGATGATGTAGATTGCATCATAAGCATCAGCTGCGAACTGGCTAGGTGTTTTTCCGTAAGCTTCTTCATAAGCAGTTACAAATGCTACAGTAGCATCATCTTTTGCATCAGCTGCGAAAGGAGTTAATAACATAACGCCCTCTGCAAGAGCTGTATCAAAGTTTTCAACGCCTAAGATACCGTCTAAGCCGTCACAACCAAAGAATGCAGGTGCATATCCCATTGTGTTAGCCTGTGTTAAGATGATAGAAGCCTCTGTATAGTAGATTGGTAAGAATACCAGATCTGCTCCGGCAGCCTGTGCTTTCTGTAACTGTACGGAGAAGTCTGTAGCAGAATCAGCTGTGAAAGCTTCGCTGGAAACGATTTCCAGACCCTTAACTCCTGCTTCAGCAGTAAATTTCTCTGTAATACCTGAAGAATAAACATCAGAACTGTTATAAATGATAGCAACTTTTTCCGCAAGCTTGTTATCTGCAATGTAATCTGCGGATGCAATACCCTGGTTAGGATCAGAGAAGCATACACGGAATGCATTGTCATATTTGATACATTCTACAGAAGATCCTGAAGGAGTCAACTGGAACATATTGTCTTCCTGGGTTTTCTCTACAACTGCCTGACAAGGACCGGAAGTAACGGTACCCATTAACATCTGCATACCCCAATCCTTTAATGAATTGTAAGCGTTTACTGATGTTGTAGCATCATGTACATCATCCTGGAAATTGTATTCGATCTGAACACCATTGATACCGCCATTAGCATTGATCTCGTCAACTGCTAACTGGGAACCGTTCTGTACTGCAATACCATAATCTGCTGCAGGTCCTGTGATAGGTCCAATACCACCAATTTTAATGGTAGCACCATCTGCTGCAGTAGTTTCAGCTGCTGCCTCTGTAGCTGCTGTTGTTCCGGCTGCCGGTGCTTCAGTAGCTGTTTCTGCACTGCTTCCGCAACCTGCCATGGAAACCATTACCATAGATGCAACTAATGCTGCACTCATGATTTTGTTAAATTTCTTCATAACTTTTTCCTCCCATTTCATAAAGTACAAAATAAATTGCCTTATTTTGCATATCATACGCTGATGTCTTTTTTTAGTCAAGAATCAAAAATATAATATTTTGTCATATTAGATATAACTACAAACTATATACTTAAAAAGTACCATGACAGTCTCTTATGCCATTAATCAGAGAACCACCATAGTACTTAATAATCAATTACAGTTTTTCAATTTTTTTGCCGTCTCTCCAGATTCGTTCCAGATCATAAAACAAACGGTTTTCCTGGTCAAATATGTGAACAATCACATCACCAAAATCCATGAGCACCCAATTTGCTGTATCATATCCTTCTTTTTGTTTTAAATGATACCCTGCACGGCCAAGTTTCTCTTCTACTGCATCTGATAATGCCTGTATCTGGCTGCGGTTGGTTCCATTTGCAATGAGAAAATAATCTGCAATCACAGAAACCTCACTGATATCAATTATTTTAATATCCTCTGCTTTTTTGTCTTCCATTGCTTCGATAGCAAGTGTTGCCATTTCTTTTGAACGATTCTTATCTTCCATGTTATCTATATCCTTTCTTGAATAGTATTAGAATTAAAACTGTTGTTTGATTGCCAGTTTATCGTAGTATTTCCAGGTAAGTTCTGTTTGTGGATCGATTTCTCCGTCTGTCGAATTCAAATATGCCAGTGTATCAGTCAATATATGAAGCAATGCCTGATCTAGATTCGTAAAAGCTTCCTTTCGGATTGTGTCCAGATTCGGAGCATGATCCCGCCCGGGTTCCATATAATCTGCTATGAAAATAATCTTTTCCAGATTGCTCATTTCCGGACGACCTGTTGTATGAGAAGCAATTGATTGTAAAATATCCCGGTCTTCTATATCATATTTTGTTTTAGCCAAATAAGCTCCTACTTTTGCATGTAACAAAAAAGGCTGTTTTTTCTCCAGTGGAGTAACAGGAATATCAGCTTCATAACAAATATGAAGTCTTTCCTCATCTGTCAAACACTTGGCACAGTCGTGAAGCATACCTGCCACCAATGCTTTTGGCACGTCAACCTTGTATATTGATGCAAGATTGGCGGCAGTATAAGCAACCGAAAGTGTATGCTCATATCTGCTTTCTTTCAAAACCTTTTTCATTTCATGTCGTAATTTTTTCAGTTTCGGTAGTTCTTTTACTGTATCCATTCTGCATTTCACCTTCATACGTATAATTTATGAGACTGAATAAAAGAATACACCTCATCTGCCAGCATATCAGATACATCTGCCCCTCTTTGTACTCTGGCACGGATTTCTGTGGAAGAATATGGGAAATATCGTGTGGGCAGAAAATGAATTCTGGCTTGATATCTCTTTTCAAGTTCGTCTTTCTTTGCCCGGAGTTCATCCATAGGGAAGCCCTCTCTAACGGAAACCAGTATAGTACTCAGCTCAAAGATAATCTCAGGACTTTTCCACTTTTCCATCATAAAAAGAGTATCTGCTCCTATAATGTAGTAGTACTCCGCAGGACATTGGGCTGAAAGTTCTGACAAAGTTTCAAAGGTATAAGAATTTCCGGGACGTTTGGTTTCAATATCCGATACAGCAAAATAGTTGTATTTCTGCAAAGCCAGTTTGGCCATGGCCAGTCTGCATTCAGCTTCCGAAACATGTTCCTTCATATAAGAACATCCGCTGGGAATAAAAATCACTTTATCCAATGCAAAACTTCTGTATGCATTTTCAGCAATCTGCAGATGCCCATTGTGAATAGGGTCAAAAGTACCCCCAATGATTCCAATTTTCATAAGACTACACGTCCTCTTATTCAGGTGTGAAAATTATTTTGGCAGAACAATTTTAGGATCATCCTTATCCGGTTTGTACAATACAATTTTCTTACCGATAACCTGTACAACCTCAGAGTGGGTTCTTTCCGCAATCATTTCTGCAATTTCTCTCGGATCGTCTGCACAGTTCTTTAAAACAGCGACTTTTATCAGCTCTTTTGTATTAAAAGCTTCGCCGATCGCCTCTGTAACTTCCGGTGTAATACTGGATTTTCCTACTTGAAAAATAGGATTCAGTACACTTGCCAGACTCTTTAAATATGCTCTTTGCTTGCTTGTCATGTTAATTCCTCTCTTGTTAGACCATTTATATATCTTTATTACTTATAGTAATCAAAGGATAATCCATACATTCTTACGGTATCGCCATCTTTAATGCCCAATGCTTCCAGCTCATCTAAAATGCCATTTAATTTCAAGAACTTCTGGAAGAATTCAAAACCTTTTTCTGAATCCAAGTTAGTGTAACCTAACATTTTTTCGATTCTCGGACCTTCAATGACGTATTCCTGTGCATCCTCATCGTAAACAACGGTATAAGCACCATCCACAACCGGAATATCCACAGCAGGATCAAATTCCTGTTCAAATACAATTTTCTTATCTTCCACTGTTTTCAATAAATCATTCACATAATACAGAAGTTCTTTTACACCTGAACCGGTAACCGCAGAAATCGGGAATACTTTGATTCCTTTTGGTTCAAATTCCTGTTTTATCTTCTCAATTGCATCAGATTCCGGGTCAAAAATGGCATCAATCTTATTAGCAGCAATAACCTGTGGTCTGGCCGCTATATCAGCATTGTATGTTTCCAGTTCCTTATTAATGGCGTATATATCCTCAATAGGATCTCTTCCCTCTGTAGAAGCTGCATCAACAATATGAATCATAACTCTGGTACGTTCAATATGACGTAAGAATTCAAATCCAAGGCCTATACCGGTCGAAGCGCCTTCGATGAGACCTGGAATATCTGCAATGACAAAGCCCTGATCCCCATCCAGATCTACAACACCAAGGTTAGGATTTAAGGTTGTAAAATGGTAGTTCGCGATCTTTGGACGTGCATTGGTAACTCTGGATAAAAATGTTGATTTACCAACATTGGGAAATCCTACTAAACCTACATCCGCAATGACTTTTAATTCCAAAAATAATTCCAGTTCCTTAGCCGGTTGACCGGGCTGGGCATATTTTGGTGCCTGCATGGTACTGGTAGCATAATGCTGGTTACCACTGCCGCCACGTCCGCCTCGAAGTATGGTATAACGTCTGTTTTCTCCGGACATATCTGCTATGACTTTACCGGAAGCTGCCTCTTTTATAACAGTTCCTTCAGGAACCTTCAATATAATATCGTTGCCGCTTTTTCCTTTACAGTTCTTCTTTCCGCCGTCCTCGCCATTCTGGGCAGCGTATTTACGGACATGACGATAGTCCGTAAGGGTATTTAAGCCTTCATCCACTTCGAAAATAACGCTTCCGCCATTTCCACCATCTCCGCCATCCGGGCCTCCGTCAGGTACAAATTTCTCTCTTCTAAAGGAAACATGTCCATCCCCGCCCTTACCACTTTTTATAAAAATTTTTGCACGATCTGCAAACATATGATTCTCCATTCTGAATGTTGCAAGCTAACAATAACGAAACAGGCATTTTTATTATAACCATGCCGGTTTAAGCAATACATGCTTCGGTATTGTTAGCTTTATTACAAGTGAAAAAAAGGCTTCAAACAATAGCTGTTTGAAGCCCGCATCATCTTTCGTTTCAGGAATCTTATTTCTCTACCGGATATACGGAAGCCTGTTTCTTATCTCTTCCTTTTCTTTCGAATCTAAGAGTACCGTCAACCAGAGCAAATAAAGTATCATCTCCACCGATACCAACGTTTGTACCAGGATGAATCTTAGTACCACGCTGTCTGTAAAGAATATTACCTGCTTTAACGAACTGTCCATCAGCTCTTTTCGCACCTAATCTCTTGGATTCGGAATCTCTACCGTTCTTGGTAGAACCAACACCCTTTTTATGAGCGAAAAATTGAAGGTTTAATTTTAACATAGGTTTTACACCTCCTTGATTTTTAAGTCTAAAAACTTTTTGCCATATTGGCGTTTCACATCATCCAAACCCAATAACAAAGCATCCATTAACACTTCCGCTTTCTCATTGAAGGGACTAAGAAACGAAATGTCCAGAAAACCATCTTTCTCTTCCTGTTTCATTTGTACTGCGGCAAACTTCTCCATGGCATTAAGCGTATTAATTACCAAAACGGAAATGGATGCACAGACAATATCTGAACCATACTCTGCAAAATCTGCATGCCCGGAACAGACAAGTCTTTTATAGTCACCTTTTTTGGAACGATAAATTGTCACTCTAGTCATAATTCCAATTAAGCGTTAATCTTGTCGATTTTTACTAAAGTGTATGCTTGTCTATGACCATTTTTCTTATGATAGCCGGTTTTTCTCTTATACTTATAGACAATAACTTTTCTTGCTCTGTCCTGTTTAACAACTGTTCCAGTTACAGAAGCTTTAGCTACAGCATCAGCTACCTTTAATTCAGCATCGCTAACAGCGATAACCTGGTCAAATGTTACAGTACTACCAGCTTCTGCATCCAGTTTCTCAACACGGATTTCGTCGCCTTCAGATACTTTGTACTGTTTTCCACCTGTTGCAATAATTGCGTACATATGGCACCTCCTATTATATTTACTCGCTAACTTTGGTGTTGTCCAATGGGCAAACTTATACCTCGTTATGCGGCATACTCATACATAATATCATCCACTTATCGGGGTGTCAAGCTTTTTGTTCAGCAGTTTAAAGAAATAAAGATTGATGTAAAGTGACGGTTCAGCCGTGTATCATATGCTCTCAAGCCCGTTCTCACTACGGTAAACACGTAGCTGTACATAAGTTCGCACAAGACGCGAACTAAGTACAGACGTGTTTACAGTGCTTGTTCGCATACGATACACGGCTGAACCTCGTTTTACGCAATATTCATTTTCTTTAAGCTGCAGTTTGTGGTGCCGATGAAGCATAGACCCCAGTTACGGCAAATGAATAGTTGCAATAGTCTGGCCTTGGCTACAGACCGAGGCAACTGCAGATTGGCAACTTTAAAAGAATAACAAATGTAACGAACAGGCAGTGGTACGGGTGTGTATCCTTCCATCGCCTGAGCACACGTATTAGACCTTCTAATCATTACAGCTGCAAAACAGCTATTCCGGGCATGGATGCCCGGAAAGGAATCCCGAGCCAGGATGGCGATTGGATTCCGTTAGCGGAAGCAACCGAATACCTTTATGGAATGATGTAGAAGGTCTTATACGTGTAAACGGCAATGGAAGGATACACACCCGCACCATTGCCGTCTCTTTATAATTATTATTTGCAAGTTTCTAAACTGCAGTTTTAATTCACTTAGTCCCACCATAGATACCAGTCCAATACTTCTTTGAAATTAAAATAGAAATTTGATTAAAAAGTAAAATCAGACTTGCTGCTATGATAATAACGCAAATCATGTTTAGAAAATTCCGCAATATGGAAAGTGCAATCCACTGTGTCATAATCTGATTTAGAAAAGGCAGAATCACAGAAACCAATGCACCTAGTATGAACACGTCCATAAGACAGAGGCACCAGTCAAGTACTGTACATATATAATAAGCCTTGTTTTTTTCCATATTCAGCTCCTTTTTACAGCATATGCTGTACATAAAAATACGCCATGATCTGTGCCCTTGAACTAAAGCTTTGTGTGCGTAGCAGTTCAGCCACTTCTTCCCGATTATAAAATTTCGGAATGATGTCTTCATGAAGCTGTTTTTGCTTCGTTGGTGTACCGGCAGCTTCTACAATTGCAATCTGTGTCTGCATATCAGAAATGGCAACTGCAGCATAAGACGGCGGTAACAGCACTTTTATCTCTGTCAGGTCAAGACCTGTTTCTTCCTTCAATTCCCGTTTCATGCAATCTTCCATGCTTTCACCAGGTTCACACATACCGGCGCATAGATTATAAATGGTTCGGTTAATGCCCATGCGAAATTCCTGTAATAATAGTAGCCTGTCATTCTGGAATACCACCATGGAAACGCCTGCCACCTGGCTACCCAAATCCTCCGGTGTTCGAAGAGAAGCGTTTCGACTTACAATTTCATAGGTTTTCATTCGATCCGGTTCTATCTGATAAGAAAGTTCGTATCCATGAAGATAGGTACCGTCATGCACTTTATAAATATCAGTTAGTTTCACCAGTCAGACTCTCCTTTAATGTTTTGTATATTTTCTTACGGGTAAGCTCCATAATTCCAAGTTTTGTGATGTCGTAGACCTCTGTAGAAACCTTTTCTTTCTCACACAACTCGCGAACTGTCTTTAATAGTCTTCCCTCATCTGCTTTTTTCATGTTAATAAAATCAATTAAAATCATGCCGGAAATATTCCGCAATCTGATCTGTCTTAAAGCCTCTTTTGCAGCTTCTAAATTGATCTTCCAATAGGTCTGATCCGTACCCAGATGCTTAGCACTAAAGCGTCCGGTATTTACATCAATAACCGTTAATGCCTCGGTTGGTTCAATGACCAGATTTCCGCCGGATTTCAGCCAGACAGATTTACTTAATACCTCATCCATCTTAGATTGTATTCCATACAAAGCTGACATACCGATTCTTTCATCCTGATAAAAACGAATTTTATCATCAGCAAGCAGACCTGTTTGTGCTTTTTCATGTAAAAAAGAATAAACGTTTTCATCATCAATTACAATTTCTTCATAACCGCCGGATAAACTTTCCCGTAAAAACAAGTAATAATCAGGATCGGGTGCATAAATGCAGCTATATAAACTTTTGTGAATTTCTTTTGTCACAATAGTCTGTAGTGTATTAACAAAAAATGTAAGTTCCTGTTCTAATGGATCTATCTCTGGTTCAGATTTTTTTGCAGTCAAAAGCTCAGCACACTCTGTTCTGTAAATCGGTGCAAAAGGGACACAAAGCGTTGGTAAAGTATCCGCAATATCTTTGTGCCAGGCAACAAAATAACCGCGCTGGTCTGCTGTGTATTTCTTGGAAAATCCGGGCTTGTTGCTACCTGTTGTGAGAATCACATATTTCCCGTTAAAAGTAAGTTTGGTAGTGCAGACGGCATCCTTGGTTTTAACCGCATCCCGCTCTATCTGGATGAGAATAATATCCCCCTCCAATAATCTACCATCATATTCTCTATTTAACAGCACTGGTGCAATAATATTTCTACCGGGCAAAAAGCACACCCTTTTATCAGCAATCTCAACAAAGAAAGAATCTATGGTTTTTGAAACTTTTTGAATCCTTCCAATGTGAATCGTGCCAAGCATTGAGCCATTTGTCGGAAAAACCATTAAATCCTCCATGGAATTTCCAACCAGGCGGGTAATTAGTCTTTTTCCCTGATAAGTTGTAATCAAAACCTGATTTTCTTTATAACTGCTTTTCTGTAATGATTCTTTTTCCTGATCAGCATAAGCCTTGATCAACATGATGTTCCAACCTCATTCATCGGTACAAAGCGGTGTGCATCTTCCGTACCCAAATCTGTATAGGTGTCTATTCTGGTAATACATAAGCAATAGGGATCAAATTCTATTCCCTCTGCCTTAAAAAATGTCTCTAATACCATAGCCGGTTTGATATTACCCGTCCCTGAGCTGCTGGCATTTAAGAACAGCATAATGGAATGATCCGGTAATATCTGCCATTCATATAAGGAAGGCTTGATATCAATTTCCAATACGGATTTCTTAGTGGTTTTGGTGGCGGGAATCGTCTCCTGTTCACAAAAGGAAGCAAATCTGCTTTCCCAATCTGCACAGGGTTCCATTCCTTCGCGAAAGGATATCCGATATCTGGCAGCTGCTACACTTGCCATGGCATTTCCGGCATCATCTGGCAGTAAACAAACATCCAGAATTTCTACTCCCGGCACCACAACCTGATTTAACTTGTCCTTCATTTCTGCCATGGTGGTATAAGAATTTACTTCTATGTCAAAATACTCGCCGGTGCTTTCCAGTCCCACACCCAGCGGATTGGCAAATGCCATAACCTGGTGAGGACTAAATCCGGTGGTATAAGTCACATCAATATCTGCTCTGCGGATTGCCTTCTGGAAAAAGCGCATCATATCCAGGTGACCGATGAATTTCAAAGGTCCTGTTTTTGAAAATTTAATTCTAACCTTCATAGCAATTACGATCTCCCTTCTGTGCAGACACCCACACCATATTGATTGGCTCCACATCCCTGACACTGCAATCTGCAGTTTGGTGTGGTAACACCTTCGGTAGTTGCCCTAAGCCACTCTCGTTTCAGGAAATCCTTGGAAACGCCACAGCTTAAGAAATCCCATGGGAAAATCTCGTCCAGAGAACGTTCTCTGACCGTATAAAAATCGGGATCAACGTTGCACTCAGCAAATGTTTCCATCCATACATCGTTCTTGAAATATTCACCCCAGGCATCATAAAAGCAGCCTTTTTTATAAGCACTTAAAATAACCGATGCAATCTTTCGGTCGCCCCTTGCAAGAATACCTTCCATTACACTGGCATCAGCTTCATGCCAGTTATATTTGATACGCTTCTGGTTCAACTGGGTCATGATGGCTTTCCTGGTCAGAGAAGCCTTGTCCAAAAATTCCTCCTTGGTACACATTCTTGCCCACTGAAATGGTGTAAATGGCTTTGGAATAAAAAAGGAGGTACTGGCTACAATCTGGATACTGCCGTTGGAACGTTCCTCCTTCGGAACTGTTTCAAAATAAGCTGCTGCAATTTCATTGCTAAGCTCTGCGATACCGGCAATATCTTCTTCTGTTTCCGTAGGAAGTCCCAGCATAAAATAAAGCTTAACCCTGGACCAGCCGCCCTTAAAGGCTTCAATGGATCCATTTAGAATATCTTCTCTGGTAAGTCCTTTGTTAATTACATCACGAAGTCTCTGTGTGCCGGCTTCCGGTGCAAAAGTCAGACTGCTCTTCTTTACATCCTGCACTTTACTCATTACATCCAGGCTGAATGCATCAATTCTAAGAGAAGGCAATGAAATATTGACTCTTCTCTTATCGCAATCTTCAATTAAAAATTCTATTAATTCATTTAATGCCGAATAATCACTTGAACTTAAGGAGCTAAGAGAAATTTCCTCATGTCCGGTATTCTTTAACATCGTAACAGCATACTGCTTTAAAGTGTCCACATCCTTTTCACGAACCGGACGATAAAGCTGTCCTGCCTGACAGAAACGGCAGCCTCTGATACAGCCTCTTTGTATTTCCAACACAACCCGGTCCTGAGTAATCTTGGTAAAAGGTACTACAGGCTTTTCCGGATAAGTGGTATGCGTTAAGTCCGTTACCATTTCTTTTGTTATGGTAGCAGGCACCCCTTCTTTGTTTGGAGTAAAGCTTTCAATGGTGCCGTCTTCTTTATAGGTCACATCATAGAACTGTGGCACATACATACCGGGAATTGTTCTGGCTGTTTCCAATAAGAACTCTTCCCTGGACTTATGTTCTGCTTTACATTTCTTATACAGATCCAGTAAATCGCGATATCTGGTCTCTCCTTCGCCAATATAAAACAGATCAAAAAATGGTGCAATGGGTTCCGGATTATAGGTACATGGACCACCACCGATGACAATGGGGTGTTCCCAGGTTCTGTCCTTTGCTTCCAATGGAATATCTGACAGATCCAGAATCTGTAAAATATTGGTATAGCACAGCTCATACTGAATCGTAATACCCAAAAAATCAAAATCTTTAATCGGATCCTGAGATTCCAGAGCAAATAGCGGAATATGTCGTTCTCTCATAATGGCATCTAAATCCACCCACGGAGAATAAACTCTTTCGCACCAGGTATCTTCATAATGGTTTAACATATCATAAAGGATCTGAATTCCCAAATGAGACATTCCGATTTCATAAACATCCGGGAAGCACATCGCCATTCGGATATCAATTTTTTCTTTGTCTTTTATTACCGCATTTACTTCATTTCCGATGTAACGGGCAGGCTTTTCAATTGCCAGCAAGATATCATCCGTCAGTGCCAGCTTCTGTGTTGTATTCTGATTCATAATTAAGTTCCTTTTGCGTTAGTTGATAAAATACACTTTTCCATTCATCCCTAAAAGTATACGGGATATGTGCATTAAAATCAAATTCTTTTGTAATCGCCGCTTGTACTTCCATGGATGTGATTCCAAAAAAATCATATTCCGGATTTTGTAATTCCTTTAAATGCAATAAAATTAATCCCGAAAACAGAAAAACGAAGGCCACAACCCGCCATTGAAAGTTTTTCCAGTATTTCCCCGTCTGAAGTCCGGGATCGATATATGACATTTCGACTTTTGGCTCTGTTGTTTCTGCTGTGATTTCCTCAGGTGCTGTAAGAAAATGATGTATTTTTGAAAGCTGTTCCTTATTTTTCGAATCGGTATTTTGAAGCATTTTTCTAACCTGTATTCGTTGTTCCATAGAATAGTGTCTGGACATATACTACCTCCTTTACTTCAATGCATCACAAAGGTTATATCTGTTCATTTTATGCAATAAAAAAAGCCTTTAGACGAACTAAAAGCTTTTCATATTTTTTATACGGAATTTCATCATTATTTGATTACATTCAATTTATGCTATCGTTTGGCAAGATCATCTGTGATTTCTTCCCAGCTGACCCCTTTTTCTGCCATCAGTACCATCATATGATACAGAAAATCAGAGATTTCGTATTTTACTTCATTCTTATTAGGATTTTTAGCAGCAATCACAATTTCAGTTGCTTCCTCTCCAACTTTTTTCAGGATTTTATCAATGCCCTTATCAAACAGATAGTTGGTATAGGAGCCTTCCTTGGGATGAAGCTTCCTGTCCTCGATCACATCATAGACGCTTTGCAGGATCTTCATAGGATTTTTCTCTTCATATTCCTTTTCCATAATATTCTGGTAAAAGCAGGAATATCTGCCGGTATGACAGGCCGCTCCTACCTGTGAAACTCTGGCAAGAATGGTATCCATATCACAATCTGCTGTTAATGATTTCACATACTGGAAATGACCACTGGTATCGCCTTTCAGCCAAAGTTCCTGACGACTACGGCTGTAATAGGTCATTTTACCGGTCTGCAATGTCTTCTGGTAAGCTTCCTCATTCATATAAGCCACCATCAGAACAGCGTCGGTTTTATAATCCTGTACTACTACCGGTACCATACCGTCACTGTTTAATTTAAAATCAGACCAGGCAAATGCAGATTTTACAAAAGTAGTCTCTTTCCCTGCCTGATCCAGTTTTTCTTTAAAGGTTCTAAGAGATTCTATGTCAAGAACGGCATTGCCCATTAATCCATCAACTACATCGCCGGAAATCATGTCGTAGCTTTTATTCTCCGGCTGACTGCTTACATGAGCATAAAGTGGCAGCTTAATCTCTTTTGTTTGAATTTCATTCATACAGATCACACCACTTACATATTGCTCCAATAACTCACGATTATCCCGTAACTGTGATAATTCAGAAACAGATGCCAACAGTTTATCGGCACCAAATTTCTTGGAAACCTCTTCTGTAATCGCAATACCTTCTGCTTTGCTGTAATTTAATACGGCTTTTTTACAGCCGGTATAAAGGATTTTCTTAATGTCTTCCATTCGTTTCACATTGCCTGCACCATATACCGGTACTTCTGCAATCTCACAGATGGCTTTCATCACATCCAGATTAATCTCATGTTCTTCATCTCCACAGGACAGATCAAAAATCATTAACGCATCTGCATCCTCATCACGATATTTTGCTGCCAGAGAAACAGGATCTGTACTAAGGACTTCCTGTTGTTTTTGCAGACAGGTAACTGCCTGTCCTTTTTTTAAATATATGGTTGGGATCAGTAATTTCATAACGTTCCTTTCGTACTGAGTACATCTGTGATTCTGGGATCTTTGGTGGTTGCCTCATCCAGTGCTTTGGCAAAAGCCTTAAAGATTGCTTCAATAATGTGATGATTATTTTCACCGGAAAGCTTTTTGATATGAAGATTCATACCGGCAGCATATGATACCGCATAGAAAAATTCCTTTACCATTTCCGTATCAAAATAACCAACCTTGTCTACTGTAAATTCACAGTCAAATGCAAAATATGGTCTGCCGGATAAGTCTACTGCACATAATACTAATGTTTCATCCATAGGTAAGATAAAAGAACCAAAACGTTTGATTCCAGCCTTATCTCCCAACGCCTGTTTGATTGCTGTTCCCAGTACAATGCCGGTATCTTCAATGGTATGATGACAGTCCACTTGAAGATCACCCTTCACATTGCATTTCAGATCAAAAAAGCCATGTCTGGAAAAGCCTTCCAGCATATGATCAAAGAAACCGATTCCGGTGTCAATTTCACCCTTTCCGGTTCCGTCTATGTTTAATATCATGGAAATCTCAGTTTCCTTGGTGTTACGTTCCACGGTGGTACTTCTAGCCATTATGCTACCTCCTGTACTGTCAGTCATTTTCCGGCTATCATTTTCTATTCAAATCTAACCTTAATAGAATTTGCATGAGCAGTCAAACCTTCTTTTTCTGCAAAGGTCTCAATATCCTTGTGTGCTGCCTGCAAGGCGTCTTTTGAATAGCAGATAATGCTGGATTTTTTGATAAAATCGTCTACAGACAATGGAGAGAAAAATTTAGCTGTTCCATTGGTAGGTAAAATATGGTTTGGTCCTGCATAATAATCCCCAAGAGGTTCAGAAGAATACTCTCCAAGGAAAATAGCACCTGCATTCTTGATCTTAGTCATAGTTTCAAAAGGATTTTTTGTCAATACTTCCAAATGCTCGGACGCAATTTCATTAACAGTATCTATGGCATCTTCCATATTATCAGCCATTAAAATATAACCGTACTGATCCAGAGATTTTTGAATGATCTCTTTTCTGGAAAGTTTTTTTACAAAGCCTTCAACTTCTTTTTCTACATTATCAGCAAGCTCTTTGCTGGTGGTTACCAGAATCGCACTTGCCAGCTCATCATGCTCTGCCTGGGATAATAAATCAGCAGCTACATAGCGAGAATTTGCAGACTCATCAGCCAATACCATAATTTCGCTCGGGCCTGCTATGGAATCGATGCTCACATGTCCGTATACTGCTTTTTTTGCAAGAGCTACAAAAATATTACCCGGTCCGGTAATCTTATCAACCTTAGGAATACTCTCCGTCCCAAATGCAAGCGCTGCAATTGCCTGTGCACCGCCAACTTTAAAAATACGATCAACTCCTGCTATATCTGCTGCTACCAGAGTACCAGGATTTACCTTACCTTCTTTGTTACATGGAGTAGTCATTAAGACCTCTCCAACACCTGCCACCTTTGCAGGAACCACATTCATGAGTACACTGGAAGGATAAGCAGCTTTACCGCCCGGTACATAAACACCGACTTTGTTAAGCGCAGTAATCTTCTGTCCTAAAATAGTGCCATCCGGTTTTGCATCAAACCAGCTGTTTCGAACCTGTTTCTCATGATATTCTCTGATATTATCCCTGGAGGTTTTCATGATACGAACGAAATCTTCATCAATCTGAGCGTAAGCTTCTATGATTTCGTCCTCTGTCACCTGAATATTTTCAGCATTTAATGCGAAATGATCAAATTTTAAAGTGTACTCAAAAACTGCTTCGTCCTTTTTTTCTCTTACATTACTAATAATATCTGCTACAACTGTCTCATATTCCCCATAATTATTAGGACTTCTCTTTAACAAATCCTGTAACAGGTTCTGTTTGTTTTCTTCCGTTAACTGTAAGCGTTTCATTCTGCAAGTACTCCTTTCAAATCCTGGATCAGTTTCTTGATCCGGTCTGCTTCCATCTGCATACTAACCTGATTCACAATCATTCTGGCAGATAAAGGACAGATTTCTTCTAAAACTTCAAGTCCGTTTTCCTTTAAGGTACCACCTGTCTCCACAATATCCACGATGACATCTGACAATTTCACAATTGGTCCTAATTCCACGGAGCCGTTTAATTTGATGATATCAACAGTCTGATGCTTTTTATTATAAAAATAATCCTTGGCAATATTAGGATATTTGCTGGCCACACGGATCATCTCGTGATGCTGTAACAGTTCTTTGGCTTCCTTTGGTCCGCAGACACACATCTTGCATTTACCATAGCCCAGATCAAGTACTTCATAAACCCTGCGGTTCTCCTCTAATAAGGTATCCTTACCCACAACACCGATATCTGCAGCACCATATTCCACATAAGTTGGTACATCAGGTCCTTTTGAAAGGAAAAACTTTAATTTGTTCTTTTCATCTACAAAGATCAGCTTACGGGTGTTTTTATCTTTCATTTCTTCGCAGGTAATACCTATTTTTTCAAATAATTCCAATGTTTTATTCGCTAGTCTTCCTTTGCCCAGGGCAAAGGTTAAGTATCTGTCTTCACTCATTTGTTGTTTCCTCCGGTATCAATTCGATTTTTTCGCCCTTTGCTCGTCTTTCGGTTGCTTCCTTCAACTTTTCATGGAAGTTTTCCTTAGTGTAGGTCAAACGGGAAAATTGATAGTCATAGGAAACCTTGATCTGCTGTCTGGATAAAGCATTTAACAGATCGTCCACCACGATCATAAAACCGATCGCACACATTGGCTTTCCAAAGCGGGCAAGAAGTGTATCGTAACGCCCACCGGTTACTACGGCGTCGCCAATTCCATAGGTATAAGCTTTAAAAATAATACCGGTATAATATTTATATTTGCTTAAGAGCCCCAGATCAAAGCTTACATATTTTTCAACGCCATAAAGACGTAACACTTCATATACCTGTTCCAGTCTGGCAATTGCCTGAATGGATTTTTCGTTATCTACCAGTGCCTTGGCTTCCTTTAGGGAATCCATACTGCCAAGCATATCAGCACATTTTAATAAAACGTCCTTATAACGGTCAGCCACATCACACTCTGCCAGAAGTTCTTCTGCCGCAAAGTAGTTTTTACTGGAAACATAATCCCGAAGTGTTGTTTCTGTATCCTCATCTATTCCGGCAGCTTCGCAAACACCTTTAAAATAATCCACATCACCAAGTGCTACCTGGAATTCCTTTAAACCGGTAGACAGCAAACAGGAAATCAATAATGCAATGACTTCTCCATCCGCCTCTGCACTGCCATCTCCCATGAGTTCTGCACCGATCTGGGTTACTTCCTTTAATTTACCCTGTAAATTAGAGGTATTAGTAAAGGTATTACCAACATAGCCAAAACGAAGTGGTCCATTCATCTCTGCAAAATATTTAGCAGTACATCTTGCCATGGAAGGCGTAAAATCCGGTCGAAGTACCAGTGTATTACCCTCTTTATCAAAGAATTTATACAGTTCCTTAGACGGTGTAGTTCCTATTTCGCTGGAGAATACATCAAAATATTCAAAAGTAGGTGTCTGAATATCCTGATAACCAAAAGAACGAAGCTTCTGCTGTAACAGATTTTCAACAGCTTCTTTTCTGGCAAATTCTTCTCCATATATGTCTCTTACACCTTCCGGTGTATGTAAAAGTCGTGCGTTCAATGTAAATACCTCAAACTTTCATGCAATATTCTTTCATCATTATTCTACACGATCTGATGGTTTTTGTATATTTTAATTATTTAATATATACAATTGGTAAAATACTTTATCAAGGTAACGTGGTAGCAGATGAAACTAATGGAAGTATACAGGATTGCACTTTTTCTGTCAACCCCTGTCATCCAGATCTTTTTGCAGCATATCCAGATAAGGAACCAGAAAGCCATCTTTTTGCGGAATCTGATATTCCGGATTTAGTTCATCAAAACGGAAGCTTTTCCTGCCTCCTTCTAATGCTCTGTCCCAGAAGAATCGAAGCATTTCATAGGGCAAATAATAAAACAGTTCTTTATGAGAATAATAAATGAGGAAAAAGGCAATTCCGCCCTGTTTTTCAAAATCTCCCATAAATGCTACCTGATGGGGATGAATATTGGCAAGTGTAAAAGTATCAACAGCACATTCCTTCGCATCAAAACAGACTGGAATGCCCTGTACCACACCGATATAATCCACAGTACTCTTCTGATCAAAATATGCCAGTGTAATGTGTCTGGATTTCTGGTCAATATTAATAGGCGTAATAGGCGTTGGAATCTTCTGAATCAAAGCCAGATTGTTTTCCTTATATTTTTCATTTGTCCGGTTAATCAGGTCTTCTAACAGGGAGCCTCTAAGTCCTCTGCTTTTCCAGGTTGGCATATGCTACAAATCTCCGTTCTTTATTCATGGAAAATAATCGAAAAATCGTCCGGTTCCTGTGCCAGAATAGTCGTATCAGAAAGTGCTTCAAATCCCGGTTCGGCAAGTTCTGGAAACTTCAATCGAAATGCATGCAACAGTTGTCTATGGATCCCGCGTTCCTGCCATTTTCGATTCCAGGCAGGATCTCCGTATTTTGGATCACCCAGAATAGGATGTCCCATACTCTGTAAATGTGCTCGAATCTGATGTGGTTTACCGGTAATCAGTTCCACTTCCAAAAGCGTATACTCGTTTGTGATCTTAACAGGGGTCATGGCTGTTTCAATAGGAGATGCGCCAGGCCTTTCGTTTTGTAAAATCTCAACTTTATTGGTAGCTTCATGCTTCAGCAGGTAACCCTTACTATGTACAGAGTGTTCAAACCGGCCTTTTACAACAGCGTGATAGAATTTTTGCAGTGATCTGTCATGGATTAATTTGCTCATCACCTGTGACCCGGTAAGAGAAATGCCACATATCACCAGACCACTGGTGTTTCTATCGAGTCGGTTACAAACAGAAGGTTTAAAAGTCTGTAATATCTCTTCTGATATTTTACCCGTATGAACAAGATAACCGATCATCCACTCGTTGATGGAAATATCGTTTTCTTCCGCTTTTTGACTCAAAATCCCTGCTGGTTTGTTGCAAATCAGCACATTTTCGTCTTCATGGATGATTTGAATGGCATTTTTTGTACCGATACTGTTCACAGACGCCAAAGGATATCGTTTAAAGGCTTTTTCGTATGTCTCCAATACACCTTTATGATCCAATCTTTTTCCACTGAATTTCATAAAGGTTTCTTCTGAAAAGAATAGTTCAATTGTATCACCCAGAGACAACATTTCTTTTCCTTCAGCTTTTTTACCGTTCAGCGTAATATTTTTTTTACGAAGCATTTTATACAGAAAACCGGAACCGGCTTCCGGCAAAAGCTTATGAAGCATTTTGTCAAGCCGCTGTCCCGCTTCCTGTTCCTTGATCTGATATTTTTGCATAAGTACCCAATCCTATAAAGAGATATGACAACAAAAATCAAGTATCTGATCTGAGTTTTCAGTCGTTAAAGCAGCCTCCTGCAATGTATGAAGTCTTTCCATGTATTTTTCCTTGTCCTTGAAAATCTTCACCGTCACATGATGCCCTTCTTGATTGATCATTGTCTGTAAATGCTTTTCGCAAGCTGTAATATCTGTTTTTTCATCTTCAGTTATCCCGATTACACAATTATTTTTGCATACAATATGGCTAACCTGAAAATTTTTCTGGTAAGAAGTAAAATACATATCATATAACTTTGGTAGCTTACTATCAACTTTTTCAAGTGAATCATGCAAAGCTAAACTGCAGCCTTTCGTCTTGAGATACAGGATAACACTCACTGCATATCTACAGGCCGGTAATAAACCCAGTACTGCAACAACGGTAAGCAGATTTTTGTTTGTTCCCTTGTATAGAATACCTGAAATATAAATCGTTGCTGACAATGCAAAAAGAATACACATTTTAAGGATTTCTATGTTTCGCTGTTGTTTTAGATGTCCGAAGCTTCCCTGCGGAATGATTCTTTGATGTTTGTTTTTTTCCATATTTTGATTCCTGTCCTGATTCGTGTTTTTTATTCGACGTATTATTTTTGTGCTGCGCACCGGATTTATGTTGTACTCCTGCTTTTGTTTTTTTATGAAGGCCAAACTGTCTTGGTGCGATCAGACATTTTCCGGTAAAACCTATCAGATCCTGTCTGTCTTCATTTAATAAGGCTTCTCTTACCAGATCGTAATTCTTGGGATCACGATATTGGATCAATGCTCGCTGCATTGCTTTTTCATGAGGATTTTTGCACACATAAACCTTTTCCATGGTTCGTGGATCCAATCCGGTGTAATACATAACCGTGGATATGGTGGAAGGTGTTGGATAAAAATCCTGCACTTGTTCAGGCATATATCCCAGATCACGCAAATACTCTGCTAACTGTATCGCCTCTTTCATGGTAGAACCCGGATGGGATGACATCAGATATGGTACCAGATACTGTTTTAGCCCAAGTTCTTCATTCATTTCTGTGTATTTTCTTACAAAAGTATCATATACCCGTCTCGGAGGTTTTCCAAGTCTTGACAATACAGAATCACAGATATGTTCCGGTGCTACCTTTAACTGTCCGCTGATATGGTATTGCACTAATTCCCTTAAGAAAGAATCATCTTTGTCAGCAAGTACATAGTCGAACCGTATACCGGAACGAATAAATACTTTTTTTACACTGGGAAGATTTCTGAGTTTTCTTAACAAAGAAATATAATCCCTGTGGTCCACCTTTAAATTTCTGCATGGTGATGGGAACAGACACTGCTTATTCGGGCAGACACCTTTTGTCAGCTGTTTATTGCAGGAAGGATGTCTGAAATTAGCTGTCGGACCTCCCACATCATGGATATAGCCTTTGAATTCCGGATCCTGTATCATTTCCTCCGCTTCCGAAATAATGGACTCGTGACTTCGTACCTGTACTGTCCTGCCCTGATGAAATGTTAATGCACAGAAGCTGCATCCGCCAAAACATCCTCTGTTAGAAGTCAGTGAGAATTTAATCTCCTGAATCGCCGGGATACCGCCGGCAGCTTCATACATAGGGTGATAGGTTCTCATATAAGGAAGTGCGTATACATCATCCATTTCCTGTACAGTCAATGGCTTTTGCGGTGGATTCTGTACCACATAGATACCGTTTTCATAAGGTTCTACCAGGGTTTTACCGGTAATAGGATCCGTATTCTGGTATTGTTTCAAAAAACTTTCCGCATATTTCCTTGGCATTTCTTTCATTTCAGAATAAGAAGGCAGCACGGTTGGCTCATAAGGAATGGACAAATCCTTTGTCTTATAAACCGTTCCGGCAATATAAGTAATGTCCTGAACTGCCATGCCGCTGTTTAAGGCATCTGCAATTTCTATAATGGATTTTTCACCCATACCATAGGAAATCAGATCTGCCTGTGCATCCAGTAAAACAGAGCGCTTAAAGCTGTCTGACCAGTAATCATAATGTGCCATTCTTCGAAGGCTGGCTTCGATGCCGCCCAATATAATGGGAACATCCTTAAAGGTCTTCCGAATCAGATTCGAATAAACAACACTGGCATGATCAGGTCTTTTAAAAGATTCTCCGCCCGGTGTGTAAGCATCAGTAGGTCTATGCTTTTTTGATACATAGTAATGATTTACCATGGAATCCATATTGCCTGCTGATACCAAAAATCCCAGTCTTGGTCTTCCAAGGACAGCAATGGAATCATCCTGTTTCCAATCCGGCTGTGAGATCATACCGACGCTATAGCCGTTAGCTTCCAGTATTCTGCCAATAATAGCCTGTCCAAAGGACGGATGATCTACATATGCATCTCCACATACATAGATAAAATCAAGCTGTTCTATTCCACGCTCTTTCATATCAGCTCTGGAAACGGGTAAAAATTGTTTTGTCATATTGCTCCTTCTTGTGTAAATACACTAAAACTGTCTATATAACAGTCTGCTTCTTTTCTTTTTTCCTCTTCCTGACAGACAGAATAGTCATCGGCAACAGCACAAACCGTCATGCCGGCACGCTTTCCCGCCAGTATTCCCGGAATAATATCCTCAAACACCAGACAATTTTCCGGATGAACTCCCAGCTGTTTTGCAGCATTCAGATAAATATCCGGAGCCGGTTTGCCGGGAAGTTTGTCATCACCGGTCAGACATATTGCAAAGTAATTGTCTATATCATGTGCTGTCAGTGCTGCTTCTAAGAGTGGTCTGGAATTACTGGTAGCAATTCCCAATGGAATATTGGATTTTTTGCAAAACTTCAGAAAATTCAGTACACCATCCTTTATTGGAACCTCATGCAGATATTTATCCAATGCCATCTGATTCCAATCAGCTTTTATCTGTTCCAGGGAATCCTTTAATGAAAATCTTTCTTTAAAATATACAGCGGTTTCATGGAAACTCATACCTTCTACACATTTTTGCAGATCAGGGGGAGCTTCCAGATGAACCCTGCCCAGATATTCATCATCAATTTTACGCCACATCCACATAGAATCAACTAAAGTACCATCTAAATCAAAAATAACAGCCTCCGTTTTTAACAGTATCTTTTCTAAAGGTGTAAGTTCACGATACTCTCCCGGGGGTAAAGAAGGGTCTAACAAAAGCGTTCCCATGGATAATCGCTTTAAAAATAATACTTCATTTTCCACTGCCTGTAACATTCGCTTTACCTGATGAAATCTTCCTTCTGTGATTTCCAGCAAAATCCTTGGTTTCTCATCAGTATAATCTGTTTGCGGAAGTACTGTCACCTTGGCAGGTTTGGTTATTGTATCGTCGCCAATATTGACTCCATCAGTCAATTGTTTCGCTGCCTCATCGGAAAGTGGCTCTTTTAAAGTCACTTCATAGACCTTTGCTACGTGTTTTACCGGTGAAAGCAGATTATGTGCAAGAATTCCGTCATTTGTAAGAAGCAAAAGGCCTTCTGTATCCTTATCCAGTCTTCCGACAGGTGCCAGGTTCTTGATTTGATCCTCTGCATGAATTAGATCCAGAACTGTTTGCGTACGCTTATCCTCAGTTGCGGTAATAACTCCCTGCGGTTTGTTTAGCAGAAAATATCGCATGCTTTCTCCGGTTAGCGTTCGTCCCTGACAGCATACTGCATCAGTTTCACTTACCTTATATTCCGGTTTCCGAATGACCTCCTGATTAACAGTCACCTGACCTTTTTGTATGATTTTTTTTACTTCTGTTCTTGTACCGCAATTTCTATTTGCTAAAAATTTATCTAATCGTTCCTGATTCATAGAATGAATTCCTTATCTCATATAATATTAAAAAAAGCAGGTAACTCTGTGCGTTCATTTTTTACGAAAAAATGCTTCTTAGTTGGTTTTCTGACACTGCTTATATTCTTCCTGCTAACCGAACCCGTTCTCTGTCGTACCTATGCCAGCAGAGCGCTTCTGGTATGGTTTGAGCAGATGATTCCAACGCTTTTGCCCTTTATGATTCTGAGCGGTTTTCTCACAGAAAGCCAAATGGCAGGTTCCTTTGTACACTGTGTTGCCGGGCCACTTAGAAAAATGTTTCATAAAAATGATGAATTCTGTTATTGCATTATCATGGGATTTTTCTGTGGCTTCCCTATGGGAGCAAAAGCAACGGCCGACCAGTATCAAAAAGGAAATATTTCCAAAGCAGAAGCTGTTTCCTTATTATGCTTTTGCAATATCATTGGTCCCGTTTATTTTCTAAGATATGTGATGCCTTTGTTTCGAATAACGCATGTACTTATATATGTCATCGAAATGTATGCTATTCCGTTTCTATACGGAATTTTCCTGATTAAAACAAATAATCATGCAGAAAATCCTCCTGTATCGATTTCAAGAAACGGTGTACATATGCATTTTCTACTGGCATTAGATCATAGCGTTACTGTCAGCATGACACAAATCACAAAAATAGGCGGTTACATGATCCTGTTTAGCCTCTTTAACATATTTCCACAAATGTTATTGCCACCTGCAATATCATTTCAAAATCGTGAAATGATTGCCATGTTCTTAGAGATCAGCAGCGGATTGGCTACATGTCAAGCGTTGTCCCCGCATCTTTGTATATCCTTTGTGCAATTCGGCGGCCTTTCCTGTCTGGCTCAAAGTCTTGAATCTCTGCAGATCGTAGGAATTTCTCCGGCTAAATACTTGTTTCATAAATGTATTCTGGCACTGCTTACACTTACATATTTTTTAACGCTTTCTGCGATGTTTCCTTTTTTGCTCCGTTAAAATTAATAATGTTAACAAAAATAGCACAAATAAAATTAAAACTGCAACCAGACATACTTCTAAGAAATATAGAAAAGTACTCTGTTTCACATTATCATTATTATTTTTTGATTTATCCGGGACTGTGCTGATGACAAGCACATCTTGTGTTTCAGCTGTCTCCTGGATGGTTTCGTGTTCTGTCATCCCTGTGTCTTCAGCATAAGATAATGAAGGTGTAGAAACCATATTGCTATTGGTAAACAGATCATAATTATTATAAGCAGCTACGACCACCTGTGGCAGTATTCCGGATGGTATGGTTATGGTAAATCGAAAGGTATCACCTTCCGGCCACGGTTTCAACTCTGAAAAAGTAGCTCCTCCGTCATAGCTATAGCTATAATATATTATTTTACTGTCATAATCTGCAGCAGATACTTCAAAAGTAGTTTCCCCGTTTGTTTTATCCTGATCCATCAGTGAAAGGGAACAGATATCTGGCGGTGTCGTATCCTGTCCTATCGCAGATTGCGGGACAGCTGTTTTAGGAACCTCATAAGAACTATAATCTGTTCCTAATACATCGGAACGTAATCTGAAATACTTTGCTGCACTTTCCCCATCCAATTCTCCAAGAGCCTTTAATTTTTCATTTGCATCATAGACTGAAACATCTTCTTCACGGTCGAGATGACAATGTTCAATCAAAGCAACCGGCAGGTTTCTTTCTACACTGTGACGCAGGATTCCATAGTACTCTTCACCGGCTTCGTTTAATTTTGTTTTTACTCCACGATTCAATAACCCTTTTTCTTCTAAGGCATCCAATTCAATATCACCAAAAGCATGCCCTTTGGAATAGAGTTCTCCAACGGATGAAATCCATACCTCTGAACCAAATAATGTATGTGCTTCTGACATATTAAAATGCAGGCAAAAGAGAAAATCTGCCTGAACAGAAGCTGCATATTCTGCTCTCTCTTCCAGTGACAGAGACTTATCATCTTCCCTTGTCAGATAAACTGTTACATCCTCATATTTTTCCAGCTGTTCTTTCATTGCTTTTGCGACAATCAGCGTCATCTCTTTTTCTGTATAATCATTCCACTGTGCACCGAGATTGTCTCCACCATGTCCGGGATCGATGCAGACGACCACACCTTCTTCAGCATGACTTGGAAAAGACAACGCAAGTGGCATACATGACAGACAAATGCCTGCTACTATATATTTCCATTTCTTCATAAACCCGCTCCGTCATAAACCACAATTCCGGTATCATTAATGTAGAAAAAGCCAGCTTCGATTTCCGAAACCGGCTTTTTATTTCTGGTCACTATAATACGTTTAAATCACTGCCTGCTGAAGCACCAGCTGCCGTATCGATCTCCGTCAGATCTTCTTCCACAGGATGAAGTTCATTACGATTATTTTTTATCACTTCATAATACTGGTTCAGGTCATTGATCATATTTGCATAATTACTCTGTGTGGAATCAATTGCATGAGCTATGATATTTTCCATGGTTGCAAGTGATTCATCTGTATACTGAACAGCTGCAGATTTTACGTTATTAGCTTCTACAGTTGCATTGTCTAAAATCTCCTGTGCCTGTGAGGTTGCCAGACGAACAATTTCATTTGCCTGGGCATAAGCCTGCTGCATAATCTCATGCTCATTTATCAGCTCATTGGTATGTACTGTAGCCTCGTTGATCAAAGCCTCTGCTTTGGTTCTGGCCTCATTTAAGATAGCATCACGATTACTGATAATCTTCTGATACCGTTTGATTTCATCCGGTGTCTTGGTTCTCAGTTCACGAAGAAGTTCATCAATTTCATCTTTATTTACAACAATCTTGGTATTCGATAAAGGATAATATTTGCACCCGTCAATATATTCCTCAATCTCATCAATCAGCTGTTCAATTCTACTGCTCATATTTTTCTCCTATCAGACATGCAGGCTAAGCATTTGGACTATTCTGTAACAAGGAAGCATCCAGTCTGTCAAATTTTTCATAAACCAGTTTTTCCACCTCAGGTGGAACACATTTTGAAATATCGCCATGGAAGCTGGCAATTTCTTTTACACTGGAAGAACTCAAATACGCATATTCCAGACTGGTTGTTAGAAACATAGTATCTAATTCACCATTGGAAAGCTCATAATTTGTCTGTGCAATCTGTAATTCATATTCAAAATCTGTTACTGCACGAAGTCCTCGAATGGAAATATGAATATCCTTTTCCTTGGCATAGTTTATTAATAATCCGTCAAAAGAATCTACTTTTACATTGGGAAAATCCTTCGTTACATTTTGTAATATCTTAACACGTTCTTCCGCAGAAAACAATGGACTCTTTGCCTTATTGTTCATCACAATAACCGTTACTTCGTCAAAATAATGACTTGCACGATTGATAATATCAATGTGTCCATAAGTGATCGGGTCAAAGCTGCCCGGGTATATTGCTTTTTTCATATTTTCTCCCATCCAAGTCACTATTGATCTTTTTTCAAACGAACAAACACGTGCTTATTGGTTTTATATTCTTTTTCTCTTCTTACCTCATAACCTAATTCATCCAGGTCATCAAAAGATGTTTCCAGGGACGCTTCGATAATGATAATGGTATCTTCGTCCACATATTTCATGTGCTTTAAAAGGCCTAAAAGCTTTTTTTCCAAATCCATATTATAAGGTGGATCCATGAAAATAATGTCTACGTGTTTCTCGTAAATGTTATTCAGGGCACTAAATACATCCTGTTTGATTACCACTGCCTCTTCCGTGAACTTCGTAAAGGCAATATTACTTTCAATGCAGGAAATTGCTTCCTTATCCTGATCAATAAAATAGGCTTTTCTGGCTCCTCTGCTCAGCGCTTCAATACCGATTCCGCCACTACCACTGAAAAAATCTGCAAAAACACAATCGGGAACTTCCATCTGAATCATATTAAATAAAGTTTCCTTAATACGATCAGTTGTTGGTCTTGTATTTTCACCTGCAGGAGTTTTCAAAGGAAGACTTCTTGCCTTACCTGCTATTACTCTCATAAAAACACTCCGTTCTGCCTATATACGGCATTTTATTACACACGCACCTTTACTCCCTTGGAGTCTCTGGTACCTAATTTGATTTTATTTAATTCCAGCTGTTTATCCTTATATTCAATCGTCTGTTCTTCAGCATTCTTGGTATAATATACCTCTTCAATGTAATCAGATGCTCCTAGCTTCATACCACGGACACCGACAGCTGCTTTCTTTTTCATTGGAATCTCTTCCAGCGCAAATCTCAGGAAATAGCCTTCTTTTGTCTGTAACACAATATTGCGCTGGTCAGTAAGAGTCATTACACTGACAACACTGTCACCATCATTTAACTTTGTTGCAGAAACTGTTCGTTTATTGACATCAAATTCTCCGCCATCCACTACTTTTAACATGGCTGATTTTGTTACAAAAACCATGCGATACAGATTCAAATCACTCTGGCTTGCCAGGAATACCATGTTTTCTTTTGTTGAATTATAGTTACTGATATTGTCAACTGGTGTGCCTTTATCACGGAATTTTCCGTAAGGTACATCCTTTACTTTAAAGCTGTGCATCTGTCCTCCATCAGTAAAAATACATATCTTTCCGGTATTTTTGCAGGAGAATATATATTTGAATTCAGCTTCAGCTGCTTCTTTGTTACGCTGATAGGTTGGATCATCAACCGTTTTACAGTAACCAAAACGATCCATCATGAATACAACATCCATTTCCTCCATCTTCTTTTCTTCGAAGACAGCTTCCTCGGCATTAACAATTTCAGTTTTTCTTGCAGCTTTATATTCTTTCTTGATCGCGTCCAGTTTTTGCACAATAACCTGGGTCATAGAATCTTTACTCTCCAGGATATCCTCATAACGATATATGTTTGCCATAGTATCGTCATGTTCTTTAATCAGTGCTTCCAGCTCCAGACCAATCAGCTTGTATAAACGCATTTCCAGAATAGCATTTGCCTGCTTATCTGTAAACATCAACTGTTCAGCCATAATCTTAGATTCTTTGGATTTGAATTTTATGCCATCCGTTTTGCCTTCTACCAGACAGGCCTTTGCCATAGCTCGATCTTTGGAACCACGAAGAATCTCAATTACGAGGTCAATTACATTGCAGGCTTTAATCAAACCTTCCTGGATCTCCTTGCGTTCCATCTCGTGATCCAGCAAATTCTGATATTTTCTGGTTGTTACCTCATACTGGAACTTCACATGCTCTCTTAAAATCTGCTTAATTCCCATGGTTTCCGGGCGTCCGTCACAGATAGCCAGCATATTTACACCAAAAGTGTCTTCCAGTCTGGTTTTTTTATAAAGCATATTTTTAAAGTTCTCAATATCAGCATCCTTACGTAATTCGATTACAATACGAATGCCTTCCTTAGAGGACTGGTTAGAAATATCAACTATATCCTGAGTTACTTTATTCTCTGCCAGTGCTGCTACATCTGATAAAAATTTACCAATGTTTGCACCGATCATAGTATAGGGAATCTCGGTAATTACCACATTATTCTTACCGGCCTTCCCCTTTTCAACAGTTACCTTGCCACGAATCTTCACCTTGCCGCTTCCAGTCTCGTAGATATCCAGTAATTCGTCTTTATTGATGACAATGCCGCCTGTAGGGAAATCCGGTCCCGGTACATAACGCATCAATTCATTGGTGGTAATGTCAGGATTACTCATATATGCTTTGGTTGCATCAATCACCTCAGCAAGATTGTGAGGTGGAATACTGGTAGCCATACCAACGGCAATACCTTCTGAACCATTGATTAACAGATTAGGAATTTTAACCGGTAAAATAGTTGGCTCTTTTTCATTTTCATCAAAATTGGGAACAAAATCAACTACATCCTTATCCAGATCCGCCAAAAAATAATTTTCAGTCAGTTTTGCCAGTCTTGCCTCTGTATAACGCATGGCAGCCGCGCCATCACCCTCGATATTGCCGAAGTTACCATGACCGTCAACCAACGGAATACCCATTTTAAAATCCTGGGTCAGGACAACCAGTGCTCCATAAATAGAACTGTCTCCATGGGGATGATATTTACCCATGGTATCGCCCACGATTCTGGCACTTTTTCTATAAGGTCTGTCATAGCGAATACCCAGTTCATACATATCATACAGAGTTCTTCTCTGTACCGGTTTTAAACCGTCACGGACATCCGGCAAAGCTCTTGCAACAATAACACTCATAGCATAATCAATATAGGATTTCTGCATAAGTTCGGAATATTCCGTTTTTAAGATTCTATCATCCATGTAAAATTACTCCGTTCCGTATCATAAGCTTATACATCCAATTCAGCATCATTAGCATGTGCATGTATAAATTCTTTTCTTGGCGGTACTTCTGTACCCATTAACATCTCGGTCACTTCAGAAGCCATTCTGGCATCTTCAATCTCTACTAATTTCAAAAGTCTGGTAGCCGGATCCAGTGTAGTCTCCCACAGCTGAGCCGCATCCATTTCACCAAGACCTTTGTAACGCTGTAAAGTAAAAGGTCCTTTATGGCTCTTGCGATAACGCTCGAGTGCTTTATCATCATACAAATATTCTTCCTGTCCTCTGGAGGGCATGGTTTTATATAAAGGTGGCATGGCGATATAAACATGTCCCTCATAAATAAGTTCCGGCATAAATCGATAGAATAAAGTAAGCAGCAACGTGGAAATATGAGCACCATCTACATCGGCATCGGCCATGATAATAATTTTGTCATAGCGGAGCTTGGAAATATCAAAATCATTTCCGTATCCTTCAGAAAATCCACAGCCAAAAGCATTAATCATCGTCTTGATCTCTGCATTTGCCAAAACTTTATCTATGCTGGCCTTTTCAACATTTAATATTTTACCTCTGATTGGTAAAATCGCCTGGAACATACGGTTTCTTGCCATTTTGGCACTACCGCCGGCAGAATCACCTTCTACGATGAAAATTTCACATTTGGAAGCATCTCTGGACTCACAGTTAGCCAGTTTTCCATTAGAATCGAAAGAAAATTTTTGCTTAGTCAGCAGATTAGTCTTTGCTTTTTCTTCTGACTTACGAATTTTTGCAGCTTTTTCGGCACAGGTAATAACAGACTTTAATGTCTCTAAATTACGGTCGAAATAGCGCACAATTTCATCTCCGATGACTTTTGAAACTGCCTTGGCTGCATCCTGGTTATCCAGTTTTGTCTTTGTCTGACCTTCAAAACGAGGATCCGGATGCTTGATGGTAATAACAGCAGTCATACCATTTCGTACATCAGCTCCGGTAAAATTAATGTCCTTATCCTTCAGATTACCAAGCCCTCTGGCATAATTATTAATAACTGTCGTAAATACAGTCTTAAAACCGGTCAGATGAGTACCGCCTTCTGCATTATAAATATTATTACAAAAACCCAGTACCTCTTCGTGGAATTCATTTACATACTGGAACGCAGCTTCCACTGCGATGCCCTCTGCTTCACCTTGACAGTAAACCACCTCTGTTACAGCTTCTTTGGATTTATTCATATCCTTTATAAAACCGACAATACCCTCAGGCTCATGAAACTCAATATGAGAAACCTCAGCCTCTCTTCGATCTTCAAAAATAATAGTCAGATTAGGGTTTAAATAAGCTGTCTCATGTAATCTGCTCTTTACCTCTTCTTCTTTAAAACGGGTTTTATCAAAGATTGTATCATCCGGAAGAAAAGATATGATTGTACCAGTTGTTTTACTTTTTCCGACAATTGGAAGAAGTCCGTTTACAAGCTCCTTTGCAGGAACTCCACGTTCATAATAATCTTCATAGATATTACCGTCACGCTTAACCTGAACTCTGAGCCATTCTGATAAAGCATTGACAACCGAAGAACCTACACCATGAAGGCCACCGCTTGTTTTATAGGCTGCATTATCAAACTTACCGCCTGCATGAAGCGTGGAAAAAACAACACGTTCTGCGCTGACTCCCTTGGCGTGCATCCCGACCGGGATACCTCTTCCGTTATCCTCTACTGTAGCTGATCCGTCAGCCTCCAAAACAACTGTAATTGTGTCACAAAAACCTGCCAGATGTTCGTCTACAGAGTTATCTACTATTTCATAAATTAAATGATTCAATCCTTTGGTGGATACACTGCCAATATACATACCCGGTCTCTTCCGGACAGCTTCCAGTCCTTCTAAGACCGTGATACTGGCTGCATCATAAGATGCTGCTTTCGCCATAAAACTTTACCTCACTTCTATATTTCTAATAAGAGATCCGCTTACTGCATGCGACTGCAAGAGAACCGGGTCCGATATGACATGCAATGCTCAATGAAAGTGCATCTACAACAATATGATAACCGGGGAAAATCTCCAGCAATTCATCTCGCAGCTGATTTGCTGCTTCCTCATTCTGGGTATGTGCGATTTCAATCCATACATCATCTGTCTGTTTTAAGCCCTGCATACGATTTATAACATCATTTTTAAGAGCTGTTACCATAATATTCTTACCTTGATTTACAGTTCTTGCCTTAGCAAAAGCATCCAGTTTTTCACCTTGGATCTGTAAAACCGGTTTGATTCTCAGAATAGTGCCCAGGGTAGCTGCTGCTGGTGTGATGCGGCCACCTTTTTTTAAATAATATAAGGTATCTAACATAATATAAATACTGGAATTAAACTTTTCTTTTTCCAGTATTTCTTTAATCTCAAGTGCAGATTTACCATGTTCTGCAAGTTCTTTTGCATCTAAGGCAGATTGTTTCTGGGTAACAGAAACTCTCTGGTTATTTACGACCTGTACTTTACCTTCATATTCATCTTCCGATGACAGCATATTGGCAGTCTGAAAGGAGCCGCTTAATCCACTGCTCATGGGAATATGCACGATTTCGTCATAATCCTGTAACAGTTCGTCCCATAATTTCATAATGGAATCCGGCGTCGGCTGGCTGGTGGAAATATCTACGCCTGATTTCAAATGCTCATAAAACTCAGGCTGGGATAAATTGATTCCCTCATAATAGGTTTCATCGTCTATAAAAAAAGGCATGGGAACGATGGCAATACCAAGCGCTTTCCCCTCTTCCTGGCTAATCCCGCTGTTACTGTCTGTAACAATAGCAATTTTGGACATAAAAACTCTCCCTTCACAAATATCTTATATTTTACGTTCAGATAGTTTTAAAGTCAACAAGGTTTCTGCGTGTGATTTCTTCCCGTAGCAAAACATGCTGTTTCAGAGACAACTCCGGATCTTCCATCATAAGATGATCCGCCTCATCACTTGCCAGTTTCAAAATATCGGTATCCCTGTATATATCACCCAGCTGGAATCTGATGTCACCGCTTTGCCGGATACCGAACAAATCTCCGGGACCGCGTAATTCCAGATCCTTCTCTGCAATTTCAAATCCATCATTTGAATGATTCAGTATATTTAAGCGATCCATAGTGTCCTGATCAGTCAGTCCACTAATAAAGATACAATAAGATTGATCCTTTCCTCTGCCTACACGTCCTCTTAGCTGATGCAACTGTGCCAGACCAAAACGTTCTGCATTTTCTACCAGCATAACCGTTGCATTTGGTACATTGATACCCACCTCAATAACAGTGGTTGACACCAGAATATCAATATTATGATTTCCAAATTCCGTCATAATCCTGTTTTTCTCAGCAGGTTTCATTTTACCATGCAACGACGCAATTTGTATCTGTGGCGGCATAATTTCCCTTAATGAAGCGGTATAGTCTTCAACATTCTCCAGCTGCTCCTGTTCTCCCGGTTCAACCATTGGACAGATACAGTAAACCTGATGACCGTTCTGCACTTCTTTTAAGATAAACTGATATGCTTTTTCTCTGTAGTCCCTGTTTACAACACAATTCTTAATAGGCAGGCGGCCAACCGGCAGCTCGTCCACAATAGAAATATGCAAATCGCCATACATAATCATTGCCAAAGTTCGAGGAATAGGCGTTGCACTCATTACCATAATATGCGGATGATCACCTTTTTGGGATAATCTTTCCCTCTGTTTTACTCCAAATCTATGTTGTTCATCCGTGATAACCAGTGCCAGAGATTGAAAACTCACAGCATCCTGTATCATAGCATGAGTTCCAATAGCAAGGTTTACTTCTCCAGACTCCAATTTAGCGTAAATTTCACGTTTAGCCTTTATGGGCAATGAACCAATTAGCAAAACCGGTTTAAATGGAAGATGATATTTCTTCGTAAGCTCTGTTATAGTTTCAAAATGTTGGGTAGCCAACACTTCCGTAGGTGCCATAAATGCTCCCTGATATCCGTTCGCCACCGTCATGAGAAGTGCAAGAACCGCCAAAATCGTTTTTCCGGAACCCACATCTCCCTGAATTAGGCGATTCATTGTGTTTGGTCCGGTCAAATCATCTTGTATTTCCTCCCAAACCTTTTGCTGGGCACCTGTCAGACGATAAGGCAATGATGTTAAAAAACGGTCACATTCTGCAACCTGCAGCATAACATTCTCATTTTGTTCTTCTTCATTCCATTTTCTGGCTTGTCTGATCATCAAAAGGAATATGAAGAATTCATCAAACACCAGCCTTTTTCTGGAAGCAAACAATACATACTGATCCTTAGGAAAATGTACATCAGCAATTGATTCTTTTAAATCCGGTAAAGAAAGACGTTCTCTCATCTCCTCGGGTAGAAAATCCACAGGCTCCATTGCTGTAAGTACCTGCTTTACAGCTTTGGTAAAGGTTTGATTTGTCAATCCACTGGTCAATGCATATTTGGGTTGCAGGCTCCCCACCAACTTATCATATTCCTCCGGTTTATATATCTTAGCCTGTTCCATCACAAGCTGTTTTCCTTTTGACTGTACTATTCCTCTGAAAATGTAGTACTGATTTTTCTTTAAAGAAGATTTCAGATACGGCATATTGAAAAAAGTAAGTTTAATACTCCCGGTAATATCCTGTGCCTGAAAGTTCAATATAGAAAGTTTCCTCACGTGAGCCACACTTGGATTACCGGTGAGAATGGCACGGATACTGCAAAGTGTCCCGGGAACGCAGGAAGCTACTGTCTGCACCGGTAGAAACTGCTCATAATCTCTGGGATAATTACGAAGCAGCTGATCCAGTGTATCAATATTTAATTTATGAAATAAGGCTGCTATTTTGTCTCCCACACCTTTTAAAGTCTGCAGTTTATCCTGTCCATTCATGTCGTTTAATGTCCGTTCTTGTCATTTTTAATGAAATTGACTGATTACACTCCTTAAAATCTTGGATAAAAAAGAGCATTCATTAGTAAATTGGACTAATGGATGCTCTTATCGTCATCTGACTCTTCCACTATTATTCAGCAGAAATAATATAATAATAAATTGGCTGCCCACCGGCTTGCAGTTCAATATCACATCCTGGGTAAAGGTCAGCTACAGCATTCTGTAATTCCTCTGCATCGGTGTCAGTCACATCACTGCCATAATAAATGCTGATCAGTTCATTATCCTCATCCATCATGCTCTGCAACATTTCCAGTGTCACTGCATTAATATCAGTTCCAACGGATAAAATTCCGTGATCGCCAATACCCATGTAATCACCCTGACGAATTGTTTTATCATCAATTACGGTATCTCTCACTGCATAAGTTACCTGACCGGTTTTCACATTGGCAATTTCAGCTGTCATAGCTTCTGCGTTTTCTTCAGCTGAAAGATCCGGTACATAATTAATGACTGCAGTAATACCCTGTGGAACAGTTTTAGTAGGGATTACAAAAACATTTTTTTCTTCTTCCAAAATCTTAGCCTGATTTGCTGCCATAATGATATTCTTGTTATTAGGAAGAATATATACAGTATCAGCATTGACCTTACTGATTGCGTTCATCATGTCTTCAGTACTTGGATTCATAGTCTGACCGCCTTCAATAACATAATCCACACCAAGTTCTGTAAAGATCTGTTTCATACCTTCTCCAACAGAAACTGCGATGAAACCATATTCCTTGCGTTCAGCTGTGGTATCTACGTCAGATCCGGTGGAACCTTCTGATGCTGTCATACCATTTTCAGCCATTTTAAACAGTTTTTCCTCATGTTCAAGGCGCATATTATCAATCTTCATATTAGAAAGAGCACCATAGGTAAGTGCCTTCTGAATTGCCAGACCCGGATCATTGGTATGTACATGTACCTTGACCACATCATCATCAGCAACTACAACAACACAATCACCAATGGATTCTAAGAAAGACTTGAAATCCATTTCCATTTTGGTGGTAAATGACTTGCTTAATAAAATAATAAATTCTGTACAATATCCAAATTTAATATCCAGATTTGCCTGTGCATCATAACTTGCTTTTACAGACACGGTTGGGGTAGCCTCTGAAATGGAATAGTCAATTTCCTTTCCCAGATAAGCATCAAATGCGCCCTTCATAGCCTGCATCAGACCCTGTCCGCCGGAATCTACAACACCTGCCTGTTTTAAAACAGGTAACATCTCCGGTGTCTGATCCAATACATAATCACCATGTTTAATGACTTCATCCAAAAAAGTACCAAGGTCATCACAGCCCTCTTCAGCCAGTTCATTTGCCTTGTCGGCCATTCCCTTGGCAACAGTAAGGATTGTCCCTTCCTTCGGCTTCATAACTGCCTTGTATGCAGATTCTACAGCCTTCTGAAAAGAAGCAGCCAGTACAGCTACATCCATTTCATCATGTTCACTGGCAACTTTGGTAAAACCACGTAACAGCTGAGAAAGAATAACACCAGAATTTCCTCTTGCTCCACGTAAAGATCCGGAAGACATTGCCTTGCAGACTGTTTTCACATTCTGTTCTTCCAATGCTGCAACCTCTTTGGCAGCGGCCATAATGGTCATTGTCATATTTGTACCGGTATCTCCATCAGGAACCGGAAAAACATTCAACTCATTGATCCATTCTTTTTTGCTCTCAAGATTTTTAGCGGCAGCTAAAAACATCTTGGCTAACATTTCGGCATTTATTATAGTACTTGCCACGGGTGTATCCTCCTTAATCAATCACTCTGACACCTTCAACATAAATGTTGATTTTGTCGATTTTCATACTTGTAAAATCTTCTACACGATATTTTACATTATCAATCAGATTATCTGAGACAGTCAGAATATTTGCCCCGTAAGCGATAATAATATGAAAATCGATCGTCAGACGATTATTGTTATTATAGACACTGATTCCTCTTGTAATGCTATCCATCTTCAAGAGTTTTACCAGGCCGTCTTTCATATTCACACCTGCCATTCCCACAACACCGAAGCATTCAATGGCAACAGAACCTGCATACTGGGCGATTGCTTCATTCTCGATCACAATATTTCCCAGATGTGTATTCATAGAAGTACCCTTCATATAGAACCTCCTTTTAAACATATATATTCGTATTATACCCAATGTTTAGAAAAAATGGAATATTATTTTAAAATATTAAATTTTGCTTGCATTATGGAAACTAATCTGATATTATATTCACGTTGCGAGTGACTCGTAACATCTAAATAACTAACCCTTGTGTTAATTAGGAGGTGTGGAAGATGGCTAAATGTGAAATTTGTGGAAAAGGCGTTCATTTTGGTAATAATGTCAGCCATTCTCATAGAAGATCAAACAGAATTTGGAATTCAAATATTCAGAGTGTTAAGTGTAAGGTCAATGGCACTCCTAAGAGAATGCATGTTTGTACTAACTGTTTGAAATCTGGCAAAGTTGAGAGAGCTTAGGTAATATCCGGCATCTTATGATGTCAGTTATTTATCAGCATACAATTTCCAAAAAATAAAAACACATCGTTTGATGTGTTTTTTTTATGCTCTTCTGCCTGCCTCATAGGCATCTAAAAGCTTCTCATATTCCACATTGATCATCTGGATCAATTCAGTATCTCCGGCCATGTTATCCGGATGAAATATCTTGATCAGATCCTTATATCTTTTCTTTAATGCCAACGGAGATCGCACCCCGTAAAATAAAAATTCCACCTGTGCATTCATTCCATGATACGAAAAATTTTCAAATCGCTCCCGCTCATCTGCTTCTGCTTTTTTCCGTTCTTTCTCAAAGCGGCGCCTGTCCATATCAAGCTGCCGAAAACCATCCTGTAGTATCTGCATCTTTTTATCAAAAAACAAACTATCCTGCTTTAGTCGTTGTTTCTCAGCAGTAAGCTTCTGGTTCATAGCATCTAGCTCATGTTGATGTTTGACACGTTCTGCAATCAGTTTTTCATTTAATTCCAGAAGATCTGCCCTTTGGGCTGCAACTCTTATATTTTCTGCAAACAGCCATTTTTTTAGAGCAATCAGTTCTTCATAGCTTGTACTATTATTCAGTTTATCTTCAAACGTTTCTGCCATGATCCCCAAGCCCCAAATGTGCTATTCACAGTGATAAAAATTATATCCGACAATTAAAAGCAGGAATATGATTAATAATCCGATCAACTTATTCCCGATCAATAACATGATCAGCATACCTAACGCACAGAAAAAAATCCCAAAGCCAAGACATTTTTTCATAAAAAACCTGCTTTCGCCTTTTGGTTTATCCTATGCAGTATAATTCATTCCGTACCGGTTTATTATTCTTTTTCTGTCTGCTGTTCACCAAAAGCAATATCCACTGCCTTATCATCTTCCATCATTTTTTCCTTTGGCGTAGTAAACTTATCAACCACGTCAGGGATCATATCCAAAATTTTGGTAACCGCATCCTGATTTTTGATATTAACCAGTTTTGAACTGCCATTTTTGATAATAAGTACAGCGCTTGGAGTCATTTTACCTCCCATACCGCCACCACCGTTATTTTTATTAACATCTGATTTTGCCCCTGCACCGATTCCAAAAGAAACATCTACAAGCGGTAAAATAATAGTATCTCCAATGGTAGTCGGCTCTCCTACAACTGTTTTAGTAGATAAAACACTGTTCATTCCTTTTAAAAGTGATTCTACAACGGAACCAAAATTGTTCTCTGCCATGTCTAGTTCTCCTTTTTCAACTGTTTTAAAAGCTGTCGTAATTGTTTGTCAAAATATAGTCGTAATCCTGTTACTACCAGAACAAATAAATTTACATGTCCTTTTATCACCAGATCTCCGGTAAAAATTTCTTTTTCAAATTCGGGCTGCAGCGTAAAATGTTTGCCTATATATGGATATAAAGCACCATAATATCCTGCCAGAATATAACCTGTTGTAGATGGATCTTCAAATCCAAACTGTAAGTTTCCCCTCACAATACGTGGATGAATATTCCGATAAATCTTTTTCAAGTACTTTTTTAAGCAGATAATTTCATCCTGCATAAGCGGCGAATGCCAAAGGTCTATATAATACTGTACCGTTTGCTCTCCTGATTTGATTTTAGCATATAACCCTTTTATTGTGTGTAAAATATTCTTGAAAAATGTAATGACCCTTATAATAAAATCATGGACTCTTTTCCAAATTCCTTTTCGGGGTTCTGAAGCTTCCAATTGCGGAGTTGTCTCAGCAGCAGGTGTTACATTTCTTTGATCAGTTTCTACATTGTTCAAAATTATTTCGCTCTTTGCATTCTTCTCATTTTCTTGTGTTTCAATTATTTGTTTTTCTTTTGTTTGCTTTTTTTGGGGAGATTTTCCTTTTTTCTCTTTTGCTCCAAGCATAAATCCAAATACACGAATATTTAAATCGTCCATATCCGGATATACATACTTAATCCACAAAATATGAAGCAGCCAGAATATCTCGACCCTTGCCTTTAACACTTCATTCAGAAAATTGACCTGTAAACGGTAATGAAATGGCCAAAAAAGTAAAAGTGCAAGCAAAATAAGGACAAAGGCTAAAACAGCCAGTAAGATAATACCTATTATTTTTAATATGAATAAGACCCAAGTCAGCATGTATTACCTCATTATGGTTTTTTTGAAATCAGAAAATTTTTGATATCACAGGTTCCTGTTTCTTTCATGGCATCACAGGTCATCTGCTGTACCAGTTCAAGCGCTGCCTGGTATCCATCAGCAATGCCAACAACCAGCAGTGGGATATTCCTGAACACCGGCTGTAAAAGTACATTGGAATGATAAATATCCAGTTGATCAGGACCATCCGAAATGACAAGTACATAAACAGAAGGCTGTCCAACATGATGTTGTAGCCGCCATTTAATCAGTTTCGGATTTTTAATTGTTTCACTGCAATATAATTCTTTTCTAAATTTCATCATGGATTTATTTTAGCACGAATTCCCTGTTTCAAAAATAGAATTATTGACTTTATCAAATATTTTTCTATACTAAATATATGAGGGTTTAAATAATCGGGGTGGTGATGACATATGAAAACTGTAGCAGTATTAAGTTTACAGCCGGATATGATTTTGGCTGAGGATGTATTAGGTAAAAATCAGGAAATAATCGTAAAAAAAGAACAGCAGGTCAATGATGTGATTATGCAGAAACTTAAGCGCCACAATATTGTCTGCGTCAATATCCACGAACCCGTTGATTATGCAGATACGCACTATGAAAGCATAGTTTTAAGTGATGCATTCAAGAAATTCAGTGCCATCTACACCGAAAACCTTCAGCAATATAAGAAACTTATGGATAAACTGGTAAATGAAGGAATCGAACCTGGTGAAGAAACACTCTTTAGTTTACACCAAAACATCTGTAAGGCCGCGCCAAACAAAGATATGCTACATGATTATTTATATAACAGAATGGCTGGTGAAGATGATTTAACCTATGCACACTGTCTGAATTCTGCTTTACTTGCCAGCATCTTTGCTGATTGGCTTGGTTTATCCGACGAACAGACACATATTTTGATCGGATGTGCTTTTTTCTATGATATTGGGAAATTGCTTCTTCCGCATGATTTGATCTGGAAACCGGACAAACTTACTGATGAAGAATATGAGCAAATAAAAACTCATACAGTAAGAGGTTTTCATCTGCTCAAATCCGTCCATATGCCCCAGGAAGTTCTTATCACAACAGTAACTCATCAAGAACGTTGCGACGGTACCGGCTATCCTCTTCATTTAAGAACCGATAAAATTGATCTGTATTCCAGATATATTGCTATCATAGATGTTTATGAAGCATTGATTTCTCCACGCACCTATCGCTCCATGATGAATACTTTTCAAACAATCGAAACATTTGAAAAAATCGGAATGCAAAAGTTTGACTCCAATGCCCTACGAGTTATACTATCCCATGTAGCGAATAATTATGTGGGCCAAAAGGTACGGCTTAGTAACGGTACCATCGGTACTGTGGAACATATCAACAATTCCCGGCTATCCAAACCGGTCATTCGGGAGGAGGATGGAAATCTGTTGGATTTACGCGCTTTTCCTGAGTTGGAAATAGACGCTATTCTATAATCCGTTGCATTACCCGTTTATAGCAATCGTATTTTATCTAGTCCAGATAAGCATCAAATACTCTTTTGGCAATGGGAACTGCATAATCACCGCCACTTCCAGCGCCTTCTATAATAACAGTTACACATATTTTGGGATTCTCCACCGGTGCAAAACCAGTAAACCAGGCGTGTGAGTCCCCTTTTGTTGCATTATATTCAGCTGATCCAGTCTTACCCGCTGCTGTATATGACAATCCGGACAATTTGGATCCGGTGCCTTCTTCCACCACATCTTCCATCAGGTCTGTTAAAATTGCTGCTTCCTCTTCAGTCATTATCTGCTTTTCCATTTTAGGAGCATAACTTTTCACCACCTGCTTTTCTGCCGTTTCTATCCGATCCACCACATAAGGAATCATTGCTTTACCACCATTAGCAATTGCACCGGTAACCATATTCAACTGTAGCGGTGTAATCTGTGTTTTTCCCTGACCAATGGCCGTCTGCATCATATCATAGGAACTGGTATCTTCACTAACCTGTATACTGCTCTCCTTATAATTGAATTTTACCGAAAGAGGCTGATTAAACAGCATTTCATCCAGTGTTTTCGCGAAAGAAGTTTTATTAAGCTGGACACCAATATTTGCAAAAGAAGAATTGCATGATTTTGCAAAAGATTTCCGAAAAGAAACCAAACCATGTTTTGTTCCATGATAACAGCTTATTTTATCTCCATTGCAGGTAAAGCTTCCGTTACATTGATAGCTGTAATTTTCATAAGTTGCCGGGTTTTCACGAATGTATTCCAGTGCAGAGAATATCTTGAAGGTAGATCCCGGTGGATACAATCCCTGTGTTGAGCGATTTAATAAACTTGAACTATCAGTATCAGCCACAACGTCCTCCCATATGGAAGCGATTCTATTAGGATCAAAATCCGGCTTTGATACCATCGCAAGTATCTTTCCTGTAGACGGCTCTGTCACAATAACAGCACCTCGATAAACACCAAGTGCCTTTTCTACTGTTTCCTGCAAGTTTACATTAAGGGTAGTTACCACATTATCTGCAGGAACTTTTTCCTCTTTGTTTTCAGCATCCAGTTTTTCTGTAATAGGCAGACTAGAATTGATAAGATAATAATTATAATCCGCCTCAATCCCGGTTTTTCCCTTAGCCGTATATCCAACTACATGAGAAAAAATATTTTCAAATGGATATTCCCGCACCTCATCTCCTGCATCATCTAATACAGTCTGGGCAAGAACATCATAATTATCTGCAAAAATAGTTCCTCTGGTATTCTTACTCTGTAAAACCTTTTGTCTGCCATTATAATTATTATTTAAAAGCTCCTGATAATGTGTCGCGGAATAATAACCTATATATCCCATCAGACTCAGAAATAAAAAGACAAAGATATAACATGAAAACATAATCGCAAATTTCTTTTGCCTAAAATTCTTCTCTGTCTCTAATTTGTGCATTTTTCTCTGTTTGACTGGAACGGATACGTTTCCGTTCTCTGATACTTTTCTCCCTGGCAAGTCTGATCTCCTCTTCCTGTCTGATAATATACAAGCCCTCAATTACAGCAAACATTACTAAAGTTGCCAATACAGAACTCCCGCCGTAACTTACAAGCGGAAGTGTTACACCGGTTAAGGGTATGAATTTGACGCCACCGCCAATCGTTAGAAATACCTGAAAAATATAGCAGATACCCAGACCAAAAGCCGTAAGCTGGTAAAACTCATCTCGCAAATGCAATGAAATATTCACAAACATAATAAAACAGCTCAAGCATATTAATATCAGACATAGTGAAAATATAATTCCCAGTTCCTCTGTAATCGCGGCAAAAATAAAATCCGTTTCCACGTATGGTATAGATTTCGGTGTTCCCTGTAAAAGACCCAGACCGAAAAGTCCTCCCGAACAAATGGCAAATAATGACTGGGTAATCTGAAATCCCTCTGAATCAATTACACTCCAGGGATCTCTCCAGGCCTGCACTCTTACCTGAACATGGGTAAATATACGATAGGCCAAAACGGAAGCCGCCGCGCCTGAACCGGCTCCCAGTGCCAGATAACGTATTTTTCCTGTTGCAAAAAAAACCATAGCAAAATATACGACAAAGAAAATCAATGCACTTCCCAGATCTCTGGACAATACCAGTATTAAAACATGCACTGCCGCCAGAGAACCTGCTTTTACAATCTGTAATAAATTATGACTTTTAGAAAGAATTCCTGCAATCAAAAAAACAAAAACAATTTTTACCATTTCTGATGGCTGAAAAGTCACTCCACCAATAGAAAATGAAAGCTTCGAACCATTTGTCAGACTTCCCAGAAACAGAACTCCGCCAAGAGAAACAACACCTGCCAATGCATAAAGCCATGTCAAATCTCTTAAAGATTTGTATTTTCGCATAATGTAAGGAATCAATAATACAAATACCATGGAAACAACTACTATCAGAAACTGTTTAATCGCTTTTGTCATGGATAAACGGGCGAGCATAATAAACCCAATCCCCAGTAACATACACATGTTATTTATAATCAGACGATTACCGTTCGGATACAGCATCTGGAACATGCAAATGGATGCAAACAGAATAATCTGTTCAAAACCATAGAAAAAAAGGTATTCCATATCACCGGTCTGAACACACAAAGAAAGAAAAGCTGCACCGTGTGTCAGAAACATAAAAACGCACTGTCTGGTATAAATACCATTTCGCTTCTCTTCTGTTGAATAACGAAATACCATGAAACATTCCAAGGTATAAATTGCCATAAAAATTGTTATAAAATATTTGGAAAATTCTCTTATATATGCAATCATAAAATGTTTTATTCCACGCCCCTTTTATAATGGCCTGTTGTATAATCTCCCAATGGAGGTTTTACATCTGTTTTTTGTTTTCCAATCCATAATCCAAGAAAATAGGATAATATCTGATTAGTTTCATATTCCCCTTCAATTGTAAAATCCAGACGAATAGCTGATACTCTGTTTTCTATTTCTGATAGCACACCATGTAACGCTAACGGTACCGAATTATATACAATATTATAACAATGACTGCATTCCGTAACCACAGGAAAAGAAACATGGTATCTGTCCTCCATTGTAACAACAGATTGCTGATGATCACACTGCATGGATGTTTTCTTCAAACAATTTGCAGTATACATCAGTGGGATACGTCCGTATACTGATTGTGAAAAAAATATTTTATTGTCATACTGTTTTACTGCAGCCATTAACTGTAGTGTTTCTTTTTTATTCAACTCATAAGGAATCGTGAATCTGCTGTTTCCCAGACCACACTGTTTTAAGAATATCCATGCCTTATGGTTCCATACATAAACGCTGCTGTCTAACACTGCAATAATAGCTCTGTTTTCCTCAGTTAATTCCATTTGCAGTTTTTTCAACCATTGCATTCCTTCAAGACTACGTACCAGTACAGCTTTGCAATTCTTTGTCTGTATACAAAATTTCTTCAATTGTTCAAGAAATGCATCATCCTTCATTCTGATAATTTCAGGCAGACAAATACCAAAAGATTTCGGAAGATCAATTTTAGCAGATGCTTTATCTGTCAAAATTTCTGCTGCAATGAAAGGAAATATTTTGTCTTCATAACTTTGTTGGGAATCGGCTGTAAAAGTCATGAATGCTTTTAATTGATCGGTCGTTTTTAAAGTCAGCTGCACAGATTGCATTACTTCGTTATTACTGTTTTGCATTAAATCATGTGTTTTAAAAATTTCGGTTTTTACATTTTCTTTCTGTAAAATCAATTTTTCTAGTTCACCAACGGCTTCTCTTCGTAAATTATTCAATGCGCTTACCGGTAAAAAAGAATGTTCATCAGTATATACCGTTATCTCACCTGCCTGAAAAACAGAATCTCCCAGTCGTCCAATTTGTTCTTTGATTTTCGATTCTGATAAAGGAGTTTTCTGGGCAGCATCAACCACTGTACCCATAACTGTGACTGTTTTCTCAGGCTCATCACAAAGAGTCATGGTACAGGTTATTTCGCATCCCGTAAAAGCAGACACTTCGATATAAACATCTCGTTTAGGAAGTCTGTTCAGGTACTCTTTTCTAATCCTCTCAAGAAGTCCGTCCTCACAACCGGAATAGCTCGGCTTTCCAATCGTTACCATCTCCCTGCCATTGTGTCTGAAATAATAACCATCCTGCAATTCAGTTCGAATATATAACTGCTGTAATATGTCTAAATCTTCCCTACTAATCTGCAAAGGCTTATCCGGTGCAGCATAGTAAGCATCAATATATTTCCGGTAAATTGCTGTTATACCGGCAGCATATTCCGGTTTTTTCATACGGCCTTCGATTTTAAAGGAATCAATTCCAGCGCGGATCAGTTCTGGAATTGCCTGTACAGTACACATATCCTTCAGGCTAAGAGGATATTGTTCTTTTTTTCCATCCACTTTATAAGGCAGACGACAAGGCTGGGCACATCTGCCACGATTTCCGCTTCTGCCTCCCAAAATACTGCTAAACAGACATTGTCCTGAATAAGCATAACACATAGCTCCATGGATAAATGCCTCTATTTCAATTGGAACCTCAGTCTTGATCTGTTTGATCTCTGCCAAAGAGAGTTCCCTTGCCGGTACTATACGACAGGCTCCCTGTTCTTTCATAAAGGCAGCACCAAGTGAACCGGTAATAGTCATCTGGGTACTGGCATGAAGTTCCAGTTTCGGAAAATTCTCACGAAGTACCTGAAACACCCCAAAATCCTGGATAATCACCCCATCCAAACCAGCTTCGGCAAAAGGTGTTACAAAAGGGAGCAAATCTGAAAGTTCAAATTCCTTTACCAGCGTATTGATGGTCAGATATATTTTTTTATTCATTAAATGTGCTATACGAATTGCCTGTAATATCTCTTCATCAGAAAAATTATCAGCATAGGCTCTTGCACCAAATTTTCTGCCTGCCAGATAAACCGCATCCGCTCCGGCACATATTGCACCCAGAAAACTTTCATAATTTCCGGCCGGTGCTAACAATTCAACTTTTTTCATAATCTGCTTACCCTTCTTTTGACAACAGTAAAAAAAGCTGCCTAAAAGACAGCTTTAAAAAACAACATTAAGATTCCTTTGTACTTGATAATTCCGTTTCCAGTTTGATAATTGTTTTGGCATTATCATCCAGCTTCTTTTGCAGATTTTTGGAGTTCTTCTCAGTATTCTCCATCTTAATCTGAGCAGCAATCAGCTCATGCTTCAGATCATACAGTTCTTTCTCTTTCGCTTGCAGCTCGTCCTCCAGAATACTGATCTGCTTTTTAGCCTTAAAATAATCATCTGCAATATTCAACTGCAAAAGTACATTTTGCATATCAAGCGGAAGACGCTTGAAACTGTCAACTTTATTATATTCATTTATCTTGTTATTGATATAAGAAGCAACCTTTTGGAGATATTCTTCACTTTCATAACCACTCAGTGTAAATACCTTTCCGCCAATGATTACCTCGGTATCAGTTTTATCGGACATAAGTATATCCCTTCTATGTGCTGACACATTTCCTTATTTTGTTTATTATATATCAGCTTAGGAGGGAATTTCAAGACCTAAATGGGTATAGGTCAGTTCTGTGACCATTCTGCCTCTGGGTGTACGATTCAAAAAACCATTTTTAATCAGGTAAGGTTCATACACATCCTCGATGGTTCCGGCATCTTCGCCTATTGCAGCCGCTAAAGTATCCAAACCAACAGGTCCTCCCTGGAATTTGTAAATCATAGTTTCCAAAATGTTCCTGTCTAAGTGGTCTAATCCCATACGGTCTACATCCATTAGATCAAGAGCAACCCTTGCCACTTCTTCTGTAATAACACCGTCATATTTTACCTGGGCAAAATCCCTCACACGTTTTAAAAAACGATTAGCAAGTCTTGGCGTTCCTCTGCTTCTCTTCGCAAGTTCAATTGCGCCTGCCGGTTCAATTTCCACCTGCAACAATCTGGCAGAATGCATAATAATGATTTGCAACTCCTCAACAGAATAGAATTCCAGTCGCTGAATAACCCCAAAACGATCTCTTAACGGTGCCGATAATAAACCTGCCCTTGTAGTAGCACCTACTAAAGTGAATTTTGGTAGTTTATACCTGATAGAGCGAGAACCTTCACCTTTGCCGACCATAATATCAATGGCATAATCTTCCATGGCCGAATACAGCACTTCCTCAACCTGTTTATTCAGACGATGTATTTCATCAATAAAGAGCAGATCTCCATTACTTAACCCGCTTAATACCGCTGCTATATCCCCGGGACGTTCAATCGCCGGTCCGCTGGTAATCTTCAAATGAACCTGCATTTCATTGGCAATAATATTAGCAAGTGTAGTCTTTCCAAGTCCCGGAGGTCCATAAAATAACACATGATCAAGGGAATCATTTCTTAGTCTTGCCGCTTCAATATAAACCTTCAAATTCTCTTTGACCTTATTCTGACCAATGTAATCAGTTAATGTCTGAGGACGTAAAGATCCTTCCAGTTTTTTATCTTCTTCCTGAATGTTCGTTTCAATTGATCGTTTCAAGTTTTTCACCTTTACCAATTATATCAGAGCTTTAAATGCAAGATCCAATACATCCTGAACTTCCATTTCCTCTGTAATAGCAACACTGTTTACAGCCTTCATAGCCTCAGCACCGGAATAACCCAACGCTGTTAATGCAGCAATGGCATCCTGTGCTACAGGGCTCTTTCCTGTACCGAATCTGTGTTCCTCATTCATACTGCGAACAACAACCGTATCTTCCGGTTTAATCTTATCCCTTAATTCCAGGATCATCCTTTCAGCAGTACGTTTACCGATTCCAGGAGCCGAGGAAATTGTTTTCACGTCGCCGGCCATAATGGCAAACCGCAAACTGTCCGGTGAAATACAAGATAAAAGGGACAAACCACCTTTCGGACCAATACCGCTGACTGTAATCAGTTTTTTAAAAAGCTGTAGCTCATCTTCCGAGAGAAAACCAAATAAGCTCACATCGTCTTCTCTGACACACATATAGGTATATATTTTAACCGCTTCATCGCCCTGTGATAATCTTGATGCCGTCTCTGCTGAAATACGAATCTGATATCCTACATGATTTACATCCAAAACCATGGATTCTGCCCCAACATCAGCAACAGTTCCTACTAAATAAGCAATCATTTGATTCTCTCCTTAAATTGTGAAACATATGGCATAATCCTGGATGCAATAATGCCAATCAGCAGACCGGTTAATAATCCTGCCATTAATAAAACCGGAAGATAAAAAACTATACTTACGGTCTGCACAACCCAGGCGGCAATCATGATCTGCCCGACATTATGAAATACACCGCCTGCCACACTAACACCATATATACTGAATTTACCACTTTTCTTTAACCCAAGCATAATCACAAAACTAAACAATGCTCCCGCTAAACTATATAAAATAGAAAACATATTACCAAATAAAAAACCACTAAGGATAATACGAAGAATATTTACTGTAATTGCAGTCCCTGCTGAAAATAAATACAGACATAAAACAACAGCCAGATTTGCCAGGCCAAGTTTTGCTCCGGGAATTCCAAAATAAAATGGAATCAGCGACTCCACATAGGACAAAATCAATGCAAATGCAAGTAAAAGTCCCTTAAATGCCACTTTTCCCGATGTACTTTTCTCTATGGAATGATCATTTATTATATTGTCATTATCAGACATGTTTCCTGATTCCTCTCCATCTGTTTTCCGGTTGATTTTCCGACTCCGAATTCTAAAACAATACTGAACCGACTTAATTGGTTACAGCATCTAATTCATTTTCCATACCACCGGAAATTTTTATCACCAGCTTATGCGGCAGGCAACATATAGTTTCTCCGTTTTTTGAAATAGCCCTTTGTTTTACACATAGCTTATCCGGACAATCTGCATCTGTAATGGACGCTTTACCATCTGCAATGACCAGATGATTATGTCCATCATGTGCGCCCGTCAATTCATACTCTGCACTTTGTTCCAAAGGATATGTGGCAGTTAAAGCACCATCCAAATAAACCTCTACTGCAGCACCTGGTGTTCCTTGATATCTGTACCATAAAAAGGAACAGGCAGCTATGATGAGAATTAAAATTATGAGAATGATATCTGTTTTTTTAATTTTAGCACGATCGAACATATGTTTCAATTGTTTTTTCTCCACTTTCTGAACAATAAAGGTATGGTAACATATTTGGGAAAGTATTTTCAAGTTCTGCAAACTGTTGCAATTTTTCACCTGCCGTAATTGAGGTCTTTGCGCCCCAGGGCACCACAAACTGTAGCTTAAAGAAAATAAATATTGCCGTAAAACGAGGTTCAGCCGTGTATCGTATGCGAACAAGCACTGTAAACACGTCTGTACTTAGTTCGCGTCTTGTGCGAACTTATGTACAGCTACGTGTTTACCGTAGTGAAAACGGGCTTGTGAGCATATGATACACGGCTGAACCGTCACTTTACGTCAATCCTTATTTCTTTAACCTGCAGTTTATTTCATATTAATGTAGTTAATCAATCCCTCTGCATCAATAATTTTCTGCATAAAAGGCGGAAATGCCTGTCCTTTAAACTGTTTACCGGTTGTTACATCAGTGATCATTCCGGAATCAAAATCCACTTCTACTTCATCACCGTTCTGAATTGCTTTTGCAGCTTCCGGACATTCAATGATCGGAAGACCTATATTAATAGAGTTACGATAAAAAATTCTGGCAAAAGTTTCTGCAATAACACAGCTCACACCGGCTGCTTTAATAGCAATCGGCGCATGCTCTCTAGAGGAACCGCAGCCGAAGTTTTTCTCTGCTACGATTAAGTCTCCTTTTTTTACTGAATGAATAAAATCTTTATCAATATCTTCCATACAGTGCTCTGCTAATTCTGCAGGATCTGAAGAGTTCAGATATCTCGCAGGAATAATAACATCTGTATCCACATTATCTCCATATTTAAAAACACTACCTTTTGCTGCTTTCATGTTTAATCCCTTTCTGTTTACTATAATTCCTCCGGACTTGAAATCTTTCCGGTAATCGCACTTGCAGCGGCAACAGCCGGACTTGCAAGATAAACTTCAGATTTTACATGTCCCATTCTGCCTACAAAATTTCTGTTGGTGGTTGATACACAACGTTCACCTTCAGCCAGAATACCCATATAACCGCCAAGACATGGTCCGCAAGTAGGCGTACTTACTACAGCACCTGCTTCAATAAAAATCTTAAGCAGACCTTCTTCCATTGCCTGAAGATAAATGGCCTGAGTAGCGGGAAGAATGATGCAGCGCATACCTTCAGCTACATGTCTGTCCTTTAAAATACCGGCAGCAATTCTCATATCATTCAAACGTCCGTTGGTACAGGATCCGATTACTACCTGATCAATCTTAATTGGCTCAGTAATAGAAGGAACTGTATGAGTGTTTTCCGGTAAATGAGGAAAAGAAACTGTTGGCTCCAGTTTGGATAGATCAATTATATATGTCTCATCATATATCGCATCTTCATCTGCTTCATAAACGGTGTAGGTCTTCTTGGAATGCTCCTTCATATAGGCAACAGCCGCATCATCTACAGGGAAAATACCATTTTTTCCACCTGCTTCAATGGCCATATTGGAAATTGTAAAGCGATCATCCATAGTCAAATACTGGATACCGTCTCCGGTAAACTCCATGGATTTATAAAGCGCTCCATCCACACCGATCATGCCTATGATATGTAAAATAATATCTTTTCCGCTAATCCATTTTGCAGGTTTTCCGGTTAATACAAAACGAATAGCACTTGGTACTTTAAACCATGCTTTTCCAGTTACCATACCGGCAGCCATATCAGTAGAACCAACTCCTGTAGAGAAGGCTCCCAGTGCTCCATAAGTACATGTATGTGAGTCTGCACCAATAATAACGTCACCTGCAACAGTCAGACCTTTTTCAGGCAGTAAAGCATGTTCTATGCCCATCTGTCCCACTTCAAAATAATTGGTGATCTGATTCCGATAAGCAAATTCTCGAACGCATTTGCAATGTTCTGCAGATTTAATATCCTTGTTGGGAACAAAGTGATCAGGAACCAGTGCGATTTTATCCTTATCAAACACTGTCTGAACATTCATTTTTTCCATTTCCTTGATAGCAACCGGACTGGTAATATCATTTCCCAGTACCAGGTCCAGGTCTGCTTCGATCAGCTGACCTGCTTCCACTCTATCAAGTCCGGCATGTGCAGCCAGAATTTTTTGTGTCATTGTCATACCCATAGTTAAAATCCTCCTTACGATTCTTCTATCTTACCATCGGTGCATTTATTACTCAAATACATATTATTCATGTTTGCTATGAATTTCATTTATGGTATAATCTGCTTGAAAAAAGTTTTTAATGTCACAATCTGCTATTTTCAATAACATATAGCTCAATTTACAAATTATTGACGAAAAAGGAGTTTTTATGAAAGCTTTTGATAACCTGAACTTATATCAAGTGTTTTATAAAGTTGCCGCTACAAAAAATATATCTGCAGCAGCAAAGGAACTTTTCATCAGCCAGCCGGCAGTTTCAAAATCTATCAGCAAATTGGAAAGTGCACTGGATACAAAACTATTTTACCGCAATTCCAGAGGCGTGAAGCTGACTGCCGAAGGTGAAATACTATTTCAGCAGGTAAACGAAGCGCTAAGATCCCTGCAATATGGCGAGGATCTTTTAAATCGCAGGAATGAGCTTGGAATGGGCGAAATCACCATTGGCGTCAGTTCTACACTTTGCAAATTTGTATTACTTCCCATGTTAAAAGAATTTATCAAAAATCATCCTCACATTAAAATCACAATTTCCTGTCAAAACAGCTATGGTACAATTGAAAAACTGAAAAATGGAAAAGCCGACATTGGTTTAATCGGTGAACCGGAAGAAGCTGCCGGAAATGCAGCCGGCATCGCATTTACACCTCTTCGGGAAATTCATGATATGTTTGTAACTTCTCCTGCATACTATCATAATCTGATGGAACGAATGGGCTCCACTGCCGGCAGTATTGAAGAAAATGCAACCTTTTTGTTATTGGATGAGCAAAATATGTCCCGTCAGTTCGTTCAGCAGCATTTAAGGCTACCGCTTCTCCACCCCGAAAATATCATTGAACTTTCCACCATGGATCTTTTGATTGATTTTGCTAAAACAGATCTGGGAATTGCCTGTGTCATCAGAGAATTTGTAGAAAAAGAACTGGCCTCCGGTGAACTTCTGGAATATAACCTGGATGAAGCCATTCCTTCCCGTAAGATCGGATTTGCTGCCTTATCCAAGATCAGCCAGAATCCTGCTGTGGAAGAATTTCTTACCTTTATGAATCAATATCAGCAATAAAACTGCAGTTTAAAGGAATAAAGATTGATGTAAAGTGACGGTTCAGCCGTGTATCATATGCTCACAAGCCCGTTCTCACTACGGTAAACACGTAGCTGTACATAAGTTCGCACAAGACGCGAACTAAGTACAGACGTGTTTACAGTGCTTGTTCGCATACGATACACGGCTGAACCTCGTTTTACGGCAATGTTTATTTCCTTCAAGCTACCGTTTGCGGTGCCCTGGGGCGCAAAGACCCCAGTTACGGCAACTGAAAATTTGCAATAGCCTGGCCTCAGCTACAGACTGGACTAACTGTAGATTGGCAACTTGAAAAGAATAGCGAATGTAATGAACAGGCAGTGGTGCGGGTGTGTATTCTTCTATTGCCTGAGCGCACGTATTAGAGCCGCTAATCATTCCAGTCGTAACCCAGCTATTCCGGGCATGGATGCCAAAGCCATAAATGGCTTGAAAGGCCCCTTAGAGCCAGGATGGCGATTGGGGCCGTTAGCGTTAAAGGGCAAGTATCTTCGTGGAATGATGTAGCGGCTCTTATACGTGTAAACGGCAATGGAAGGATACACACCCACACCATTGCCGTCTCATTATAAACATTATTTTTTTGAGTTACTAAACTGCAGTTTAGTTATTGATCAGCTTAGAATCTTCATTATTCCAGCTATACAGCTTACGAATTTCCTGTCCAACTAATTCTGAAGGATGTTCTGCTGCTTTCTTTCTCATAGCTTTGAAATGTACCTGACGTCCGGCTGGGGACATATCAAGCAAGAATTCTTTTGCAAAAGTACCATCCTGGATATCGGAAAGGATCTTCTTCATAGTTTTCTTGGTCTCTTCTGTGATCAGCTTAGGTCCGGTTACGTAATCACCAAATTCTGCTGTATTAGAGATAGAATATCTCATGCCTGCAAAACCTGACTGGTAGATCAGATCTACGATCAGTTTCATTTCATGGATACATTCAAAGTATGCATTTCTTGGATCATAACCAGCTTCAACCAATGTTTCAAAGCCTGCCTGCATCAGTGCACAAACACCACCGCATAAAACCGCCTGCTCGCCGAACAAGTCAGTTTCTGTTTCGGTACGGAATGTGGTTTCCAGAACGCCTGCTCTGGCTCCGCCGATACCAAGTGCGTAAGCAAGTGCCAGATCCTGTGCTTTACCTGTAGCATCCTGTTCAACAGCGATCAGACAAGGAACACCTTTGCCTTCCTGGTACTCACTTCTTACAGTATGTCCGGGTCCTTTAGGTGCAATCATGGTAACATCAACATCCTTAGGTGGAACAATTGTTCCAAAATGAATATTAAAGCCATGAGCGAACATTAACATATTGCCTGCTTCCAGGTTTGGTTCGATATCATTTTTGTAAAGATCTGCCTGTAATTCATCATTGATCAGAATCATGATGATATCTGCTTTCTTTGCTGCCTCTGCAGATGTATATACTTCAAAGCCCTGTGCTTCTGCTTTTGCCCAGGATTTAGATCCTTTATAAAGGCCAATAATGACGTGGCATCCTGATTCCTTTAAGTTTAATGCATGTGCATGTCCCTGGCTGCCGTAGCCAATAACTGCAATTGTCTTACCTTCCAATAAAGACAGATTACAATCTTCCTGGTAAAAAATTTTAGCCATTTCTTTTTCCTCCATACTTGTTTGTTTTGATTAATTAATAATTTTATGCTAAAAGGTCTCCCTTAAAGTCTACCTTCCATAAACGATTCATATCCAAGGCCTCTTGATAAACCTGCAATACCTGTTCTCGCCAGTTCTAATATTTCAAAAGATGATAACAGGCTGATAAACGCGTCTATTTTTGACTGATTTCCAGTCAGTTCCACAATCAGGCTTTCCGGCGATACATCGATAATCTTCGCACGGAAAATATCTGCTATGGAAATAACACCCTGTCTCTGTTCTGCTGATGCTTTTACTTTGATCAGACAAAGTTCTCTGTATACACTGTCATCCGGCTTTAGTTCCTGTATTTCACGAACATCCACCAGCTTCGCAACCTGCTTTTCAATCTGATCCAATATCTCATCGTCACCCGATGCAACTATGGTAATACGGGTAACATTTTCATCTGATGTAAGGCCTGCCGTGATGCTCTCAATATTATAACCACGTCTGGCAAACAAACCGGATATACGGCTTAATACACCAGAAGTATTATCAACCAGAAGCTGAAATACTTTTTTTCTCATCGTCGGACCATACCTTTCTATTGAAGATTATACATAAACCACATATATGCACATTTCAAATATCCAGAAGATTTATGTGGCATATTTCACATTCTATCAATCGCCTGCTGAAAAGTCAACGATTTGACGTGTTAAAGCATATTCCAAATGGTAATAGCTGATATAATCACGTGGTCTGAAAAGTTCCCGCAATCAATCTGTATCGGCACATTTAGGTAATGCCAGGGTACCGGTACGTGCTACTTCCACAATGCTGATAGACTGTAACATATGTATTAACAACTGGATTTTTTCCGGCGTATCGCAGATCTGGATGATCATCTGACGCTTAGACATATCCACTATCTGTGCCTTCATAATGTCACAGATTTCCATGATCTCTTTTCTGGTAGATTTATTATATTTTACTTTTATCAGCATTAATTCCCTGCTGACGCTGGAATTTTCATCAAAAGTCTTTACTTTAATAACATCCAGTTTTTTATTTAACTGCTTTTCAATCTGTTCAATGGTACGCTCATCACCAGAACTGACAATAGTCATGCACGATACCGCATGATCGTCTGTTTCACCAACGGCCAGACTGTCGATATTAAAACATCTTCTGGAGAAAAGACCGGCTACCTTGCACAAAACACCGGATCTGTTTTCTACCAAAACGGAATATATACGTTTCATATTTCTCCTTTCAATTAGCAGATCATATATTGTTTTAATTCTTCGAATTGTATAACTTATTTATACTATTTCACACAAGCTTCCGGATCAATCACAACTTCCAACATGAAAGTATCATCCTTCTTTAAGAACTGATTCAATATGCTGTCTGTATCTGCTTCCTTTTCCAATTTTAAATAAGGAATATCATACGCTTCTGCAATTTTACCCAGATCCGGTGCCCCGGAAATATCTACTACAGAATAATGATCCTTATAAGTTTTGTGCTGATATTCACGTACCATACCCAGATAATTATTTCTGAAAACAATAATTTTTACCGGTACCTTATACTGTGTAATGGTTGCCAGCTCCATCATTGACATCTGGAAAGCACCATCACCGCAGGCAGCAATGACCTGAACGCCCGGTGCAGCCATCTTAGCTCCCATAGCGGCAGGGATGGAATATCCCATGGTTCCCATACCACCCGAGGTAAGAAATATTCCCTTCTGTACCACATAATTATCACAGGACCAAATTTGATTTTGTCCCACATCAGCAACATAAATAGCATCTTCTTCTACTTTAGCGGAAAGTGTATGAATGAATGAAGCAGGATCAATATAATCCGAATTGGATTCCCTGATCGCGTTCATACCCTTTTTGTAAACATAAAGATTTTCCAGCCAGTCAGTATGATCAGTATCCACTGCCGAGCCATCCAAATCCAGTAAATCTTTGAAAATATGTCCCACTTCACCAACGAGCGGTACAGTAGGCCCTGCGTTTTTGCCAATTTCTGCCGGGTCTACATCAATATGAATCAGTACTTTATTTTCTGTAATCAAGTCAGGCTGACTGATTGCACGATCCGCAAGCCTTGCTCCTACCATCATGATCAAATCTGCTTTGTTCATTGCCTTGTTGGCGTAAGGCTTACCATTATTTCCAACCATTCCAAAATATAACGGATGGTTCGTTGGCATTACGCCAATTCCCATCATTGTGGAAACAACAGGAATCTGATACTGTTCAGCAAAAGCAATAACTTCTTTTCTGGCATCTCCCAGATGAACACCACCGCCCACACAGATAATCGGCTTTTTACTGCGTGAAAGTTCCTTCAGCACCTTTTTGATCTGTACCATATTACCATTTACGGTAGGCTTATAGGTTCTAAGATTTACTTCTCCGTCATATTTAAATTTGGAAACAGCTGCATTCTGTACATCAATTGGAATATCAATAAGGACAGGTCCTTTCCTGCCGGAATTGGCAATATAAAACGCTTCTTTAAAAACCCTCGCAATATCATTTGGATTTTTTACCAGATAACTGTATTTTACAAAGGACTCTACTGCTCCGGTAATATCTGCTTCCTGAAACACATCAGAACCGATCAGCTCTGACTCTACCTGACCTGTAATGACTACCAACGGAATACTGTCGGCAAAAGCTGTTGCAATACCCGTAATCACGTTGGTTGCACCCGGTCCCGAGGTAACCGCGCATACGCCAACCTTGCCTGCACTCCTGGCATAACCGCTTGCAGCATGTGCTGCATTTTGTTCTGTACGAATCAATACTGTACGAATATCCGTATTTAAAATACTGTTATAAAAAGGACAAATGGCAACGCCAGGATAGCCAAAGACTAATTCAACGCCTTCCTCTTCCAGACATTTCACCATAATATCAGATCCGATCATTTGAAATCCTCCTTCATTCTATAAAATATGCAACAGTCTCTGTGCCAGTTTAACTGCCTCTGCTGCATCATGTGAATATCCGTCTGCACCAATTTCATCCGCATAATCCTGGGTAATAACTGCACCACCGATCATGAACTTCACATCCAGATCATTTTCTTTCCCTAACTGAATGACCTCTTTCATCTCCCGCATGGTGGTAGTCATCAGTGCTGACAAAGCAATAATCCTTGCCCCATGCTCTTTTGCTTTATTGATAATAGTCTCTCTGGAAACATCTTTTCCAAGATCAATTACCTGAAAACCATAATTCTTCAGCATCAAGGCAACCAAATTCTTACCAATATCATGGATATCTCCCTTTACCGTAGCAATAACGATTACAGGAAGCTTGGTAGCCTCTCCTGATTCCTGCATAAAAGGTTCCAGATATTCGATAGACTTTTTCATGGTTTCTGCACTGGCAATCAGCTGTGGAAGGAAATATTTTCCTTTATCAAACAAATCTCCCACCTGATTAATGGCAGGCAGCAACACATTATCCAACAACTCCTTAGGTTGAATATTCTGTTGTACAGCCTCTGCTGTTAAAGTAATAACTTCTCTTTTATTTCCTTTTAGAACAGCATGATACACCTTCCGTTCTTCATCAGATAATGATGCGGTCAAATCAGCCTCTGACTTGGAAACATCATCTGTTTTTACAGTGTTTATATTAGTCTTTGAAACGGTAACCTCATCAACATGACGCTCTTTATAAGCATTCATATAGGTAATATAATTTGTATCCGATTCCTCTTTTTGGCATAGCAGATCAGAAGCAAAAGCGGCACACATAAGCATTTCCTGGTTTGGGTTTGCAATTGCCATGGTTAAACCATTCTGAATAGCCATGGTCAAAAAGGCTGTATTAACAAAGCTTCTCTCTGGCAGACCAAATGATATGTTTGACAAACCGCAAATAGTCGGATACTGGTTTTCCTTACAATATTTAATTGTCTCCAGTGTCTCTCTTGCAGCACCCGGATTGGCAGCAACAGTTGCCACCAGACCATCCACCACAATATCCTGTTTGCTCATTCCAAGACCAATAGCTTTTTGGGTAATGGTTTTGATAATCTGTTTTTTCTCAGCCAGGTCCTTCGGCAATCCTGCATCCGATAAGGGCAGTAAAATAAACATAGCTCCATATTTTGCTGCAATAGGAAGCATCTTTTCCAGCTTTTCCGTTTCCATGGAAATGGAGTTAATCAAAGCTCGTCCGGGATAAACTCTAAGTGCTGCTTCCAATACTTCCACATGACTCGAATCAATACTAAGGGGCAGATTGGTAACATTCATAACTTCTTCCATCACGGATAAAAATAATGACTTTTCGTCAACACCGCTCATACCCACATTTACATCCAGAACAGCTGCTCCATTTGCTTCCTGCTCCTCGGCAAATCTGGCTACCATGTCCAGTTTACCCTCTAACAGCTCAGCCTGCAGCTTTTTCTTCCCCGTTGGGTTAATTCGTTCCCCTACTACCATAAACGGATCATTCAACCCGAATATAAGAGGTCTGCGTTCTGATGCCAGATAACGCTTCTGACTGGACTTTCTTGGTACTTTTTCTTCTATACCAGGTTGCTGAAATGCCTGCATTTCCTTATGTAATGCAGCAATATGTGCAGGTGTTGTTCCACAACAGCCACCCGCAATCGTAATACCGGCCTCCAGCATCGGTATCATGCTCTTCGCGAATTCTTCAGGTGCCATAGCGTATACCGTATTCCCTTCGGCATCCACTTCCGGCAGACCTGCATTTGGTTTAGCAATAATCGGAATGTTCGTCACAGACAGCATATCCTTTAGAACCGGTAACATCTGCTCAGGTCCTGAGGAACAGTTAGCACCTAATGCAGATACCCCCAGACTTTCCAAAACAATCGCAGCCGTTACAGCATCTGTTCCGTATAATGTTCTGCCGTCACTTTCAAAAGTCAATGTACACAAAATAGGTAAATCACAGGTTTCCTTAGCAGCGATTACAGCAGCTCTCGTCTCCTGCAAACTCATCATGGTCTCCACAACCAGACAGTCTACCCCTGCATCCACCAGGTATCTGATCTGTTCCTTATAGACAGAAACCAATTCTTCAAATCCCATGTTGCCAACAGGCTGTAACTGCACACCGGTCATGGTAAGATCACCGGCTACCAGCGCTTTTGGCTTTGTCTGTTTTCCTTTAGTATTCCTGCCATAGGCAGCTTTTTTTGAAATGGCAACCAAACGTTTGATCATGTCTTCCATCTGATCAGCCAGATCATATTCCATTAATTTTATTCTATTAGCAGTAAATGTAGGAGCGTATAATATTTTCGTTCCTGCTTCCACATAATCCTGCTGTAATTGCAGCATAATATCTTCATGCTCCAAAATCCACTGCTCAGGGCACACCCCTGCAGGCATCCCTGCTTTCATCAGATTAGAGCCTGTCGCTCCATCTAAAAGTAGTAATTTATTTTTAAATAACTTAGAAAATTCACTTTTTAACATAATCTTCTCCCATTGTCTTACTAATTTTACATAATACCATGACTGCAATTGATAAACAATTGAATTTTGTTT